>DASRII010000373.1:0-5491 GCA_035650075.1 Micromonosporaceae bacterium | reverse complement strand
CGGCGCCCCAGAGCTGTTGGAACCACGTCGTCTTGGTGGCGATCAGCACAATGATGGCGATCACCGCGGCTATCGCGATGATGATGAGGTAGATGGGCGCCAGGCTGATGCCCATCACGATGCCCCACGCCGTCTGCACCGCGGTCCAGATCTTCATCGCGGTGATGATCACGTACACGATCGCGGCGAACGTGCCGAGCGCGGCGACCAGCGGCACCACCCACCCGCTGTTGCGCGACAGCCAGCCGAAGGTGGCCTGCATGGCGGGTATCGCGCGCTCCAGCGCGTTGACGAGGTTCTGCTGAACTGAGCGCTTGAACGACTCCAGCGACACCTTGGCGTTGTCGTTGAGGGTGGCGCTCATCCGGTCAGCGGCGCCGGCCACCTCGCCCAGCCCACCCCCGGCGGTCCGCAGTCCACCGAGGAACTTCGGGATCTCCGCCACGGACAGGTCTTCCAGCGGCGTGCCGAACAGCGCGAGGGCGGCCTGGCTCTGCTTCACCGGGTCCTTGATAGACAGTAAGCCTTTGACGATCTGATCGAACGCCTTCGCTCCGTCAGCGCCACCCTTGAGCAACCTGCCGGCCATCTTCTCCTGGGACATGCCGAGGATGTCGAATCCGACCTTGCTCGCGGTAGACATGTCGGTGGCGCGGATCGTGAACTCTTTGAGCGCGTCACCGGTCTTGTCGATCCCGTACATGCCCTTTTCGGCGCCCTTGACCAGCAGCCCGAAGGCGCGCTCACCGGTAACCCCGATGGAGGTCAGGAACGGGCCGTACTCGTCGAGCGCGTCGAGTAGGTCGTCGCGCACCGCGGCGGGTACCCGCTGGAGCGACGCAGTCAGCAGGTCGAGCGCCTGCCCGGCATCCTTCGCCAGTCCCGACTTGACGCTCTGTCCGGCGACCTGCGCGGCCCGCGCCACGTCGATCTCGAAAGCGGTAGCCATGTCGAGCACCTTGGCGGTTGTGGCGGTCAGAACCTCGTCGCTGGCGCCACGCATGCCCTCGATGCTGGTGACGACCGACCCGAGCGCGCCGTTGACCTGGTCTATGGACTCGCCCCACGCGCCGGCATACAGGTCTCCGGCGACCTTGCCCCAGCGGCCCGCCTCGGCGGCCGTGGCATCGAGTGAGGCGGCCAGCCTGTCCCCGGCCGCCTCAGCGTCCAGTCCGCCCATGATGCCGGTGACCAGGGCCAGGCCGACCGCGGCGCCGGCTACCGCGGCGGTCTTCTTGATACCGTCCCAGGTCTTCTCCAGCTTCGCCGAGATCGAGCGCCCGCCTTTCTCGGCGCCCGTGTCGTCGATACCGACCTTGACGAGCAGATCAGCTAGCGTGCTCACGTCGCGCCGTGCCCCTTCCGCTCATCATCCGGGTTATCGACTGCGCCAGGCGCAGGTGATCCTGTCCGCTCTGCTCGGCCTGTTGCCACCGGGCAGGGTCATCCCACCTGACTGTGAAGTCGGAGAGCTTGAATGCCTTACCACGCTTGCCGCGCATCGCGTTGGCCACAGTGGACGCGACGATAGCGGAGAGGATGTCGGCCCGCTCTGGTCCGACCGGACCGGCGACCCGCTCGTACGCGACCCACTCGGCCAGCTCGCGCGAGTCGATCCGCGCGAGCAGTTCGCCCACGGTGCAGCCCAGGGCTTGGGCTAGTCGGAAGTAGAGTCGTCGCCCTGGGTTGCGTCGAAATCCTCGGTCAGCTCGTCGATGTCCTCATCGGACAGTCGAGCCAGCTTGCGGCACGCGTCGAACAGCCGGTCTACCGGTTTGGCGTTCTTGCGCGAGAGCGCGCGGATGTCGTCCTCGGCGAACAGGCGCGCGCCGGCTTCGTCGATCGCGCACAGCACGATCAGCTTGGCGCGTGCGTTGCGCAGGTTCATCTGTCGGTTGTTACCACGCTGCTCGATCAGCGACTGCTCGTACGCGTCGCGCTGGGCGCCTGTGATCGAGCGGAGTCGGACACTGCCGCCCCACTCCGGGCACTCGACCTCATCGTATTCCCGGTCGTCAGCGTCCAGAATGGCATCGCGGCTCAGTAGGGCCATGGGGAATGTCCTTAGCTTGTCGCGGTGAGGACCGGCTTGCCGGTCACTTTGATAGTCATCGATCTCGCCATTTTATCGTCGTAGGGGAACTCATCACCCAGCTCGGTGAGGATGCCCGCGAAGTCCCAGGTGTGCTCGTCCGCCGTGTCCGGCAGGATGACGATCTGGTAGTTGCGCGGCTCGACGTCGTCAAAGTCGTCGTCCAGGTCGTGGGTGGCCTCGGTCGGATCGTAGTTGATCTCCAGCGAGATCTCACCACCGTCCTTGATACCGCCCCAGAACTCCATCCAGCCGTCCGGCGAGTTGTGCGCAGTGACGTCGATGGTCTCGCGCTTGCGGACGGGACCCCCGATGCTGGTCACGTTGGCGATAGTCGTGAACGCTTCGACCGTGGCACCGTCGCCACGCTTGAATTGCGTCCCGAACGCGTCTAACCCTGGCATGCCCTACTCCTCCTGGTCCGTGATGATGCGGAACCGCAGCACGTGATGACGAATCTCCGGATTGGGATCCGTCAATGCCTGATCGAATTCAAGCCGTATAGACACGATTCGGTGCCCGTCCACCAGTGCGCTCAGGTCCCCGTGCTGGTGGTCGAGCAACTCGACAATCCGCGCGGCGATGGCCTGGCCGGACGCGTTGCCCCGGGCACGGGTCCACACGTGGATGGTCGAGGTGATCTCCCGCCCGAACCGGCCGTGTGCGTTGTCCGGGATGGACAGGTGGTCCCCGATCCTAATGTAGTCCATCGGGGCGCTCTCGGGCACCTGGTCGTAGACCCCCTCGACACCCAGCGCTGTCAGGGTCGCGTCGCCGGAGAGCAGGTCGTAGATCCCGACCTGGACCGGGTGGACCGGCGAGCTGGAGATCACTTCGTGAGACCTTTCAGTTCGGCGATGATCTCGCGCTTGACGCGCGCAACGAACCGCATTCGCGCACGCTCGGCGGCCGGCATCGCGTACGGCTGAGCCGCGGTGTCCGAGGTGCCGTACTCAACGAACGGCGCGTGCCGCGCGGTTGCCGCGACGGTACCGGACAGGCCGCTCGCGCTGATCTCCTCCTGGATGGATTCGATCAGCGCGCCCGTGTCCCGCGGCGCACCGCGGCGCATGTCGTCGGCGAGCTCGTCGACCTCATCGCGGACCGCTCGCCGCTCGCCCCGCGCGACCGCGGCGGACAGCTCGTCGAGCTTGCGCTCAAGACCTTCGAGCCCCTCGATGGTGACCTTGCTCCGGCGCGGCATCAGCGCGACTCCTCATCACGGGGGACGTACGGCTGGGGTCCAGACTGTCGACCGATCACGACTGTGTTGACCGGGCTGACGGCGCCGGCCGCGGCGAGCAGTGCCCCATACGCGCCCTCCGCGGCCGCCTGGCGCTCCGGCGTCTCGGTCGCGCACGGATGGCACACCGTGGCGCCCCCGGGGCCGTAGGGTCGCATCTCGCGGTCCGTTCGGCCGCAGTAGTGACAGCTCGGCATCAGCGCGGCGCCCGCTTCAGCGCCTGGCGTATCTCGGCCAGCTCGTCAGCGATGGCCACCAGCGCCCACACGACGGCTCTGGGCGTGTCATCGAGCGCGGCATGGTGGCGCGCCATGCGCCGGGGGGTCAACGGCGCAGACGGCCCCTCAGGGGGCTGCGTGGGCGGCACGGTAGGCCTCGATCACAGCAGAGGGCACCTTGCCGTAGGGCGCGACCGGAATACCCGCCCCCGTGGCCCACGCGCGCACCACGGCGTTGTCCGGCTCACCGGACGGGGTGCCGGCCCCCACAGAGCCGGCACCATCCGGCATCGGGTAGTCGATCTTGATCGGCTCCCAGAGATTCGGGTGGTCGCGCACGATCGGGTGATCCCGGTGCGCCGTGGTAACGCCGCGCCGGACGATGTACCGGCGCCCGTCGATACGGATGTGTCCCTGCCGTACCGCGATCATGATCTCAGACACGCTGGCCTGCTCCCTCTCGTATCGCGCGGATCTTGGCCGCGTCGTCATCCAACCCGCTCCGGACCCACCGCCGGTACGCGTCACGGTCGCGAGCTTTCAAGCGCGACCCGTTGCTGTCGCGGTAGCTGGCATCCCACTCGCCCTTGCCGGCCACCGGGTGCATGTGCTCGATCACCACGTCCGGCCGGTACACCAGGCACCCGGCCGTCAAGCCCAGGTCGCGCACGGCGTTGTCCACGTACAGGTGTTCGCAGCTCGGCAGCATCATCCAGCCGACCGCCCGGACGATCTCGGTCGACACGACCCACGCCGTGGGCACCCGCTCGTGCTGGTACAGGTCGTCCCCGTACGCGATGCCCGGCCGACCATCGAGCGCGGTGATTAGCAGCTGGTCCCAGTGCGCCGTACGTGGCCGGTGGTCATCACCGAGCGACGCGAGATAACGCGGCGGGTCGCGCTGGTCGAGCAACACCCGCGCGGCGTGGTTGGTCCAGCCGACCAGCGTCTTGCGCGGACCGACCAACCGTGGCGAGGACGGCAGGATTCGCCGGTACTCGACCAGCTCGGGATCGTCGTCGTCGAGGCAGGGCAGCACCCGCACGTGCCCGTACGTGGTCTCGGTCACCATCTCGATCATCTCGGCGAGCTGGCGTGGGCGCCCGCGGGACGGCGTGATGACGACGAGCTCATCCGTCACGGCGCCACCACCCGGCAACGTGGTGCGTGACCGGGTTGGCCTGCTCGATGTCCAGGTCGCGCGTCCAACCCGTGGCGCCGGCCAGCCGCGCCGCAATGGCGTCCAGCGGCGAGCCGACCATCCCGCGCATCCCGTGCTGCGCCAGCAACGAGGGTGGTGCGTGGCCCAGGATGCCGTCCTCGACCACCAGATAGCACCCGGGCGAGACCAGCGGCCCGTACAGCTCGATCTCCCGGGTGACGTGCGCCGCGCTGTGATCCGAGTCGAGCGAGACCATGCAGCGCCGACCGGCGACCAGCTCGCGGACGTAGCGTGCGACCGCCGGATCCGCCGAGTCGCCAACCACATAGGTGATCCGGTCGTGCTGGGCCCAGTCAGGCATTTGTGGGTCAACGTCCACCGTGATGACGTCGAGTCCGTGGCTGGCGAACCACAACGCCGACGCGCCGGTCAGCGTTCCCGTCTCGACGATCACCTCAGGCTTGGTGGCCTCGATGATGGCCGCGTACCGCGCGAGGTCCGAGTGCAGCTTGAGCATGCCGCTCTGTACGTGCAGATTGGCCGCGAGGGCATCGAGCGACGCGGGCAAGTCGATACCAGGCACCTCGCGGTCCTCTCCGTAGTAGGTGAAATGCGGGTGATCGACCTCCAGCCTCGGACCGGGCTGAATGCGTTCCGGACGCTGCCACGAGGTACCCGCGGACGTCCAGAAGTAGTGATACATGATCTTGTCTATGTAGACCTCGGTACGCAGCTTGCCGCGTAGCTGCGCGACCCACGCCCGATCCTCGGCCCGG
>DASRII010000372.1:0-25107 GCA_035650075.1 Micromonosporaceae bacterium | reverse complement strand
CGCGGCACGCGCGGCAGCCGGGAGTGCGGGCTACTCCGCCGGGACGGCGGGCAACACGTGCACGAAGGTGCCGTGGCGACCCTTGTCCTGAAACTTCACGACCCCTTCGATGAGCGCGAACAGGGTGTCGTCCTTGCCGCGCCCGACGTTGGTGCCCGGGGTGAACTTGGTGCCGCGCTGGCGCACCAGAATCGAGCCGCCGGTCACCGCTTGGCCGCCGAAGCGCTTCACGCCCAGCCGCTGCGCGTTGGAATCGCGGCCGTTGCGCGAGCTGGACGCGCCCTTCTTGTGTGCCATGGCCGGTCTCCCTACTTCGAAATTCCGGTGACCTGGACCTTGGTCAGCGGCTGCCGGTGCCCCTGACGCTTGTGGTAGCCGGTCTTGTTCTTGAACTTGTGAATCCGGATCTTCGGACCCTTGGTGTGTGCGACGACCTCGCCGGTGACGGCGACCTTGGCCAGCTTCGCGGCGTCCGTCGTCAGGTCGTCGCCGTCGACGAGGAGCACCGCGGACAGCGACACCTCGTCTCCGGGGGCGCCCGCGAGCTTCTCGACCTCGATCACGTCGCCCTCGGCGACCTTGTACTGCTTGCCGCCGGTCTTGACGATGGCGTACATCGGACGCGGACTCCTGTCGTAACGATCGCTGACCGCGGCCCGGCCGAGCGTGCTTGGGGCCGGCGGGCGCGCATGACTACGGGCACACGAAATGCGCCGCAGGCAAGAGTACGTCATCGCGCCCGCCGGCCCCAAACCGGGGGACTGTCAGCCGCAGAGGCGGTCAAGGGTGTCGCTGGCGGACTTCATGGCCGGGCTGTCCATGTCGAAGTTCTGCAGGTCCTGCGGCGTGTTGATGTTGTCCGCGGCCTTCTGCAGCTCGTCCGAGAATGTGGTCAGCGCCGTCTTGAGTTCGGGGTTGGTAGCCTTCGCGGCCTCGGCACGTAGGCTCGTGACCCACTGCCCGAAGAGTGTCTTGAGAGCCTGGATGGCGGTGGTCTGGTCTGCGCCCTGCGCCGACATCGCCTTCTGCAGCTCGGTGGCGAACTGCTGCTGGCCGTCCGTGATCGCCTTCTCGGCGGCCGCACACACTTCCTTCGTGTTGTCCGCGGCGGCGGAAGTCGCGGGCGCGGAGGTGGGCGTACCCGAGCCCGTGTTGTCGGAGTTGGAACAGGCAGCGGTCAGCAGCGCGGCGGCCAGGGCCGCGAGCGCGAGCATTCGTCGCATCATTGATTCCTTACCGTTCGGGGGTTTTTTGTCCGGACCTGGGCAGAGCAGAGAGACGAACCGTCCCCGTTCACCCCCAGGTCCCGCGACCGGCATGGTCGCACTCGCGAAGCCTATGCGGCTGCCGCAAACCCGACGCCGGCGACCCGAGGTCGTAAACGTCACCTGGTGGGTGACGGCGTGGGAGTCACCGACGGGGTCGGCGACGGGCTGGGCGCACCGCACAGTACCCCCATCTGGCTCGACAAAACCTCGATCCGCTTGATGTCGAAGGTTTGCAACGCGGCCAGACTGTTCAGCGCCTTGCCCTGCTTCTCGAACTCGGTAGCGAGATCGCCCAGCGTGGTCCTGATCTTGGGCGACGTGGCCCGCGCGGCGTCGACCCGCAGGGCAGCGGCGAGCGCGACGAGTTGCGTACCCGCGTCCTGTACGCCCTTGTCCGCCGCGACCAGGTCGCCGCCCGCCGCGGAGCTGCTGACCGCCTCCATCCGGGCGACGAACTTCTCCAGACCGTCCTGGACGGTCCGGGCGCTGGTCACGCAGATCTCGGGCGTGTTGTCGACCGTGGAGGTCGGGGACGGCGTGCTCGGCGATGGCGTCACCGGCTGGGCCGGTGCGGCCAATCCCAGCGCCAGCAGCGTGGCGAGCCCGGCGACGGAAGCCAGCATGGGCGTCCCCCTCTGTCCGATTTCGGACCGGGGGGCCGGACCATGATCTAACTCAGCCTAACCACTTATGGTCGGGTTCGGCGCCGGGAGCCGCCTCGGCGGGACCGGCGGCGCCCGCTGGACACGACCGCGATGTCCTCCTCGTCCTCGCCGAGCAGGTCGTCGGCGGCGTCGGTATCGACCGGGTCGGGCAGGTCGGGCTCCGGCTCCTCGTCAGCGGCCTCCTGGGTCTCCTTGCTCGCGGCGGCCTTGCGAGTGCGCCGGGAGCTGGTGGTCGGCGCCGAAGCAACGGCCTTGACCTTGTCCGCCGCGCCGGTCGCCTTCGGCTTGTCGCCCACCGGCTCGTTGTAGATGATCAGACCGCGTCCCTTGCACAACTCGCAGGTCTCGCTGAACGACTCGAGCAGCCCCTGGCCGATGCGCTTGCGGGTCATCTGGACCAGACCGAGCGAGGTGATCTCGGTGACCTGGTGCTTGGTGCGGTCGCGGCCCAGGCACTCGGTGAGCCGCCGGAGCACCAGCTCCCGGTTCGACTCGAGCACCATGTCGATGAAGTCGATGACGACGATGCCGCCTAGATCGCGTAGCCGCAGCTGGCGCACGATCTCCTCGGCCGCCTCGAGGTTGTTACGGGTGACCGTCTCCTCGAGGTTGCCGCCGGCGCCGGTGTACTTGCCGGTGTTGACATCGATGACAGTCATCGCCTCGGTGCGGTCTATGACGAGGTGGCCGCCGGACGGCAGGTATACCTTGCGGTCCAGACCCTTGAGGATCTGCTCGTCGACACGCTTGTCGGCGAACACGTCCGCCACCCCGGTGTGCCGGCGCAGCCGGCCGACCAGATCCGGCGAGACGTGCTGGAGGTACGACTCGACCATGTTGTACGCCGTGTCGCCCTGGATCACCAGCTCGCGGAAGTCCTCGTTGAACAGGTCCCGGACGACCCGGATCACCAGATCGGGCTCCTCGTAGAGCAGGATCGGCGGGCTGCCCTCGGCGGCCTTCGTCGCGATGTCGTCCCACTGAGCCTGCAGTCGCTTGACGTCCCGGGCCAGCTCGTCCTCGGTCGCGCCCTCGGCGGCGGTGCGCACGATTACGCCGGCGCCGTCCGGTACCAGCGTGCGCAGCACGTCCCGCAGCCGCTTGCGCTCGTTGTCGGGCAGTTTGCGGCTGATTCCGGAGGCGTTGCCGTTCGGCACGTAGACCAGGTGCCGGCCGGACAGCGCGACATGGCTGGTGAGCCGCGCGCCCTTGTGCCCGACGGGGTCCTTGGTCACCTGGACCATGACCGAGTCGCCCGACTTGAGCGCCTGCTCGATCGAGCGCGCCTTGCCTTCCAGGCCGGTGGCGTCCCAGTTCACCTCGCCGGCGTAGAGGACCGCGTTACGGCCGCGGCCGATGTCGACGAACGCCGCCTCCATGCTCGGCAGCACGTTCTGCACCTTGCCGAGATAGACATTTCCGGCCATCGTGGTCGCGCTGGCCCGCGTGACGTAGTGCTCGACCAGCACCCCGTCCTCCAGAACCGCGATCTGCGTGCGGTCGCCGCGCTGGCGGACCACCATCACTCGATCGACGGCCTCGCGGCGGGCCAGGAACTCCGCCTCGGAGAGGATCGGCGGCCGGGTGCGCCGCTGTTCGCGACCGTCCCGCCGGCGCTGACGCTTCGCCTCGAGCCGGGTCGAGCCGGACACTCCCTGTACCTCGTCCGTCGCTCGCCTTGGCTCGCGGATCTTGACGACGGTCACCACGCCCTCGTCGTCGTCCGCGTCCACGTCACCGGCACCGCGGCGGCGACGGCGGCGACGGCGGCGTGTCAGCGCCTCACTCGTGTCCGCGGCCGGAGCGGCGTCCTCCGGCTCGTCGCCCTTCTCGGCCTGGACGGCCTCGTCGTCCTCGTCGAAGGTGCCCTTCCCGCGCCCGCGCCCGCGACGCCCACGGCGCCGGCGGCGGCGCTCGGCGACCGAGAGCGTCTCGTCGTCGTCGTCCTCATCGGCTTCCGCTGCCTCGGGTTCAGCCGCGGCCGCTGCCGCTGCCGCAGGCTCCGCGGCCTCCGCCGTGCGCCGGGGTCGGCGGCGGCGCGTCCGGGCCGCTTCCGACCCCTCGGTCGCGTCGGGCGCCGGCTCCGCGACAGGCTTCGGCGTGGTCTTCTCCGCTGGAGGCATGAAGAGTACGGCGGTACTCCTCGGTGCGGCTTCGACCGGTTCGGGGGCCTCTGGGGGTACTTCGGCAGGTACCGCCTTCTTCCGCCGAGTTCTCTTCGCCGTAGTCGTTTGCGCAGACTCGCCGACTTCGGCTGGTTCCTCTGGCGGAGCCGCTTTGGTGGCCTTAGTGGCCTTGGTCGCCTTCGTCGCCTTGGTACGGCGTCGGGTCGGTTTAGCCTCTTCGGTCGCTTCGGCGGGTGTCGCCTCGGATGTCTCCGCTGCCGCCGGCTCGGTGCTGGCGCGCCGCGTGGTGGTTGTACGCCTACGCCGGGTGGGCGTAGCGCTCTCGGTGGCGTCCGCTTCGGGAGCGGTACCGCTATTGGGCTCGTTGTCGAGCATGCTCCGACGTTCTCCAGTTCTGGCGTCCCCGGGCGCGAAGTTCGCAGCCACGCAGGGATGCCGGACGGGTCTTCCGGCGGTCCACCCAACCAGTGATCTGGTCAGGCAGACCTCCAAGTCTGCTTACGAGCGCGTCGCCGGCGGCTAGCGCTCCTCGACGACTCCCCGATCCGCAGCGAGCGGATCAATGATCTCCCCCTGCGCGGACAACGTGCCCTGAGCCAGCCGGGTCGCCCGGGGCGGTACCGGCGGCTCCAGGTCGGCCACCGCGCGGAGGCCGGAGAGGATGTCATCGGGCCGTACGGACGGGGTGACCTGTCGTACGACAAGGTCCAGTATCGCACACGGTACCTCCCCGACCTCGGAAGGTGCCCTTTCACCCGCGTACACCTCGATCTTGGTCACCGGCCCGCGGGCGTCGACGGTCCGGCGTCCCTGCTTCGTCAGGCGCTCGACGAGCACCTCCGGCGCCTCCACGAACGCGTTGACCGCCAAGCGCAACGCACCCGGTTCCACCCCGGGCAGTTCCACCCGCCAATGGGAGGCGTCGATGCGGTCGGCGAGGCTACCGCCGTGGGCCTCGACCACATCGAGAATGTCGAGTCCGGGCGAGAGCGCCGCGTCGAGCGCCTTGCGCAACCAAGCCGGGTCGGCCGACCGCTGCAGGGCGATCTCCAGGTACTCAGCCTCGCTGGCAACCCCGGTCGGCGCCGCGCTCGCGTAGGAGATCTTCGGGTGCGGAGTGAAGCCCTGCGAGTACGCGATGGGCACGCTCGCCCGGCGCAGAGCGCGCTCGAACGCCCGGGCGAAGTCGCGATGCGAGGTGAACCGCAGCGGGCCGCGTTTGGCGTACCGGATGCGGATCCGCTGGACGACGGGCGCCTGGCCGCCCTCCGGCTGTCGTCTGCTGATCGTGCCGCTCCTCAGGTGATGACCGGCGTAAGTGGGAGGAGCTTGCGCCCGGTGGGGCCGATCTGGATCTCGGTATCCATCGCGGGACACACGCCACAGTCGAAGCATGGCGTCCAGCGACAGTCGTCCTGCTCGTACTCGGACAATGCGTCCTGCCAGTCCTGCCAGAGCCAGTCCTTGTCCAAGCCGGAGTCGAGGTGGTCCCAGGGCAGGACTTCGAGCTCGTCCCGCTCCCGAGTGGTGAACCAGTCGAGGTCCACCCCGACCTCGGCACACGCGCGCACCCAGCGGTCGTAGGAGAAGTGCTCCGACCAGCCGTCGAACCGGCCGCCGTCCTCCCACACCCGACGGATGACCGCGCCGACCCGCCGGTCCCCGCGGGCGAGCAGGCCCTCGATCAGGGACGGCTGACCGTCGTGGTACCGGTACCCGATGGCCCGGCCGAGCGACTTGTCGGCGTTGATCGCTTGCTTGAGCATCTTCAACCGGGCGTCGATGGTCTCGGGCGTGGCCATCGCCGCCCACTGGAACGGTGTATGGGGCTTGGGGACGAAGCCGCCGATCGACACCGTGCACCTGATGTCCCGGCTGCCGGTGGCTGCCCGACCGGCCCGGATCACCTCATGCGCCAGCCGGGCGATCTGCACGACATCGTCATCGGTCTCCGTGGGCAGGCCGCACATGAAGTACAGCTTCACGTTCCGCCACCCGTTCGTGTACGCCGTCACGACGGTGCGGATGAGGTCCTCCTCCGACACCATCTTGTTGATGACCCGGCGGATCCGCTCGCTGCCGCCCTCGGGAGCGAATGTCAGCCCGGTTCGCCGGCCGTTGCGGGACAGCTCCTCGGCCAGCGTGATGTTGAACGCGTCGACCCGCGTGGACGGCAGGCTCAGCGAGACGTTCGTGCCCTCGTACCGGTCGGCGAGGCCCTTCGCGACATCGGCGATCTCGGAGTGGTCCGCACTGGACAGCGACAGCAGGCCGACCTCGGAGAACCCGGAGTGCTGCAGGCCCTCGTGCACCATCTCGCCGATCGTGGTGATCGAACGCTCGCGCACCGGCCGGGTGATCATGCCGGCCTGGCAGAACCGGCAGCCCCGGGTGCAGCCGCGGAAGATCTCCACGGCGTACCGCTCGTGGACCGTCTCGGCCAGCGGTACCAACGGTTTCTTCGGATACGGCCACGCGTCGAGGTCCATGGTCGTGCGCTTGTGCACCCGGTACGGCACGTCCGGCCGGTTCGGCACGACCCGCTGGATGCGCCCGTCGGGCAGGTAGTCGACGTCGTAGAACCTCGGCACGTAGACGCTCTCCGTACGCGCCAGCCGCAGCAACAGCTCCTCGCGCCCGCCCGGCTGCCCGTCGGCCTTCCACTGCCGGACGATGTTGGTGATCTCGAGTACCGCCTCCTCACCGTCGCCGAGCACGGCCGCGTCGACGAAGTCGGCGATCGGCTCCGGGTTGAACGCGGCGTGTCCCCCGGCGACCACAACCGGATGCGCATCGGTGCGGTCCACGGCGGCCAGCGGGATACCGGCCAGGTCCAGCGCGGTGAGGAGGTTGGTGTAGCCGAGCTCGGTGGCGAACGAGACGCCGAACAGATCGAACGCCGTCACCGGCC
Organism: Micromonosporaceae bacterium; assembly: GCA_035650075.1. Classification (GTDB taxonomy): domain Bacteria; phylum Actinomycetota; class Actinomycetes; order Mycobacteriales; family Micromonosporaceae; genus DASSUC01. The sequence goes on along the minus strand of DASRII010000372.1, from coordinate 18,137 downwards.
TATGAGCGTCCACAGTGAACTGTGGGACCTGGTTCGCTCTCATCAGCCGCTCGAGATCGGGCCAGACGGCGTACGTCCGCTCGGCCAGTACGTCCGGCTGTTCGTTGAGGACCTCGTAGAGGATCTGCACGCCCTGGTTGGGCAGGCCGACCTCGTACGCGTCCGGGTACATCAGAGCCCATCGCACCGTCGCGCTGTCCCAGTCCTTCACGACCGCGCCCAGCTCACCGCCGACGTACTGGATCGGCTTGCTCACCTGGGGCAGCAGTGGCTCGAGCTGGGGCCAGACGGTTGCGACGGTCATAAATTTATTCCTCCTGTGGTCCAACATTCGAGAATACGCGTCGGCGACCGGCCGGCCCGAGCCGACGTCGAGGGTGAGTACGCTTCGCGTCTGTGAGCAGCACGATTACCTTCGCCGAACGCATGGCGGCCTGGCGGTACGCCTTCCGCACCACGAACCCGCCCGAGCAGGGTGTGGTCGACTCGGTCACCCGGTGGCTGGTCGTGACCCGCGCCGGCGTCCTGCCGATGACGCTCACGTCCGGCTTGCTGGCCGTCCTGCTGGCGGCGGACGCGAAGGGCGTGAACTGGGTCAACGTCACGCTGGCCGTCGTGGGCATCGTGATCGCCCACGTGGCGAACAACATGATGAACGACCTCGCCGACACCGAGGTCGGTAGCGACACCCGGGACGCGCCGCGAGCGCTCTACGCGCCGCACCCGATCCTCGCCGGGCTGGTCACGAAGCGGCAACTGATCGGCGGCATTCTCGTCGCGAACCTGCTCGACCTGGCCATCATGATCACGCTGATCGGTCGGCGGGACTGGTGGATCGCGGCGTTCGCGCTCGGCGGGCTGTTCCTGTCGTGGGCGTACACGGCTCCCCCGCTGCGGCTGAAGAAGATCGGTCTCGGTGAGCTCGACGTGCTCGTCACGTGGGGTCCATTGATGGTCGGTGGCGTCTACTACGCGGGCGTGGGTCACCTGCCGTGGGGGGTGCTCGCGGCGGCCACCGTGTACGCGCTGCTGCCCACCACCGTGCTGCTCGGCAAGCACATCGACAAGATCCCGTACGACCGTCCGGCCGGTACCCGTACGCTGCCTGTGCTGCTCGGCGAGGGCCGGGCCAAGGCGCTGACCCAGGCCATGATGGTGGCGTACTACGTCGGCGTCGTGGCGCTCGTCCTCCCGGGCGCGCTCCCCTGGCCGGCGCTGCTGACCCTGCTGGCGGTACCGATGCTCGTGCGGACTCTGCGCCAGTTCGGCCAGCCGAAACCGGCCGAGCCGCCGGTGGAGAACCCGGTGTGGCCGCTGTGGTGGGCCCCGCTGGCGTTCGTCCACACGCGCCGGGCGGGCGGGTTGTTGATCCTCGGGCTGGCCGCCTGGGCGGTGTGGGTGGCCGTGCGCTGATCCCGGTTGGCGTTCGCGCGACGGCGCTACGCTCGATCAGCGAGAGGAGCGCCGATGTCCCAACCGCCGGACGTACCGGAGCCGGCTGAGCCGTCGCCGCCACCTTCCCCTACGGAGCCGGCGGCTTCCCCACCGGAACCCGCGGCTTCCCCACCGGAGCCGGCGATGGACCCGCCGACCGAACCACAGGTCGTGGCGGCAGACGAGCCGCCGACCGAGCCGATCGTGCTTCCTCGCTGGACCGGCTCGGCTCCGATACCGCCGTCGAAGGGCAAGCGCGGCAAGCGACTCGACGACGACACCCTCGACTTCCCGGAGGATCCGTTCGCGGATTGGCCGCCTCCGCCACCCCCACCCGATCCGAATGTGCCGCGCCCGGTCACCGCGCCGCTCGGTAGCTGGCCGGTCGCGCCACCGCGACCGCCGCAGTCGCGACCACCGCAGTACCGCCGGCCGCCCACCGCGCGACCGCCGCACTGGGTACCGCAGCCGCCCCGGCGCCGCCGGCGTCGCTTTCCGTGGACATTGTTCGTGCTGACCACGCTCACCGCGTTGTGCTGCTGCGGCTGTATCTACTGGGTCAAGCCGTTCTACGACCAGTACCCGACGTCCGTCGCCGTACCGCCGGCGCAGGTCGCCGGGCTGACCCGGCTGGAGGACCCGGACACCACCGAGCCGTTGAAGATCAAGGCACGGACCGAGCGCCTGCTCGCCGAGAACGTGTTCGCCGAGGTGTACCGGGATTCGCGCAACCGCCGCGTGACGGTCGTCGGGGCCACCGGGTTCATCCTCGATCCGGAGGGCGATCTGGCGGGCGAACTGGAGAAGCTCGGGCTGACCGGCGTGACCCCGGTCGAGCCGGGTCCGCTCGGCGGGCATCAGCGCTGTGGCAAGGCCGGCGACAACGGGGCGGTCTGCGGGTGGGCCGACCACGGCAGCATCGCGGTCGCCACGTTCGCCGGCCGAGGGGTCCAGGACAGCGCGCGACTGCTGCGCGAGCTGCGCGGTGCCCTGGTTCAGCGGACCTGATAGGTCAGCCACCACCACCAGTCGCCCATCGTGAGCCGCACGTCGGTACCGTACGGCGCGACCATCGCCCGCAGGTCGTCCGCGGTGAAGTAGTTCTCGAGGATCTCGTGGGTCGAGCCGTCGGGCAGTTCGCGAGCCTCGTACGTATCGCCGTCGTGGTGGAACAGGCGCGTCTCCCAGGCCGGGGTCAGCTGGTTGTCGCCGAGGAAGACGACCGCGCCGGGAGCGCCCGCAGGTCGGCGGCCATGGCGTCGACCCAGGCCGGCGCGGTACCGGAGTACGCGTGGTCGTAGACGGGTGCCCGCTCGTTGTAGTACGCGCGCAGGGCGGCGTCACTCACTCCGGCGAGCGTAGCGGACGACGTACTCCTGCTCGGTCAATTTCTGGATCTCGCGCATGAGCCGGTCGGTGACCTCGCGGAGCACCTTCGACGTGACCGGCTGGCCCTGCCATGGCGACAGGTCCAGCGGCGGACCGATGCGCACCTCGACCCGGCCGAGCCGCGGCAGCCGCGCACCGATCGGGTGGATGCGCTCGGTACCGATCAGTCCAATGGGGACGATCGTGGCGTCGGTGTCGAGGGCGAGTCGCGCGACGCCCGGCCGGCCGCGGTAGAGCCGACCGTCGGGTGACCGGGTGCCCTCGGGGTGAATGCCGAGAGCGTTTCCCGCCCGCAGCACCGGTACCGCCGCGTCCAGCGCCAGGAGGCTCGCCCGGCCGCCCGACCGGTCGACCGGGATCTGGTTGAGTCCCTCGAGGACAGTGCGCATGGCGGCGCCGAAGAGCCCGGGTCGAACGAAGTAGTCGTTCTTGGCGAGGAAGTAGAGCGGTCGCGGGCAGATCGCCCCCAGCAATGGCGAGTCCACCATGGACAGATGGTTGCTCGCGAGGATGGCCGGTCCGGACCGGGGCACGTGCTCCAGTCCGGTGACCGTCGGCCGCCAGGCCAGCCGCATGAGCGGGGCGGCGGTGAGCTTCCCGACGGTGTACAACGTGGACAACCGACCTCCTGAGAAACGAACTGCGGGCGCGGGCACCATATCCGGTGCCCGCGCCCGCTCTCGTTGCCGGTCGGCGCGAGGTGGCCGAGGTCTCAGCCTGGGCTAGCCTCAGCCCACGGCGCAGGAGCCGAACGTCGGCAGTTGGGTGTTGCCGCTCGGGCGGCTGGCCTGGAAGCCCCACTCGGTGAACGCCGCGGGTGCCAGCGTGCCGTTGTGGCCCATGTTGCGGGCGGTGAAGTTCTGCCCGTTGGGCGTGAACACCGCGTTCCAACCGCCGCCGACCATCGCATGGCCGGCCGGCAGGGTGAACGTCGTCGACCAGCCGGTGATCGTCGTCGTACCGGTGTTGGTGATGCGGACGTAGACCACGTACCCGTTGTCCCACGGGTTCGGGATGCTGGTCGTCACCGAACAGGTACCAGGTCCGCCGCCGCCAGTCGTCGTGACCGTGACGGTGTTCGACGCGCCGCTGGCATTACCGGCCGCGTCCCGGGCCACGACGTTGAACTGGTACGTGGTGTTCGCGCTGAGCTGGCCGGCAGTGAACGTGGTACCGGTCGGCGTACCCACCTGGGTGAACGTGCCGCTCGTGCCCTGCCGCCGGAACACCGTGTACCCGGCCACGCCGATGTTGTCCGTCGACGGGCTCCACGACAGGTTCGTACTGCTGGAGGTCGTACCCGACGCGGTGAGGTTCTGCGGTATCGACGGCGGTATGGTGTCGCCGCCCTGCCCGGTCGTGACCGTGACGTTGGCCGACGCGGTCGAGTTGTTACCCGCCGCGTCCCGGGCGACGACGTTGAACTGGTACTGGGTATTGGCGGTCAGTTGACCGGCCGTGAACGTCGTACCGGTGGTCGTACCGACGTTCGTGAACGACCCGCTGGTGCCCTGCCGGCGGAAGATGTCGTACCCGGTCACGCCGACGTTGTCCGTCGACGGACTCCACGACAGGTTCGTGCTCGTGGCCGTCGTGCCCGACGCGGTCAGGTTCTGCGGCTGGGACGGTGGGATGTTGTCCACCTGGCCCTGGGTCGTGTAGGTGAACGAGTTCACCGTCATCCCGGCACCACCGACCCACGGCTCGGACCCGGCCTGGACGCTGGTCATGTACCAGTTGCTCTGGGCGAAGCCACGGGACACCGCATCGGCGTAGAACGTGTTGACCGCGAAGTTGAGCGAGGTGGTGGCGCTCGTCCGGCGGTACGTCACGACGTTCCAGCCGACGCTGGCGAACCAGACCTCCCAGGTACCGCCGGCCAGGTTGACGGATTGGACGACCCGCGAGCCCGCAGGGTTGATCCCCCCCTGGAAGTTGAGCCAGATCATGATCTCGGCCCCGGTGTTCTGGCCGTTGATCCTGGGGGTCGGGTCGAACCAGATGTCGTACGCCGCGTTCCAGGTGCCGCCCGCCGGGTACGTGTAGTTCACGCTGGTCCGCACGTTGCCGAACCCACTGGAGTTGGCCTGCATGGGCAGGCCGCTGCCGGAGGTGCAGTCGGCGGGCGTGGTCGCGTAGTGGCAGCCGGCGTAGATCGCCGGGTACGCGGCCGGCGCCCCGTTGGTCGGCTTGTTGTGCGCGGCCTGCGTGACCGTGAACCCGCCGCTCTGGTTGACGTCGATGCACTGCGCTGTGTCGGCGCCCCACACGTTGTTCATGACGATGAACTGGCCGTTGAGGATCCTCGTCGCCCCGAACTTGTCGCAAATCACGGGCGCCGCCTGGGCGGGGGCGGCGCCGGCGATCACTGTGACGATCGCTCCGGCGACGAGTGTCGCCGCGATCGCGGCGACCCGTAGACGTCTCATGGTGTTCCTCCTGCAAATGAGCGCGGTTCATTTGTGGGAGCGCTTCCATCGACGAATGTTACGGAGCATCGGCCGGTTGGCCAAGGTGGCCTGAAACTTTCACAACGACCGACGGACCGCACTTACGGCGAAAGTGGCCCTACCGCGCCAGCGATAGGGCCACCTTCCCGGAAACTGTCAGGCGCGCGTGACGGTGACCCGCACGCTCTCGCCGTCGCCGGCTTCGCCGGCGAAGCCGGCCGCGGCCGCACCGAACTCGATCGCGGTCGCGAGCGTCTCGGCGGCCACGAAGTCGCGGTGCGCTTCCACCGCCGCGGTGACCCCCGGCGACGCCTCGACGACGAGCGAGATCCGGTCGCTGACCGCCAGGTCCGCCTCCCGCCGCGCCATCTGCACGACGCGTACGACGTCCCGCGCGAGTCCCTCCGCCGCCAGCTCGGGCGTGACCTCGGTATCGAGCACCACGACGCCCTCACCGGAAGACAGAGGCGCTGAGTGCACAGTGCCCCCAGTATCCGAGGCGACCAGCTTCAGCTCGTACTCGCCTTCCTCGAGGGTCACCCCGGCCGCCACGGGCCGACCGTCCTCGAGCGACCACTCGCCGGCCTTGACCGCCTTGATGACCTGCTGCACCGCACCGCCCACGCGGGGGCCGAGCGCCCGCGGCACCACCGTCAGTACCTGCTCGCAGTACCCCGTCCGGTCGTCGGTGAACGTGACGTGCTTGACGTTCACCTCGTCCGCCACCAGGTCCGCGAACGGTTGGAGTGCCTCAGCGCCCGGCGCCGCCACGGTCAGCGCGGGCAGCGGCAACCGCACCCGGAGCCCGCGGGCCTTGCGCAGCGACAGCGCCGCCGAGCAAACGTCCCGCACAGCGTCCATCGTGGACACGAGCGCCGGGTCCGAAGGATAGTCGGACGCGACCGGCCAGTCCTCCAGGTGGACGCTGCGGCCGCCGGTCAGCCCGCGCCAGATCTCCTCCGCGACCATCGGCGCCACTGGTGCGATCACCCGGCACAGGGTTTCCATAACTGTCCACAAGGTATCGAACGCGTCCCGGTCGCCGGCCCAGAACCGGTCCCGCGACCGGCGCACGTACCAGTTGGTCAGCGCGTCTAGATAGGACCGCACGGCGGTACAGGCGCCGGACACGTCGTACTCGTCCATCCGCGCCGTGACGTCCTCCACCAGCGCCCTGGTCTTGGCCAGCACGTACCGGTCCAGCAGGTGCTCGCTGTCCGTGCGTGGGACGGCCGTATACCCCTCGGCGTTGGCGTAGAGCGTGAAGAAGTACCACACGTTCCACAGTGGAAGCAGCACGTGCCGTACCGCGTCCCTGATGCCGGCCTCGGTCACCGACATGTCGCCGCCACGCAGCACCGGCGATGCCATCAGGAACCACCGCATGGCATCGGCGCCGTACGTGTCGAACACCTCGTAGACGTCCGGATAGTTGCGCAGGCTCTTCGACATCTTCCGGCCGTCGGACCCGAGCAACGTCCCGTGTACCACGCACGTGCGAAACGCCGGCCGGTCGAACAGGGCGGTAGCCAGCACGTGCAGGGTGTAGAACCAACCACGCGTCTGGGCGGTGTATTCGACGATGAAGTCACCGGGGTAGTGATGCTCGAACCAGTCGGTGTTCTCGAACGGGTAGTGCACCTGCGCGTACGGCATCGACCCCGACTCGAACCAGCAGTCGAGCACGTCCGACACCCGGCGCATCGTCGAGCGCCCGGTCGGGTCGTCCGGGTTCGGCCGGGTCAGCTCGTCTATGCCGGGCCGGTGCAGGTCGGTGGGGCGGACCCCGAAGTCGCGTTCCAGCTCGTCGAGGGAGCCGTAGACGTCGACGCGTGGGTACGCCGGATCGTCCGACCGCCAGACCGGTATCGGTGAGCCCCAGAACCGGGTACGGCTGATCGACCAGTCCCGGGCGCCTTCCAGCCACTTGCCGAACTGACCGTCCCGCACGTGTCCCGGTACCCAGGTGATGTCCCGGTTCAGCTCTACCATCCGGTCCCGGAACTTCGTCACCCCGACGAACCACGACGAGACCGCCTTGTACACCAGCGGCGTGTCGCAGCGCCAACAGTGCGGGTACGAGTGGACGTACGCGTCCTGCCGCACCAGCATCCCGCGCTGCCGCAGTTCGCGCAGCAGCGGCTTGTTGGCCTCGAAGACCTGCAGGCCCTCGAACCGCGGCGCTATGGACGTGAACCGGGTCCGATCGTCCACAGTGAGCACGGTCGGTATGCCCGCCTCGGTGCAGACGTTGTAGTCGTCCTCACCGTGCGACGGTGCGACCTGCACGACGCCCGTACCGTCCTCAGTGGACACGAAGTCCCCGGAGAGCACAGTGAAGGCCTTGGGTACGTCGGCGAGGTGCTCGACGAGGAACTCGAACATCGGCGTGTACTTGCGCCCGACCAGGTCACGGCCCTTCAACGTGCCCACGCGTGAGGCGCCCGCCAACTCCTTGGCGTAGGCGTCGAGCCTGGCCTCCGCGAGCACATAGCGCTGGCCGTCGAGCGAGACGACTGCGTAGTCCACGTCCGGCCCGACCACCAGCGCCACGTTCGGCACGAGCGTCCACGGCATCGTGGTCCACGCGAGCATCCGTTCGCCGGTTTCGAGCTCGAACCACACCGTCGCCGCCGGATCCTGCCGGTCGCGGTACGTGTCGTCCATCCGGGTCTCGGTGTTGGACAGCGGGGTCTCGCACCGCCAGCAGTACGCCAGCACGCGGAACCCCTCGTACACGAGTCCCTTGTCGTACAAGGTCTTGAACGCCCACAGCACGCTCTCCATGTAGTCCAGGTCGAGCGTCTTGTAGTCGTGCACGAAGTCGACCCAGCGGGCCTGCCGGGTGACGTACCGCTCCCAGTCCTTTGTGTACTGCAGCACCGAGCTACGGCAGACGTCGTTGAACTTGTCCACGCCCAGCTCGAGGATCTCCGCCTTCGTGGATATCCCGAGCTGCTTCTCCGCTTCCACCTCGGCGGGCAGGCCGTGGCAGTCCCAGCCGAACCGGCGTTCGACCCGGTGGCCGCGCATCGTCTGGTAGCGCGGCACGACGTCCTTGACGTACCCGGTCAGCAGGTGGCCGTAGTGCGGCAGGCCGTTGGCGAACGGCGGCCCGTCGTAGAACACGAACTCGTTGGAGCCGTCGACGCCGGCCTCGCGCTGATCGACGGACGCTTCGAACGTCCCGTCCTCGGCCCAGTGCTCGAGCACCCGCCGCTCGACCTCGGGCAGGTCGGGACTGGCCGGTACGCCCGCGCCCGCGGCGTGCTTGGGATAAACCATCGGTGGTCTCCTCGCGTAGCTCTCGTTGCCCTGCGAGGACGAACCAGATCCCTCAGCGGAGGGGCGGGCCCGCGGTACCACCTCGCTTGGCGCCCGGCGCGTGGCCGAGCACCCGCTCGTTGGCCGGCTGTGACGGGCCGGACCCGTCCGGTTCTACTCCAGGCCAGGGGCCCGTTTCTTCCGGAGGCTCGCCGGTGATGGCCGGGTCATCGCCTATGGATATGAAGGTTACCCCACCCGCCGGGAAGGGTTCATCCGGATAACTCGGGGAACCAGAGCGCGATCTCCCGCTTGGCGCTCTCGGACGAGTCCGACGCGTGTACGAGATTCTCCCGGTTGGACAGCGACATGTCGCCGCGGATCGTGCCCGCGTCGGCGACCCGGCCGTCGGTTGCCCCGGTCAGCCGGCGAACCACGTCGATCGCCTGGTCACCGGCGAGAATCATGGCCACGAGCGGCCCACCGGTCATGAACGCCTCGAGCGGCGGGTAGAAATCCTTGTGCACGTGCTCCGCATAGTGTGTGCGGGCGAGCTCGGTACTCATGCCGCGCAGCACCATCACCTCGATCGTGAGGCCCTTCCGCTCGAACCTGCTGATGATCTCGCCGACGAGCCCGCGGCGTAGCGCGTCCGGCTTGATCAATACGAGCGTACGCTCGGACACGGAAACTCCTCCTCGTCGCGGGCGTTTTCTGCGACCCACAGCGGCGAATAGCATAGCGAGAGCGAGGATCGGGGCTCGCAGGGTGATCCCCAGGGGAGGTTCGCGCGTGCCGGACAGCCGTCGCTGGAGTGTTTCGCTCTCCCGCAAGTTTGTGGCGATAACCGTTGCCGCCTGCGGGTTCTTCGTGGTCTGCGCCGGATTCGGCCTGGGCAACTGGACGGTCGTCGCGGTCGGGGTCGCCGGCCTCGCGCTGGCGATCACTCTCGTGGTGGTGGCGATCGTGCGGGGCAACTCGCTCAACTACGTGCGCGGCATGGCACACGTGCTCACCGCCACCGATCCGATCGGGTCGGGCTCCGGGCGCTGCGAGATGCAGGTCGTCGTCAGCGCGCCGGGGTTGGAGCCGGTCAAGGTCAACATCGTCGAGCTACGGGTACCGGTCGACAAGTGGCCCAGCCCGCGCATGAACCTGCCGATCCGGGTCGCCATCGACGATCCGCGTCAGGTCCGGGTCCAGTGGCGGGAGGTGCGCAGCCACACCCAGGAGGCGGCCGAGGAAGAGCGCTTCCAGCAACACGTCCAACGCATCGTCGACGCCGAGCTGGGCCCCGAGAACCAGCCGCCACCCCCGCCGCCGCACAACCCACCTCCGCCGCCCCAGCGGCCGCGGCCCAGCCCGCGACCCCGCCGCCCGCGCGCCGAGCAACCTCCCGTGGCCGCCGCCCCAACCGTGGCCGCCCCAACCGTGGCCGCCGCCACGGTGACCGCGGTCGCGGTCGAGGAGCCGCCGCCGGCCTCACCGCCCGCGCCGACGCCCCGCACCGAGGACACCCCGAAGCACGAGGCGCCGACGGTACCGCCGGACGAGGACGTTCCGGTCTACGACATCGTTCCCATCGAAGGGGCGTCAGCCGTGCTGGGTGTACGCCCGGCGGTCGACGAGACCGAGGCTCCCCAGGCCGACCCGCCCGCGGCGGCACCGGCACCCGAACCCGCGGCCGAGGTACCGACCGGCTCGCCGAGCGACGACGACGCCGCCGCGGTCGCCGATCTGCTCGCCGCGTATCCCGGCCCGGTGCCCGGTGGAACCGGTGCGATCCGTGGCATCGGGGTACGCCTGATCGTCACCGATCTGAACCGGTCCATCGCGTTCTACCGCGACGTACTCGGCTTCGTCGTGATCGACAGCGGCCCGTCGAGCGCGGTACTGGCGTCCGGCGAGACCCGCATCATGCTGCGCCGGGTCTCGGACATGGCGCCGGTCGACCGGCGGCTCGTCCACATCCATCTCGAGGTGGGCGACGTCGAGGCCGTACACGCCGACCTGCTCGCCAAGGGCGTCAAGTTCATCCATCGACCGCGCCCGATTGCCCGGGGCGAGCAGATGGACCTGTGGGCGGCGGCCTTCCGTGACCCGGACGGCCACGGCATCGCTCTCATCCGCTGGCAACCCCGGGGCAACAGCTCGTCCGCGCCGCCCGTGGTCTGACGGCTACGGCACGGTCCAGATCCGGACGTCGTCGACGTCCCGGCCCGGTCCGAGCAACGCGTCGACGGTCTGCGCGAGCTGCGCCCGGTACGGGTGCGGGCCGAGCACCACGACACCGGCCCGCCAGAACCGCAGGTCCTCGACTGCCGCGCGACGCTGCTCGTCCGTGATCTCCGGTACGACGCCGGTGGTGGCCACGCGCTCGAGCAGCGTCGAGGTCGGGCGCGGCGGTGGGTTGAACGTCGCCTGCCGGTCCGGCCCGCCGTTGGGCCCGATGAAATACCCACGCGGTATCGGGAAGGCCACGCCGGTATCGGCCGACCAGGCCATCCCGTCCGTCATCGCGACGCGGTTGCGGGTCAGTGGCACCGGTACGACGGTCCGCCCGTCGGCCACGTAGTCCCGCCACGCTCCGTCGGCGATGAACCGCGGCACCTGCGGAGCCGGTACGACGGGCAACGGCGTCGGCGCCACCGGTACGAGTACCGCCGCGAACGCGGCGATCCACAGTGGACGCCACGACCCGGCCTCGGTGACCCGATCGGCCGCCAGCGCGAGCAGGATGCCCACGATCGGGATCACCACGAACACCAGGCGGGTGGGGATCGCCAGGTCCATCAGCGGTAGCCCGTCGAACAACCGGTACGGGCCGGCCAGCCCGGTATCGACCCCGTTCACGACGATCCGCTCGCCGAAGGACAGCAGCACGAACACGGCAGCGGTCAGCGCGAGCGCGCGTACCAGCGCCTCCCGCCACAGGAAGACCACGATGCCGACGACGAAGATGACCAGTGGCCAGCCGAAGAACGCGGTCTCCTCCGACTCGTTGACCACCAGCGGGCCGGAGGTCGCCGCATCGCCGGCGATCGACTCACGGGCGTACGCCGTGTACGACGCCAGGTCGGCGTAGAGGATCCGGGGCTGGAACGGCAGCCCGCGCGAGTGCTGCGGCCCGAGGAACTGGATGTAGAGCGGGTACGCCAGCAGCACCACGCTCACCAGCGCGGCGACGCCCAACCCGGTGGCGAACGGGCGCAGGCGGGGGAACGCCTCGGCCGGGCGGACCACGGCCCACGCCACGACGAACACCCCGCAGGCCATCGCGGTGAAGAGGAGGATCTCCTCGCCAATGAGCGTCTGGTAGCTGACGAGCAGACCGAGAATCACGCCGTTCCGTAGGGACCGCCCGGGCTCCCGCAGCCGTACCACGGCCAGCACGATGAACGGCACCAGGAACTGGGCCAGCACGTGCAGGTGGATCGCGGTCGAGATCAGGCCGGGCGCGAACGCGCAGAACGCGCCGCCGAGCACCGCGGCGACCCGGGACCGGACGAGATGCCGGGACAGCAGGAAGTACCACGCCCAGGCGGTCGCGGCCATCGAACCGACGAGGACGACGACGTACGACACGTGCGGACCGAACAGCAGTGTCACCGGAGTCATCGGGATGCCGAGGCCCAGCACGGAGGTGTTGGCCATCAGGTTCACCCCGTCCGGCACGTTGAGCCGGTCGGTGTAGAACGGGTTCTCCAGATGGGTCACCGACCGGGCGGCGTGCGCCAGCATCCATTCGAAGAGCACCTGGTCGAAGCCGCCCACCGAGTTGACGAGCCGCGTACCCACGCCCGCCACCACCCGCAACGAGACGTAGAGCGCCATCGCGACGTATCCGGCCGCCGCCGCCAGGTCCCACCACAGTGCACGGTCGAATCGGCGGCCGGCCGGCGTCTCCGCCTCCGGCGCCGGTACCGCCACCTCCGCCACGGTACTCATCGTTTCAGCAGCTTCCGGGCGTCGGCCACCGTGATGACCGACCCGGTGACGAGTACACCCACTCCCCTGAGCTCACCGTCCACATCGGACTCGGCGAGGGTGACCGCGGCCTCGATGGCGTCGGGCAGCTCTGGCTCGACCCGTACCCGGTCGGCTCCGAAGACCTCGACCGCCGCGGCGGCGAGCCGCTCGACGGGCATCGCGCGGGTCGAGCTGTTGCGGGTGATCACCACGGCGGCGGCCACCGGCTCGAGTAGCTCCAGCAGCGCGGCGGCGTCCTTGTCGCCCAGGATCGCGACGACCGCGACCAGCCGACGGAACGTGAAATCCTCCTCCAGCGCCGCGACCGTGGCGTTCATGCCGTGCGGGTTGTGCGCGGCGTCGAGCAGGATCGTCGGGGACGATCGCACCCGCTCGAGGCGGCCAGGTGACGTGGCCGCCGCGAACCCGGCCCGGACCACCTCGGGATCGAGCCGGCGGTCCTTCCCCGCGCCGAGGAACGCCTCCACCGCGGCGAGCGCGACCGCGGCGTTCTGCGCCTGGTGCGCGCCGTGCAGCGGCAGGTACACCTCGTCGTACGTGCCGCCGAGTCCCTGCAGCGTCAGCACCTGACCGCCGACCGCCAGCGACCGGCGCAGGACGCCGAACTCGGTGCCCTCGCGGGCGATCGTCGCACCCACCTCCACGCACCGCTCGACGATCGGGCGCATCGCCTCCTCGGGTTGCGCCGCGCAGATCAGCACAGCTCCACTGTGGATGATGCCGGACTTGGCCAGGGCGATGTCCTCGACCGTGTCGCCGAGCCACCGGGTGTGGTCGAGCCCGATCGGCGTGATGACGCACGTGCCGGCGTGCAGCACGTTCGTGGCGTCCTCGGCGCCCCCGAGACCGACCTCCACGACCGCGACGTCAACCGGTGCGTCGGCGAACGCGGCAAAGGCCATCGCGGTGGTCATGTCGAAGTACGTCAACCGCTCCGTGAACCGTGACTCCACCAGCTCGGCGACCGGCGCCACCTCCTGGTACGTCGCGACGAACCGCTCCTCGGAGATCGGCTCGCCGTCCAGGCTGATCCGCTCGCGGATCGTCTCCAGGTGCGGGCTCGTGTACCGGCCGGTGTGCAGCCCGTGCGCCCGCAACAGGCTGTCCGCCATGCGAGCCGTCGACGTCTTGCCGTTCGTACCGGTCAGGTGGATCGACGGGTAGCTGCGCTGCGGGCTGCCGAGTGCGTCGAGCAGTGCCTCCATCTTGGACAGATCAAAGACCATCCGGACGAAGCCGCGCTCCAGCAGCTCGGCGTCGACCTTGTCGAACCCGGTACTCATGTGGTCAACGCAGCCAGGGCGGCCGTGATCCGGGTGAGGTCGGCTTCGGCGTCGACCAATCGTACCCGGATCTTCGCCACCACCTGCTCGGGCGCCTTGTCGACGAACGCCGGGTTGTCGAGCTTCGCCCGGCACTGCGCGACCTCGCGTTCGGTGGTCGCCAGGTCCTTGGTCAGGCGGGCCCGTTCGGCGGCCACGTCGATCGAACCGCGCGTGTCCAGTTGGACGCCGACACCACCGCTCAGCGCGAGCGTGGCGGTCGCCGCGAAGCCCGCACCCGGTACGTCGAGGCGAGCCAGCGACCGGATCAGCGACTCGTGTGCGGTCAGGCCGGCCGGCGCCAACCCGTCCAGCGCCGCCGCCACCCGCTGGCCCGGCTTGAGACCCTGGTCGGATCGGAACCGCCGGACCTCGGTGACCACCCCTTGCAGCGCGGCGAGTTCCGCCTCGGCTCGATCGTCCACATAGGATTCATCGGCCACCGGCCACGCCACGACCACAATGGACTCACCGCCGGTAAGCGCGGTCCACAGCTCGTCGGTGACGAACGGGACGATCGGGTGCAGCAGCCGCAGCAGCTGGTCGAGGACGTGACCGAGGACCCGTCGGGTCCGGTCGGCGTCGACCGAATCGGGATCCCCCAACACCGGCTTGACCAGCTCCAGGTACCAGTCACAGACCTCGTCCCACGCGAAGTGGTAGAGCGTGTCGCACACCTTCGCCAGCTCGTACGCCTCGAACTGCTCGTCGATCTCGGCGATGGTGTGCGTCAGCCGGGACAGGATCCAGCGGTCCACCGTGGACAGCTCGGCGGCGGACGGCAGCGGGCCGGCCATCGACGCGCCGTTGAGCAGAGCGAACCGGGTCGCGTTCCACAGCTTGTTGCAGAAGTTCCGGGAGCCGGCACACCACTCCTCGCTGACCGGTACGTCGGCGCCGGGGTTGGCGCCGCGGGCCAGCGTGAACCGGGTCGCGTCAGCGCCGAACCGGTCGATCCAGTCCAGCGGGTCGACGACGTTGCCGAACGACTTGGACATCTTCTTGCCGTACTGGTCGCGCACCATGCCGTGCAGGGCCACGACGTCGAACGGCTGCACACCGTCCATTGCGTACAGTCCGAACATCATCATCCGGGCGACCCAGAAGAACAGGATGTCGTATCCGGTGACGAGCACGCTCGTCGGGTAGAAACGGGCAAGGTCCTCGGTGGGCGATGGCCAGCCCAGCGTCGAGAAGGGCCACAGAGCCGAGGAGAACCACGTGTCGAGTACGTCCTCGTCCTGCCGCCAGCCCTGACCGGTGGGCGGGCTGTCGTCCGGGCCGACGCAGACCGTCTCGCCACCCGGGCCGTACCACACCGGGATCCGGTGACCCCACCACAGCTGGCGCGAGATGCACCAGTCGTGCATGTTGTCGACCCAGCTGAAGTACCGCTTGGACAGCTCGGTCGGCTCGATGCGGACCCGGCCGTCGCGGACGGCGTCTCCGGCGGCGCGGGCTAGCGGAGCCACGCGAACGAACCACTGCAGGGACAGCCGAGGCTCCACTGTGGTCTTGCAGCGCGAGCAGTGCCCCACCGCATGCAGGTACGGCCGCTTCTCCGCGACGATGCGGCCCTCCTCCCGCAGCGCGGCCACGATCGCGGGTCGGGCCTCGTACCGGTCGAGCCCCTCGAACGGCCCGTGTGCGGTGATGACGCCGCGTTCGTCCATGATGGTCAGTGACGGCAGGCCGTGCCGCTGGCCGATCTCGAAGTCGTTCGGGTCGTGCGCCGGGGTCACCTTCACCGCGCCGCTGCCGAAGGAAGGGTCGACGTGCTCGTCGGCCACGATCGGCACCCGTCGCCCGGTCAGCGGCAGCTCGACCTCGCGCCCGATGAGATGCCGGTACCTGTCGTCGTCCGGATGTACCGCGACCGCGGTGTCCCCCAGCATCGTCTCGGCTCGGGTCGTGGCCACGACGACCGAGACATCGCCGGAGCCGTACCGGATCGACACCAGCTCGCCATCGTCGTCGGTGTGCTCGACCTCGATGTCGCTGAGCGCGGTGAGGCAGCGCGGACACCAGTTGATGATCCGCTCAGCGCGGTAGATCAGGCCGTCGTCGTACAGCCGCTTGAACATGGTCAGGACGGCCCGGGACAGACCGTCGTCCATCGTGAAGCGCTCGCGGCTCCAGTCGACCGAGTCGCCGAGCCGGCGCATCTGCCCGAGGATCGCGCCGCCGGATTCGCCCTTCCACTGCCAGACCCGCTCGACGAACTTCTCCCGGCCGAGGTCGTGCCGCGACAGCCCCTCCTCGGCGAGCTTGCGCTCGACGACGTTCTGCGTCGCGATACCGGCGTGGTCCATGCCGGGCAGCCACAGCGTGTCGTAGCCCTGCATCCGCCGGCGCCGCACGAGCGCGTCCTGGACCGTGTGATCCAGCGCGTGCCCGATGTGCAGCGAACCGGTCACGTTCGGCGGCGGAATCACGATGCAGTAGGGCTGCGCGTCGCCGCGGCCGCCGGGGCGGAAGGCTGTAGGGCTGAAGTACGAAGCCGCTACCCACTGCTCGTACCGCCGCTGTTCGACCTCGGCGGGCTGGTAGACAGCGGGCAGATGCTCCGGGTGCGCGGTCACCCTGTGAGTCTACGAACCGGGTTCTTCACCGCCCGTGCGGGTTATGCTCGCGACACACTGCCTAGACGCGCTATGCCTTCCGCGCGAACCCCTGCACCCCAAGGAGCGCGTATGTCTCAGGAGCCGGAGCCCTCCACCCAGCCGTTCGGCACGCAGCCGGCGTACGGGCAGCCGATCCCGCAGCAGCCGTACCCGGCACACGACTACCCGGCCGGTCAGCCACCGGTCGGCCAGCCGCCGGTGGGCTATGGGAGAGCGACGGTCACGCCTGGGGGCTACGGGTCCTCCTACCTCGACGAGGAACCGCAGCCGGTGCGCCGGCGCCGCCGGGTCTGGCCGATCGTGCTGGTTGTGCTCGTGGTGTTGCTGGCGGTGCTGGGAGTCACCGGTTTCCTGATCGGCCGGCCGTATTTCACGGAGTACCCGGCGACGCTGACGCTCCCCGACACGCTCGTGGGCCACGAGCGCAGCACCAACCCCGAACTACGACAGGCGGCCGACCAGGCGGTAGCCGAGCTCCGCCGCGACATCGAATTGAACGACGCGGTCGCGGACTTCTACCAGGATTCGGCCGACGAAACGCGCATCGTGTGGCTCATCGGCGGCACGAAATTCATCATGAATCCCGGCGCGGAGATCGACAGCGCATTCCGCAGTGTCGGTTCGAGCGGCGATTTCACGATGGCCGCGCCGACCGATGTCGATCCCGGTCCGCTCGGCGGCGTCGCCCGCTGCAGCAAGGCCAGTCTCGCCGAGACCAGCCAGCTGCCGATCGCGGTGTGCGCCTGGGCGGACCATGGCGCACTGGTGATCGTGATGTTCTTCAACCGCACGACCGACGAGAGCGCCGTTCTGCTCCGTCAGATCCGCGCGCAGATCCAGAGTCGCTAACGCTCGCGCTGTTACGCTCCGCGCATGGCAGTGCCGTCCATTGTCGAAAGCGCCGAGCCACCACCCGCGCCCAAGCGGGGTCGCAAGATGCTGGTGCTCGTCGGAGCGGCAGTCGCTGCCGCGGGCCTCGCGTTGGCTGTGGTCTATGGACCGACGACGTTGGACATCCTGCAGCAGAAGGACGCCGCGCTGGCCACGCCGGCGCAGACGGCGGGCCTGGAGCGGGACACCAGTGCCGAGGCGCAGGACACCGCCGACTACCTCCGCAACGCGATAGCCGCGGGGATGCACCTCGACACGTCGGTGGGCACGGTCTACACGGACCCTGCGGATCCGTCGCGGTCGGTCATCTTCGCCGGGGGTACCGCTGTACTGCGTGCTCCCGAGACGGACCTCGATCGGGTGTTCACGCTCGTTGCCGAGGGAAGCGAACTCGGGCGGCTCACCGAGGTGCCGGCCGGCCCGCTGGGCGGGGTGATGAAGTGTGGCACCTCGACGACGGCCGACAGCTCGATGACGATGTGTGCCTGGGCTGATCACGGCTCGATCGCGTTGGCGTTGTTTCCCGGTCGCACGACCGACGAGGCGGCGAACCTGTTCCGCACGATGCGCGGCGATATCCAGCACCGCTCCTGAAATGGCGAAAGCCGCCCGGTTAGGGGCGGCTCTCGACCTATTTAGTTGTCCGGCGGCGTCCTACTCTCCCACACTGTCTCCGGTGCAGTACCATCGGCGCTGGAGGGCTTAGCTTCCGGGTTCGGAATGGGTCCGGGCGTTTCCCCTCCGCTGTGGCCGCCGTAACTTTATGGTTTTGT
>DASRII010000371.1:0-29201 GCA_035650075.1 Micromonosporaceae bacterium | reverse complement strand
GCCGTCCGAGCAGATCACGTAGATGCGGTGGTCGAACAGGCTGGTGCCGGGAGCGGCGTCCGGGTCGAACAGCCCGCGCTCGCGGCGCGCGGCCATCGCCATGCCCACGGCGTTGGCCAACCCCTGACCCAGCGGGCCGGTCGTGGTCTCGACCCCGGGCGTGTGGTCGTACTCCGGGTGTCCGGGAGTCCGCGAATCCCACTGCCGCAGGGCCTTCATGTCGTCGAGCTCTAGTCCGTAACCGGATAGATAGAGCTGGATATATAGGGTGAGGCTCGAGTGTCCACAGGAGAGCACGAACCGGTCGCGCCCCGGCCACTCCGGGTCGGCGGGGTCGTGCCGCAGGATGCGCTGGAAGAGCAGGTAGGCGGCCGGCGCGAGGCTCATCGCCGTACCGGGGTGGCCGTTGCCGGCCTTCTCCACGGCGTCCATCGCGAGCACCCGGATCGTGTCTACCGCGCGGTGGTCGACGTCCGACCAGTCGAGACGGGTTGAAGTCACCTTTTGACCCTACCCAGGCGCCGCACCAACAATGTCCACGTGACGGGATGGATTTGTACTGGTGTCGCGCGGGCGATGGTTGCTGTCGCCCTGGTGTTCACGATCGCGGCGTGTTCGCCACCCGGCCCGCCGGCGCCGGCGGCTACGACGCAACCTCCGGCGATCCCGGCCGGGGTGAGCTGCTCGAGCCTGGTCGGCGACGGGCGCCAGGTGCGGTTCGGGCGCAACGGGTCGACCGATCTCGGCGGGCTCGTGTACGGCACCGGTCGTAGCGGTGTCGTCCTCGCCCACCAGTCAGGCGGCGACCTATGCATGTGGCTCGACTACGGCAAGATGCTGGCCCAGCGCGGGTACCGCGTGCTGCTCTTCGACTTCCCCGGCGTGGCGTCCTCGTCCGGCGCCACCATGCGGATCGACGAGGCGGCGGTAGCGGCCGCCGACTTCGTCCGCGCCGACGGTGCGTCCCAGGTGGTGCTGATCGGGGCATCGATGGGCGGTACCGCCGTGGTGGCCGCCGCGGCCCAGGTCACGCCGCCGATCGCCGGGGTGATCAGCCTCTCCGCACCCTCGACGTACGCCGGGGTGAACGCGGCCGACCAGGCGCGGAACCTGGCGGTACCGGTGCTCTACGCGGTCGCCGAGGACGATCCGCAGTTCGTCGGCTCGGCCCGGGCGATGTTCGACAACACTCCGGCCAGTGTTCCGCGCAAGCTGGTCGTGGTGCCCGTCGGCGGGCACGGCGTGCGGCTGGTTCAGGGCGGTGACGGGGGACCGGTGGGCAAGGATGTCGACGCGTTTCTCCAGCAGTACGCGCCTAGTGCATAGCGACGTACCTGGTTGTCGTACGATGCGGCGGTGACGGTCACCGACCGCCCGGTGATCGTCCGAGACCCTTACTCGCCGCCGATCAGCCGGGCCCGCCCCAGGGACGTCGTCGCGGCGTACGTGGCGTTGACCAAGCCTCGCATCGTCGAGCTGCTCCTGGTCACCACGGTCCCGACGATGTTCCTCGCCGCGTCCGGGTTGCCGTCGCCGTGGCTGGTTCTGGTGGTCGTGGTCGCCGGCGCGCTCGCCGCCGGGGCGGCCAACGCGCTGAACTGCTACCTCGACCGCGACATCGACCAGGTGATGCGGCGCACCGCCCGGCGGCCGCTGCCCACGCACACGGTGTCCCCGCGGGCAGCGCTGGTCTTCGGCCTGGTGCTGGCCGGTGTCGCGACCGGTCTGATGGCGGCCTTCACGAACCCGCTGGCCACCGGGCTCACGCTGGGCGCGATCGCGTACTACGACCTCGTCTACACCCTCTGGCTCAAGCGCACCACGCCGCACAACACGCTGTGGGGCGGGGTGTGCGGCGCGGCGCCGGTACTCATCGGTTGGGCCGCCGTGACCGGATCGCTGGACTGGCCCGCGTGGGCGCTGTTCGCGGTCGTCTTCCTGTGGCAGCCGCCGCACTTCTACGCGCTCGCGATCAAGTTCCGGGACGACTACGCCAGAGCGGGAATCCCGATGTTGCCCGTCGTGGCGTCGCTGCGCCGGGTCTCGATCGAGTCGGTCGTCTACTGCTGGCTGACCGTTGCCGCGTCGCTCGCGGTCTGGAAGCTGGGCATGACACCGGTGTACGGCATGGTCGCACTCGGTGCCGGCGTGTTGCTCATAGTGGAGGCGCACCGGCTCGACGGGCGGGTACGCCGGGGCGAGCCGGTCCGGCCGATGCGCCTCTTCCACTGGTCGACCAGCTACCTGACGATCCTGTTCGTCGCCGTCGCGGTCGACGCCTTCATCCGTTAGTCGTGATCGGGAAGGCCACGTCCGCGACCGGGTCGTCCGGCCCGGCGGCCCGCCAGTCGGCGAGGTGGATTTCTCGGCAGGGGGCGGTCATCCGTACGTCGTGCTGCCGCAGCCACTGTTCGACCGCGTCGTAGGCCTGCAGCACCTCCGGGTAGTCGAACGCCTTGCGGGGCACGGTGACGTACGCCTCGGTGTGCGCGGGCTCGAGCCGTACGACGAGGGTGCCGCTCGGCTCGACCGAGCCGGTGAAGGGCTGGCACACCTCGACGGGACCGTCGGAGTCCTCGTTGACCGGGTTGTGGAAGATCACCACGTGCGGGCCGGTCGGCTCGGCGCCGCCCTGTTTCAGGTGATCGCGCAGTGCGGCCACCCCCTCGTCGAGGAAGCCGTCCAAGTCGGCCACGGACAGCCGACGGCTGACCGTGAGCACCTTCTGTTCGGGCACGTCACGGGTCTGGACCTCGTACACCTTCTCGCTCCTTCCCAGGTACATCGTTCGCAGGTAGGCGACGAGCGAGTGCCTTGCCCGGTGCCGGGCCTCGACCCGCCGCCACCACTCGCCGATCACCAGATCCGCGGCCGGCCCGTCGAGGTCGACGACCTCGGCGATCTCGGCCAGCGCCATTCCGGCCGAGCGCAGCAGTGCGATCTGCCGGGCGCGGTCCACCTGGTCCGCCGTGTAGCGGCGGTAGCCCGTGCGCGGATCCACCGCCGCCGGCGTGAGCAGTCCCTGCGTGTCGTACAGCCGGAGTGCCCGGGCCGACAGCCGGGTACGGCGGGCGAACTCGCCGATCGTCATGACTGCGCTGCTGACGTTCACGGCGTCCACGATGTGCCTTCCCCCTGCGTCAAGGTCAACCCGTTAGCTATTAGTGACTATTGTCTTGTTATGACAATGACGCGCCTGATTTGTTCCGCTCATCGGTACCTGTCTTGTTATTGACGTCGTGAGCGTCACATAACTCCGGCGGTTGTCCCGCGCGTCCGCGGGGAACTGCCTAGGCTCCTCCCTCATGGCAGATGGTTCCGATACGACGCTCACAGGTAGTGAGCCGACCGCCCCCGTACCGGCCACGCCGAACGGTCTCGTCGCAGGGATCAAATCCTTTGCGGCAGGCCACGGTGGTGCGAAGGCGGTCATCGAGTACGTCGGCCGGCGGGGTGCACGGATTGTGCTCGTCGGAGAGGATGGCGCATGGGGCGACGAGTTCGCCCCGGGTACGGACGTGGCCCGTACCGCGTGCGAGAAGGCGGGAGTCGCGGTCGAGAACATGTGGGAACGGGAACTGATCGAGCTCATGCGCCCGAGCAACGACCTGTGGCGTTCGATGTCCCGCCGAACGCTGTCCCGCTGACGACATCCTTGCCGAGCGACAATCACGCCGACGCGACCCGGGAACACTCCCGGGTCGCGCTCGTCACCTGCGCCGAACTGCCCGACCTCGATGCCGACGACCGTCTGCTGCTCGAGCCACTGCGACGCCTGGGCATCCACGCCGAGCCGGCGGTCTGGGACGACCCGGACGTCGACTGGTCCGGCTACGACCTCGCGGTGCTGCGGTCGACCTGGGACTACCCGACCCGCCGCGGGGAGTTCGTCGACTGGGCGCACCGGGTACCGAGGCTGGCCAACCCGGCCGCCGTCGTCGCCTGGAACACCGACAAGCGCTACCTCGCCGATCTGGTGGCCGCCGGTACGCCGGTCGTAGCGACCACGTGGCTCGAGCCCGGCCGGCCCTGGTCGCCGCCGCGGTCCGGGGAAGTGGTGATCAAACCGGCGGTGGGCGCGGGCAGCCTGGACGCCGGTCGGTACGACCTCACCGATCCGGATCACCACCGGCTCGCTGGGGAGTTGGTGACCCGGCTGCACGCGGCCGGCCGGGTCGCGATGCTGCAGCCGTACCTGAGCGCCGTCGACGCGTACGGAGAGACCGCCCTGCTGTTCCTCGGCGGCGCGTACAGTCACGCGGTTCGCAAGGGGCCGTTGTTGACCGGACCGCAGGAAGCGATCGACGGTCTGTACAAGGTCGAGGACATCAGCCCACGCGTGCCCTCAGCCGCCGAGCGGGCCGTTGCGGAGCGGGCGCTGGCCGCGGCCCCCGGGCCACTCCTGTACGCCCGCGTCGACCTCATCCCCGCCGCGGACGGTGAGCCGGTCGTGGTCGAGCTGGAGCTGGCCGAGCCGTCGCTGTTCCTCGGCTATGCCGATGGCGCGGTCGACCGTTTCGCGACCGCTATCGCGGCGGAGATCTCAGGCCACGCAGCCCACTGAGGTCACCTCGAACACCCGCCAACCCCCGTCGGCCCATTCGAGCACGAGTATGCAGTTGGAGAAGCTCAGTCCGGGCAGCGTCGACCGCAGCGCGCCGGCGCGGTCGACGGACGAGCGGTCACCGCGGTCGACGGTCGCCTCGTACACCGGACGCTCCAGGTTCAGCAGGCTGTTGACCGCGACGGAACGAACGACGTACACGCCACCGCGCAGCGATCCGCCATCGGCGTACGCGGATCGGATCGTCTCCATCGCCGTCCGGCACTGCGCGCAGGCGGGTCCGGTGATCCGGTCGAGGGGAGCGGTGTCGCCGGTCTGCTCGGCGTACGTCAGCGTGGCGAACCAGTGCCGCACGAACTCATTGGCACCCCGTTCCGACCGGGTGGCCGCGGCGGCGGGGAGCACCGGCGCACCGACGGTGGTAGGCGGCGTGCCGTTCTGCGTACCGCCGGACGTGTCGGACCGCGGGCCGCTCAGCGCCCAGACGGCGACCAGGACGCCGACGACCACGACCGCGACGGCGGCGGCGATGCCGGTGGCCCGGGTGCGCCTGGGGGGTGGCTGGCGGACGGGCGTTCTCGGTACCAGAGCGGCCGTCCGCGCCGGCGCCTTCACCGGGCCGGGGAGGGTGGGGATGACCTTCCACAGCCGGTCCGACACCTCGGCCGCGGACGGGCGCAGCCCTTCGCTCGGCGCGATGCACCGTTGCGCGATCGCGAGCAGCTCCGGCGAGTCGGGTACCAGCTCCCGCAGCAGCATGCCGAGGGAGTAGATGTCACTCGACGCGGTCGGGATCGCGCCGTCGGCTACCTCGGGGGCGAGGTGGCCAACCGGTCCGGTACGCCGCCCGGCGCGTACGAGCATCGCCAGCGCGAAGTCCGTCACCCGGATCGGGCCGCCGTACGGCGGTGGCACCAGGATGTTCGACGGTTTCACGTCACCGTGGACGACGCCCGCGCGGTGTGCCGTGTCGAGCGCGTCGGCAACCGTCGCCACCACCTCGGCCGCCTGGGCCGGGGCCATCGGGCCGTGCTCCGCCAGCCACTGGCGTAGATCCGTACCGTCGACGAGTTCGGTGACCAGGGCTACCGAGTCCTCTTCGACGACGAGGTCGAGCAGTTGGACGATGTGCGGATGCCACAGCGCGGTCAGCGCGCTGCGTGATCGGAGCAGCCGGTCGACCAGCCGGAGGTCGGTGACCAGTCGGGAATGCAACACCTTCAGGGCCACCGGGCGTCCGGTGACCCGGTCCACCGCCTGCCAGACATCGCCGGTCTCGCCACCGCCCACGAACTCGGTCGGTTGGTACCGGTCGCCGAGCGTCCGGAGCATGGATTGTGACCATAGCGTGCATCGCAGCCTGCTCGACAGGTCCACTAGGTTGGATCGGTGAACTTGCCCGTACCGATCACCCGGCATCGGCGGCGGATGGGCCCCGGCGGTCGGGCGGCCGTGGCCGTCGGCGCGGTCGTGGTGGTCGCCGCGGCAGGGCTGATCGTGTTCTGGTATGGGCGATCGGGAGCAGCCGGCTGTGCGGGAGCACCCGCCACGCTGTCGGTCGTCGCCGCCCCAGGGGAGGTGACCGTCCTCGACCGGTTGGCGCAGGAGTGGAACTCCGGGCGGCCCACGGTCGACGGTCGGTGCGCCACTGTCGTCGTACGGTCGATGGAGTCTCATGCGGTCTCGGCCGCGCTCGGCGCGTCGTGGGACGAGTCCCGCGACGGCCCGCGCCCGGACGTGTGGGCGCCGGACTCGCGGACCTGGCTGCTCGTCACGGCCGGTCGGCCGGATGCCGCCGCGCTGCTTCCGGCGACCGAGCCGCCGAGTCTCGCGACGTCACCGGTCGTCCTCGCGATGCAGCGGCCGATGGCCGAGGCGCTCGGCTGGCCCGACAAGCCCATCGGCTGGACCGATCTGGTCGGCGGGTTCGCCAACGGCGGTACGTGGGCCAAGTTCGGCCATCCCGAGTGGGGACCGCTGCGGCTGGGTGCGGTCGATCCCACCCGGTCGAGTGCCGGACTTGCCGGCATACTGTCTATTTTGGACGCTGACAACGACAACACCATGAACGACCAGGAGCTGTTCGGCGGTGTCGCGTTCGCACAACTGGTCACCGACTACTCACCCGACACCGCGGCGCTCCTGGCCAAGTTCACCGACGCCAGCTCGGCCGAGACGACGCTCCCGGCGGCTTTCCCGATCCTCGAGCGCGATCTGGCCGCATACACCGCGACGACCCGCTCGGTCCCGCTCGTGCCGGTCTACCCGCGGGAAGGGATCGCGTTCGCCGACTTCCCGTTCGCCGTCCTGAGCGCCGACTGGGTGGACCGGACCAAGCAGCTCGTCGCGGCCGAGTTCCTCGGCTACCTGCGCGGCGACGCGGGCCAGCGGGCGTTCGCCGCGGCCGGCTACCGCGACGCGACGCACGCGGTACGGGACCCCGCTGTGCTCGGCGCCGAGCGCGGCTTCCAGCCGACCGTGGCGGTGGTCCGCCGGCCGCCGACCGCCGAAGGGCTGGGTCAGCTCGTCGGTATGTGGACGCTGCTGCAACGGCCCACGAACCTGCTCGTCGCGCTCGACACGTCCGGCTCGATGAACGACCCGGTACCGAACACTGCGCTGACCCGCCTGCAGTTGCTGCAGCGGGCGGCGATCCAGGGCATCGCCCTGCTCACCAATCACACCGTCGTCGGCCTCTGGCAGTTCGCCTCGGCGCTCACGCCGACGACCGACTACCGCGAGCTCGTACCTGTCGGCCCGGCGGGCGAAGCCGTCGGGCCGGTCACCCGCCGCCAGGCGATGATCGGCGCGATCCAGCGGCTGAGTGCGGCCGGGGGGACCGGGCTCTACGACACGGTGTACGCCGCGTACCTGCAGATGCAGAAGGCCTGGCAACCCAACGCGCAGAACGTGGTCGTGGTCATCACCGACGGGAAGAACGAGGACGATGTCGGCCTGACACTGCCCGATCTGATCCAGCGGCTCCGCGCGGCGGTCCGCCCGGACCAGCCCCTGCAGTTCGTCGGGATCGCGGTCGGGCCGCAGGCGGACGCCGCCGCGCTGCAGGAGATCTCGACGGTGACCGGTGGCCGTACCTTCGTCGCGCGGGACGAGGTCAGCGCCATCCAGCAGATCGTGCTCGCGTTCGCCGGCCGGATCTCCTGAAGTTGGCTCAGTACTCGCGGGTCTCCACGATGTCGGTGACCCGGGCCCGCTGGTTCGACGAAACGGCAGCGGCCGGACCAGCCCACAACGTGCGCAGGTTGGCCAGCAGCGCCTCGGCCTCCGCGCGGGTGTCGAACTCCATATCGATCATGACGTAGCGCGGGTCGTCGACCGCCCGGAGGATGCGGTAGCGGCGGACGCCGGACGCCTCCCGGCGCAGCGGGTCGTTGTCGAACATGGTCTTCCAGGATTCGAAGTCCGGGACGGTGTGTTCGATGCGTAGGGTCGTGGTCACAAAGAGCGATCTTAGAGGTCCGGCGCGCCGAGCCGGTGGATCGGACCGCGACACGCCTGAGGACCGCGTTCCAGCGCCTCGACCACCGAGTGGCCGCGAACGGTCCGGGGCGGGACGAAGAACGCGGGCTCGTCCGTCCGATCCTGGCGGACGAGTGCCTCGGCGTACGCCGTCCGGGCCTCCTGCAGCGCGCGCCACAGATCCAGCCAGTCGTTGTCGAAACGCCGCTGCTCGACCTCGGCCAGGAACAGCCGTACCGCGGCGTTCTCGTTGCGGATCGCCGTGGCCCGGTCGACGGGCCGCTGCGTCGCGCCGGGCGGGGTCAGCCGGTTGAGCCGGGTCTCCAGCCCGAGGCACGGGTCCTCGGCGTGACCCCTGCGGTCGAGCCCCCGGTCCGCGGCCCAGGCGACCGCGACCGCGCCGACGGCCACACTCGCCAACACGGCGAGTACCGCGCCGACGATGGCGAGGGTCACCCACAGCCGTACCCGTGACCGCCCCTTCGGTGGTGGTGGCTTTTCCTCGGCCGGTTCCTCAGTCATGGCCCCAGTCAATCACCGGACGGCGACGTATGCTCGCCGATGTGTTGCGGCCGCAGAAGGTAGTCGCGTACATCGTGCGCGACGGGCGGCTGCTCGTGTTCGTCCACGCCGACGACGAACGGCTCGACGAATCGGGGATCCAGGTACCGGCCGGCACGGTACGCGACGGTGAGTCGCCCGCCGACGCGGTACTGCGGGAAGCCGAGGAGGAGACCGGTCTGTCCGGGCTGCGCATCGAGCGGTACCTCGGATCCGGCGAGTACGACGTGCGGCCGTACGCGGACGCGGTGCAGGTGCGGCACTACTTTCACCTCGCGCTCGACGCGGTGGACGTGCCCGAGCGGTGGACCGCGTACGAGCGCGGTGACGGGGGCGGCGAGCCGATCCGGTTCGAGCTGTACTGGCTACCGCTGGCGCGGGCGCACGTCGTCGCGGCCGGCCAGGCTGCGTTCGTCGGCCGATTGTTCGAGTAGCGTCCACATCGGACGGTGCCGCCGTCACAGGTACAGCGCGCGCAGGTGCGGGTCGATGGTCTGCTCGCGGCCTCCGGCCATCGCCTCGAGCATCGCCCGCAGCGCGGTCACCGCGGGGCGTCCGTGTGCCCTCGCCAATCGCTGCTCGTAGGTGCGGTGGAACCGGCGGGCGGCGGCCAACGCCGCTTCACCGCGGGCGGACAGGTAGAGCAGGCGGGCGCGGGCGTCGTCCGGGTCGGGACGGCGTTCGACGTAGCCACGGCGCTGCATGTCGTCGACGATCTGACCCGCGCCCTGCTTGCTTATCTGCAGCCTCGTGGCGAGTTCGCTGACCGTCATCGGCCGGGCCGCCAGTGCGCGGAAGACGTAGCCGTCGGACCGGCCGGCGTCGTCGAAGCCCTCCGCGGCGTGTGCTTCGCGCAGCTCCCGGACGAACTGCTGGTAGGCGAGCGCCAGCAGAATTCCGAGATCAACAGGTTGTCTGTGACCCGCCATGGCCTCATGATAGACAAGTCAACTTGGACAAGTGTCCTTGTCTATCGGGAGGAGCGGTCGTGTATCTCATAGCGGCGAAGGACGCCCCACGGTTCGAACTGCCGGGCGTCGAGTTCACGGGGCTCGCCTCACCGAGCCGCGGCTCCGACGAGGTGTGCACCTGGCGGATCACCGTGTCGGCCGGGCTGCGTTCGCCCCAGTCCCACACGCTCGACCGGGACGAGATCTTCATGGTGTTGTCCGGTGCGATCCAGCTCGCGCCGGAGGCCCCGGTGCTGCGCGCGGGGGACGCCGCGGTCGTACCGGCCGGGGAGGCCATTCAGCTGATCAATCCGCAGGCCGAACCGGCCGAGGCGTACGTTGTGGTCCGAGCCGGCTTCGCCGCGGCCATGGAGGATGGGACCGCCATCGACACCCCGCCCTGGGCCCGCTGAGCCTTCTCCGAGTCAGTCGCCCAGGGCGGCGGTGAAGCGCGAGGCGAGCCTCGCGACCGCGGCCCGGAGTTCCGGCCCGCCGTCGACGCGGAAGGCTGACGGCAACCTCGACAACCACTCCTGGGCGTACATGTCCGGGTTGCTCGTGCTGCCGACGAGCACGCACCCGTCTCCCAGCGGTTCGAGCCGTCCCATGGGAGGCCGGATCCAGGGCGCCACCTCAGCCGGGGGAGCCTCGAAGACGACCCGCGTCGGGTACTCCCACCCGATGCCCAGGTTCTCCTCGACCGCCGCGACCGGCTCGAGGCCGTCGGGCGGCTCGAACTCGTGCGCGGTCTGCTGGACCGAACCGATCCGATCGACCCGGTACGTGCGGATCGCGTCCGCGCGATGGGAGTGGCACAGGAGGTACCAGCGCCCGTAGCGCACGACGACCGCCCACGGGTCGACCTCGGCCTCCCATTCGTGGCCGGACTCGTTCCGGTACGTGACCAGCACGCTGCGACGGGCCGCGACGGCGGCGACGAGCGCGCTGGCGATAGCGGGATCCGGACGGGTCGAGTACCGCGCCGGCGCCGCGGACGCGTAGTCCCGCAGCGCCGCCGCTTGCCGTCCGACCTTCTCGGGAAGGGCCCGGATCACCTTGCCCAACGCGGTACCGACGAGGTCGTCGACGTCGATGGCCGCCGGGTGGCCGTCGAGCACCGCCATGACCAGACCCAGTGCCTCGGGCTCGGTGAAGACGACCGGTGGCAGCCTCGTCCCGCGGCCGAGCCGGTACCCCCCATAGGGTCCCCGGGTCGACTCGACCGGAATGCCGGCCTCGCGCAGGATCCCGACGTACCGCCGCGCGGCCCGCTCGGTGACCCCCAACCCCGCGGCGAGTTCGTCGGCTGTCGCGCCGGGGCGGTTCTGCAGGATCTCGATGGCGCGCAGAGCACGCGCCGTGGGGCTCAGATCGGTCGGCACACCAGCAGATTAGGCGTTCTTGGAACGAACCGGAAGTAGATCGTCCGGAACTGGTCCTAGCGTGATGTCCCATGACCGATTTCCACGAGCAGGACCTCTCCGGAGCGCGCTTCGAACGCGTCGACCTCCGGGACGCCACCTTCACCTGGGTACGCTTCGCCGGCGCCCGCATGCGCGCGATCGACTTCAGCGGAGCGCAGGTCCGCGGCGCCCTGTTCAACGGGACTCGTCTGCTCGGCGCCGAGATGGCCGACCTCGAGATCTACGGTGAGCTCGTGAACGTCCGCGTGAACGGCGTCGAGATCGCCCCGCTCGTCGAGGCCGAACTGAACCGCCGCATGCCCGAGCGGGCCAAGATGCGCCCCGACGACGCCGACGGGTTCCGGGCGGCGTGGGCGATCCTGGAGCGGCTGTGGGAGGGTACCGTCGCGCGTGCGAAGAACTTCCCCGAAGAGGCGTTGCACCGCAGCGTCGATGACGAGTGGTCCTTCATCCAGACCCTGCGGCACCTCAACTTCGCCAGCGCCGCCTGGGTGGGCCGGATGGTCCTCGGCAATGCGTCGCCGTGGCACCCGTTGGACCTGCCGTGGGACAACGCACCCGGCTGGGACGGGATCCCGTGGGATCGCGAGGCACGACCCTCGCTCGACGAGGTGCTCGCGGTCCGGCGCGAACGGCAGGCGATGGTCCGCCACGTCATGGAGTCGCTCACCGACGAACAGCTCGCCTCACACGTGACCCGTACGGAACCCGGCTGGCCCCAGGAGGAGAACTTCCCGCTCCAGGAGTGCCTTCGCGTCGTGCTCAACGAGGAATGGGAACACCGGCTCTACGCCGAACGTGATCTGACCCTGCTGGAGAAAGAAGACTGACCATGGACATACTGCTCATCGCCGGCCTGTGGCTCGACGGGTCCGCCTGGGACGACGTTGTACCCGAGCTCTCCAGACTCGGCCACCGCCCGGTACCGCTGACCCTCCCGGGTCAGGGTGACGGATCCGCGTCCGCCACGCTCGACGACCAGGTGGCAGCGGTACTCGCCGCCGTGGACTCGTCGTCCGGAAAGCTCATGGTGGTGGGGCACTCCGCCGCCTGCACCCTGGCCTGGATCGCCGCCGACGCGCGGCCGGAGAAGGTGGCGAAGGTCGCGCTCATCGGCGGCTTCCCGTCCACCGACGGGCAACCGTACGCCGACTTCTTCGAGGCGAAGGACGGCGTCGTGCCCTTCCCCGGCTGGGAACCGTTCGAGGGGCCGGACTCCGCCGACCTCGACGAGGACGCCAAGCGCACCTTCGCGGCCGCGGCGGTACCCGTCCCCGCGGGGGTGACCAAGGGAGTGGTACATCTCGCGGACGAGCGACGGTTCGACGTCCCGGTTCTGGTCGTGTGCCCCGAGTTCACTCCCGCTCAGGCTCAGCAGTGGATCGGCTCCGGTGACGTGCCGGAGCTCGCCAAGGCCAAGCACCTCGAGTACGTCGACATCGACTCGGGACACTGGCCGATGTTCACCAAGCCGGCCGAACTCGCCCAACTCCTCGCCGCGGCGGCTACCGAGGACTGACCCCTAGAGCCGGCGCTGCCACCCGATGTACTTGACCACGACGCGGTACCCGAGAGTTTCGTTGATGCGGATCATGTGCGAGTTGGAGGCGGCGTTGCCGGTGAAGATGGTCCGCACTTGCGGCTCCTCCTCGGCCAGCCAGCGCAGCATGGCTAGCTTCAGGAGGAGGCCGAGCCGGTGACCGCGGTGTGACTTCAGCACGCTGGTGTCGTACTGGAAGCCGTAGCCGGGCTGGTCGGCCTCGACCGCGACGATGGTGTGGCCGGCCAGCTCGCCGGATTCCAGGTGCCGGACGGCCAGCCGGTAGTCGCGGCGGTCGCGGGCGCGCTCGGCCGCCTCGAACGCGCGCAGGCGCTCGACGGTGAACACCTCGTCCTCGACATCGAGGTCGTCGGTTGGCGCGTCGTTGATCGCCGCGGTCATCTGCAGCACCGCGTCGACCATGTCGTCGGCCGTCTCACCCGGCATCCGCACCAGCTCGTACCCGGCGGCGTGCGGTTCGGCGTCGAGGTACTGCTTGTCCAACGCGGCCCAGTCCACGTCGAGCAGGTCCTGCCGGCGAATGACTTCCTCGCTCACCCGGTCGAACCCGAACTTCTCGAGGAAGCTCGTGGCGGGGGAGTTCTCTTTGGACGACGAGATGACGAGTGTCCGGTCGGCGGCCCGTAGCCGCTCGAGCCCGGCCTCGAACAGTTGCCGGCCCAGACCCTGGCGCCGGAACCGCGGGTCGACCGTCACGTCGATCCGACCGAGGTGGGTGTTGTCCCAGTGCGGCAGGCCGACCTCCAGTACCCCGACGACCCGCCCGCGGTCGTCGCGGCTGAGTGCGGTCAGGCTCCGGTCGCCGTCCCAGCCGTACCGCAGCCAGGTCCGGTGGGCCGAGGCGGTAAGGGCGGAGCGATGCGGGTAGTCCACCTCGCGCGCCGCCTCGAGCATCGCCACGGAGCCGGCGACGTCTCGGTCGTCGAGGTTGTCGAGGTCGAGCCAGTTCAAGTCCACCCGTACATGAAACCGCCGATGCCGCCCGACCGCGACGCATTTCGGCTACCCGACAGTTGGCCAGGTGCGCGCGGGGGCGGCGAAGGAATCCCGTTCGCTCTGCACCGGGACGACGCACACCAGGTGCCCGCCGAGGGCTCGCAGCACCACCCACGACTCGTGCCGGACAACCTCGGATGCTCCGAGGTCGGTGAGCCGGTGCACCTCGGCGGCCACGTCGTCGGTCTCGATGTCCAGGTGGTAGCGCGGTGCGTCGGCCACCGCCTGCACCTCCATCGACAGTCCGTCGATCGCTCCGGGCAGGACGGTGTACGGATCGTCGTCCTCGCCGGGCACCGGCGTCACCCCGAGCGCGCCGGCCCAGAAGTCGACCGCCTTGGACGCGTCCGCCACTGGGACGTCCACGAAGATCCCGTACAACCGGCTCTTGTGCATGTTCTCCAGCCCTTGTCAGTCAGCGGCGGCCGTTGCGCGAGGACGCCGGGAGGTCGGCGGCGATCCGCGCCGCGGTAGCCAGCAACGGCGGTACGAGTCGGCGCCGCATGACTTCCAGCGATGTCCGGCTCGCGTGCGCCGACACGTTGACCGCGGCGATCGTCCGGCCCGCGCGGTCCCGGATCGGCGCCGCCACGGCGCGCAGCCCTTCCTCGAGCTCCTGGTCGACGAGGGCCCAGCCCTGCGACCGTACCCGGGCTAGCTCGGTGCGCAGAGCGTCCACAGAGGACACTGTACGCGGCGTGAGCCGGTCGAGCTGGACGGACGCCAGGTATTCCGACAGCGCCTCGTCGGGCAGGCCGGCCAGCAGCACGCGACCCATCGACGTGGCGTGCGCCGGGAACCGGGTACCGACGCTGATCGACACGGTCATGATGCGCGTGGTGGGAACACGCGCCACGTACACCACGTCGGGCAGGTCGAGCACGGATACCGACGACGACTCGTTGACCTCGGCCACGAGGGCCTCGAGATGCGGCTCGGCGACCTCGGGCAGGGACAGGCTGGACAGATACGCGTACCCGAGTTCCAGCAGCCGTGGCGTGAGCGAGAAGAACCGGCCGTCGCTGCGCACGTACCCGAGCTTGGTCAGGGTCAACAGGAAGCGCCGCGCGGCAGCCCGGGTGACCCCGGTGGCGGTCGCGACCTCGCTGAGGGTCAGCTCGGGATGTGCGGCGTCGAACGCGCGGATGACCGCCAGCCCGCGTTCCAGGGACTGGACGAAGTCCGCGTTGCGTTCAGCCATCACCCTCCATTCGCTCATGGCCGAGCTCCGTGAGGACCCGCTGGGCGACGGCGAACGCGGTGTTGCCGGCCGGCGCTCCACAGTAGACTGTCGTGTGCAGCAGGACCTCCTGGATCTCCTCGGGAGTGACGCCGTTGCGAATGGCGGCCGCCACGTGCATCGCCAGCTCGTGCTCGCAGCGCAACGCGGTGAGCAGGGCCAGGGTCAGCATGCTGCGGGTGCGCCGATCCAGCCCGGGCCGCGCCCAGACCTGGCCCCAGGCCGCGTTCGTGATGTACTCCTGGAACGGTGCCGTGAACGGCGTCGTCGCGGCGACCGCCTTGTCGACGTAGTCGTCCCCGAGCACCTCCCGACGCACGGACATCCCGTCGGTCACTTTGCACCCCCGAGAAACTCCACGAGCAACCGGCTCACCGCCGCTGGCTGCTCGATGCTGGCGATGTGTGCGGAGTCCGGCACGACCTCCATCCGCGCGCCCGCGATACCGTCCACAATGGTCGATCCGTGCGGGATCGGGGGAGTGGCCGGGTCGTCGGCGCCGGCGATGACCAGAGTCGGCGCGGTGATGGCGGGCAGATCGCCGGTGAGGTCCATCGTCTCGATGACCGCGCAGCAGTTGGCGTACCCCTCCGGTGGGACCGACGTGAGCATCCGGCGCGCCCAGGCGACCACACCGGCGTGCCGCTGGGTGAAGCCGGGCGTGAACCAGCGGGCCAGCACCGCGTCCGCGATGGCGTTCATGCCGCCGTCCCGCACGGCGGTGGCCCGCTCGACCCACATCGACGGTGGACCCAGCAGTGCCGAGGTGCACAGCAGCGCGAGCCGCTCGACCCGCTGCGGCGCATGGGCCGCCACCCACATCGCGACCATGCCACCCATCGACAGGCCACCGAGGTGGACCCGCTCGAGCTCCAGGTGGTCGAGCAACGCGAGCACGTCACCGCCCAGATCCTCGATCCGGTAAGGATCCGGGGGTACCGGTGAACCGCCGTGACCGCGATGGTCGTACCGGACGACGCGGAAGTGTTCCGTCAGCGCCTCCAGTTGTGGTTGCCACATCTCGCCGGTGGTGCCGAGGGAGCTGCCGAGTACGAGCACCGGCGCGTCCGCCGGACCGTCCACTGTGTAGTGCAGGGCAACGCTCATTGCCGGCCCTCGCTCATGACGCCTCCCAGTTGGCTAACGCGCGATCCACCAACGCGCCAGCGAGTCCCGTACCGCCGGACATCGAGGCGAGGTTCGCGGCCAAGGCCCCCTCGTCGACGGTCAGCCCCGACAGGCTCTGCCGCAGCCACGCCGCCGCCGACCCGACCGACGTGAGCAACTCCCGGAGCGGGCGCCACTCGGCGTGCCACGCCCCGGCGGCCCGCTGGTGTTCCTGCACCATCGCCGCGAGCAACGTGGCTACGAGCCCGGGTGCCTGTGCCGCGCAGGCGACGGCGGACACCGCGGCGACCGGGTTGCGCTTGTGCGGCATCGCCGACGATGCGCCCGGAGCCGCCTCGGCGACCTCGCCCACCTCCGTCTGGGCCAGCAAGGTGATGTCCCGGGCAACCTTTCCGACGACTCCGGCGGCGGTACCGAGTGCGCCGGCCAGGTCCGCGATGCGGGTCCGGTCCGTGTGCCACGGTAGGTCGGGCGCGGCGAGATCGAGCTCGGCGGCGTACCGCGTCACGAGGTCGAGGCTGAGCCCGTCCAGGGTGCCGGCCGCACCGCCGAGCTGGACGGCGAGGCCGGCGCGT
Source organism: Micromonosporaceae bacterium (assembly GCA_035650075.1). GTDB lineage: Bacteria > Actinomycetota > Actinomycetes > Mycobacteriales > Micromonosporaceae > DASSUC01. Next base: position 12,722 of record DASRII010000371.1, on the reverse strand, counting down.
GCCGCGACCAGCCTCTGACGGGCCGCGCCGAGGGCAGCGAGCCAGCCCGCCGCCGTGAGTCCAAAGGTGATGGGCACCGCCTGCTGCAACAGGGTTCGGCCGGCCATCGGGGTGTCCCGGTACCGCCGGGCGAGCGCCGCGGCCGCATCGCCGGCCGCGGAGAGGTCAATCAGCAGCGGGTCGAGTGCCCGCCGGGTCACCAGCATCGCGGCGGTGTCGACGATGTCCTGGCTCGTCGCTCCCTTGTGGACGGAGTCGGCCAGGTCGGGCGGCATGGCGGCCCGCAGTGCCTCGACGAGCGGTAGTACCGGGTTCCCGTGGGCGGCGGCCCCGGCCGCGATCGCGGAGGCGTCCACAGTGGAACCCGCGGCTTCGATCGCCGCCGCGGCGGCGGCCGGTACCAAGCCGACGGTGGCCTCGGCGCGGGCGAGTGCGGTCTCGGCGTCGAGCAGCGCCCGCAGCCACGCGTCGGCGCTGACCTGAGCGGCGACCTCGCCCCGGGCGAGCACCGCACCGAAGAGGTCAGACGGCGAAGAAGACGGTCTCATTCTCACCCTGCAGCCGGACATCGAAGGTATACCCGTCCTGAGCATGCCGGGCGACCAGCGTGGCACGGGCCGGTTCCGGAATGTCGGCGAGCACCGGGTCGACCTCGTTGGCCGCCGCCTCGTCGGGGAAATAGACCCGCGTCACGAGCCGGACGAGTAGCCCGCGGGCGAACACCGACATCGCCAGGTGCGGCGCCTGGAGCCGGCCGTCCGGCCCCGGTACCGGTCCCGGCTTGACGGTCAGGATCGCGTACTGTCCGTCGTCGTCGGTGGGGCAGCGGGCGAACCCGCGGAAGTCGGCGTCGTACCGGCCGTCGGGATCGGCCTGCCAGGTTTCCAGCAACGCGTCCGGTACCGGCTCACCGGCGCCGTCGACCACCCGGCCGCGCAGCCAGAACGCTCCCGCGGTTCCCTCCGGTACGACGTACTGCCCGTCCTTCCACGGCAGGGCATGCGAGAAGAACGGTCCGATGGTCTGCGACGGAGTGGACCCGAGGCTCATGTGTCCTCCATGGGTGTCTGTCCCAGCACGACGTCGTACCGGAACGCGAGCGCCCACTCCGGTACGGTCTCGGACAGGTCGAACGCGCTGACCATGCGCGCCCGGGCGGCCGGGTCCCGGACCGAGTTGAAGATGGGGTCCTGGTCGAACAGCGGGTCGCCGGGGAAGTACATCTGCGTGATGAGCCGGTGCGTGAACGCCCGACCGAACAGCGAGAAGTGGATGTGCGCCGGCCGCCACGCGTTGTCATGGTTGCGCCACGGGTAGGCGCCCGGGCGTACGGTCACGAACCGGTACGACCCGTCGTCGCCGGTCAGGCACCGGCCGACCCCGGTGAAGTTGGGGTCCAGCGGTGCGGGGTGCTGGTCGATGTGGTGTGGGTACCGGCCAGCCGAGTTGGCCTGCCAGACCTCGATCAGCGTGTTCCGCAGTGGCCGGCCGCTGGCGTCGACCACCTTGCCGTGCACGATGATGCGCTCGCCGAGCGGCTCCCCGGCGTGCTGCCGGGTCAGGTCGTAGTCGAGCGGCCCGACCAGCGAGTCGCCGAGCAACGGGCCGGTCAGCTCGGTCGAGGTCGACGGAAACGTTGCGAGTGCCCGCTTCGGCGCCCGCAACACATTGGACTTGTAGTCCGGCCAGTAAACCGGCGGATCCATCAGATACCTCCTATTTCTCCGCCGCCTCTACCCGGTTGATCATGAAGTTGGTGGTGCGACACACCGTCGAACCCGCAACTAAGTTCATGATCAACGGGGGGAGGGGAGGGGAGGGGGGTCATGCGGACTCCAGGGCGCGGAGGGTGGTTAGTTCTTCGTCGGTGGGCGGTGGGGAAACCGCTACGGAGGGGGCGACGGCGAGGTCCCAGCCGGTCGCTTCGCGGACGGCGGCGACCCGTACCCCCGGATGCACCTCGGTCAGGGTCAGCTCGCACGTCTGCTGGTCGGGCCGGAACACGCCGAGGTCGGTGATGACCATGACCGGACCGCGCCCGCGCAACCGCAGGCGCTCGCGATGCCCGCGACCGTCGCCGTACCCGACCGAGGTGACGAAGTCGACCCGCTCGACGAAGGTCCGGCGGGTCTGCCGGACGATCACGATGACCTCCTTGCAGGAGGCCGCGATCTCGGGTGCCCCGCCCGCGCCCGGCAACCGCACGTCGGGCCGGCGGTAGTCGGATCCGATGACGGTGGTGTTGATGTTGCCGAAACGGTCGAGCTGCGCGGCGCCGAGGAAGCCGACGTCGATCCGCCCGGGCTGCAGCCAGTAGTTGAACACCTCGGGCACGCTGACCACCGAGTCGGCGGTCTCGGCCAACTCACCGTCCCCAATGGACAGTGGAAGCCGGCTCGGGCGGGCGCCGATCGTGCCGGACTCGTACACCAGCACCAGATCCGGCGCGTGCAGCCGGCGGGCGAGGTTGGCCGCGGTGCTCGGCAGGCCGATGCCGACGAAGCAGGACCGGCGGCCGACGAGCGCGCGGGCCGCGGCGACGGTCATCATCTCGTCGGCGGAGTAGGTCATGCGGGCGCCTTGCTGAGGACGTGCTCGTCGAGCCACGCCGTGAAAGTCTCGCGATCCCGGCTGATCGCGTCCCACTGCCGGTAGTACTCGTTGTCGCGGTCGTAGTAGCCGTGTGCGTACGACGGGTGGGCTCCCCGCGGCACGACGGCGACCGCGGTGAGCACCCAGGACGGCAGCACGATCGCCCCGGGCCGTGGGTCCAATGTGGACACCAGCTCCTCGACCGTGACGAGGCAGCGGCGGGCGGCGAGTACCGCCTCCTTCTGCACTCCCGTGATGCCCCACAGTTGGACGTTGCCCGCCCGGTCGGCCTGCTGCGCGTGGATGACCGTCACGTCCGGGTTCAGCGCCGGCACGGCGGTCAGCACCTCGGCGGTGAACGGGCAGGTGACGGTGGCGAGGCTCGCCGTGTGCTCGACGAGGTCCGTGCCGGAGTAGCCGCGCAACACGGCGAACGGCAGCCCGGATGCCCCGGCGACGTACCGGTTCGCCATGCCGGCGTGGCTGTGCTCGTCGACCTCCAGCGGCCCCGGCCACTCGTGCTCGACCGCGTCGCGTAGCCGGTGCAGCGAACCCACTCCGGGGTTGCCGCCCCAGGAGAAGACGAGCTTGCGGGCGCACCCCGCCCCGATCATCTGGTCGTACACGATGTCGGGCGTCATCCGCACGAGGGTCAGGTCCCGGCGGCCCTGCCGGATGATCTCGTGGCCGGCGGCGACCGGGATGAGATGGGTAAAACCTTCCATCGCCACGGTGTTGCCATCGCGTACCAGTTCGGCGATACCCTCGGCGAGACCGACAACGACGGCCATCGGCGCCTCCGGCGTTCGTGATGCGAACGGACGTTCTCCTATCGCACCCTAGGTAGCCGCTCCGGCCCCGTCAATCGAAAGGTTGACGGCTCCGATGGCTGGCCCCTACGTTCTGCATGAGAACGAGCGTGCGACCTCCGAACACAATCCGTGATCGCCCCCCGGGTGGATGGAGTCCATTCATGCGACGACAACTCGCCGCGCTCTTATTCGCTGCGGCCCTGCTCACCCCCGCCGCGTGCGGTACCACCAACCAGCCTTCAGCCCCTCCCCCCGCCGGCCAGCCCGACAAGGTCAACGTCGGCGTGATCGCGATTCTCGACGTGGCTCCGATCTACCTCGGCAAGCAGAAGGGGTTCTTCGCCAGCCGCAACATCGACCTCACCCTGACGACCGCCCAGGGCGGCGCGGTGATCGTGCCCGGTGTGCAGGGTGGCCAGTTCCAGTTCGGCTTCAGCAACGTCATCTCGCTGCTGCTGGCTCAGTCCCAGAACCTGCCTCTCAAGATCGTATGTAACGGCAACAACTCCACCGGAGTCGACGGCCAGGACTTCGGCAGCCTGATGGTGAAGGGCGACAGCCCCATCACGTCGGCCAAGGAGCTCGAAGGCAAGAAGGTCGCCATCAACACGCTGCGCAACATCGCGGAGACCGTGGTTCGCGCGTCGGTCAAGAAGGCCGGCGGCGACGCGTCGAAGGTGCAGTTCGTCGAGATGCCGTTCCCCAACATGGCCGCCGCGCTGCAGTCGGGCCAGGTCGACGCGGCGTTCCCGGTCGAGCCGTTCCAGACCGCGATCCGGGACGCCGGTGGCAAGTCCATCGCTTCGAGCTGGGTCGACGCGGCGCCGAACCTGACCGTCGCCGCCTACTTCACGTCGACGCAGACCATGGAGACCAGGAAGGATCTGGTCGACCGGTTCACCGCGGCGATGAAGGAGTCGCTGGCCTACGCCGATTCCCACCCGGACGAGGCACGCCAGATCATCACCACGTACACACAGATCACCGCGGCCCAGGTAGCCAAGCTGACGCTGCCGAAGTGGCCCGCCGAGATCAACCGCGACTCGCTCCAGAAGCTGGCCGAGCTCGCCATGGCCGACGGTCTGCTGAAGGCCCAGCCCGACCTCAACGCACTACTGCCGTCCGCATGAGTCAACCGGTACGCGCCGGCAGGGTGGGACAGGTACCCGCCCTGCTCGGCGCGGCCGGCCTCGTCGCCGTCGCCGTCGCGCTCGAGCTGGCGCCGCGGCTGGGCTTGGTACCTGCGGAGTTCATGCCGCCGACGAGCACGATCCTGGCCGAGCTGGCCCGGCAGTTACAGCGGCCGGAATTCTGGGTGGCGCTGCGCGACACGCTGGTCACCTGGGGCATCGGCCTCGGCATCGCGGTGGCCGCGGGCACCGTGGCCGGCGTCGTCATCGGTACCGTGCCGGGGCTGCGCGCCGCGACCTCCTCCACGATCGAGTTCCTGCGGCCGATCCCGTCGGTCGCGCTGATCCCGCTCGCCGTGCTGCTGTACGGTGCCCGCATCCAGTCGACGCTCATGCTCGTCATCTACGCGTCGTTCTGGCAGATGCTCGTCCAGGTGCTGCACGGTGTCGTCGACGTGGACCCGGTCGCCCGCGACACCGCGCGCAGCTACCGCCTCGGCCTGTTCGCGCGGATCCGGTACCTCGTCTGGCCGACCGCGCTGCCGTACGTCGTCACCGGGGTCCGGCTGGCCGCCACGGTGGCGCTGATCCTCACCATCACCGGCGAGCTCATCATCGGTACCCCCGGTCTCGGCAAGGAGATCGCGGTGGCGTCGGAGAGCAACGCGGTACCGCCGATGTATGCCCTCGTGCTCGTGACCGGACTGCTCGGCGTGGGCGCGAACCTGGCGTTCCGCGCGGCCGAGCGCCGGGTGCTCGCCTGGCATCCGGCGATCCGCGTCGAAGCGGCGGCCGCGCTATGAGCGGGGCATTCCGCCGGGCCGGGCTCGTCCTCGGGCTGCCGGTCGTGCTGTTCGTGGTGTGGTGGTTCGCCAGCTACGACAGCAAGGACTTCTACCGGCCGCCGCTACACAAGATCCTGGAGGCGTTCCGGGACACGTGGTTTGGCGAACGCATGGTGCAGGACGTTCTGCCGAGCCTGATCCGGCTGGGCATCGGGTACGCCGCGGCGCTCGCCGTCGGGGTGACGCTCGGCGTGGCGATCGGCTCCGCCCGCTGGCTGCGGGCGCTGCTCGAGCCGGTGTTGGAGTTTCTGCGGGCGATCCCGCCACCGGTACTGGTGCCGATCGTCATCCTGCTCGCCGGCATCGAGGACCGGATGAAGGTGATCGTCATCGTCTCCGGTGCCGTCTGGCCGGTCCTGCTGAACACCGTCGAAGGCGTGCGCGCGGTCGACGAGGTGCTGGCCGACACCTGCCGCAGCTACCGGATCAGAGGGCTGGCCCGGCTGCGGCATCTCGTGCTGCGATCAGCCAGCCCGCAGATCATGACGGGCGCCCGGCAGGCCCTCGCGATCGCCATCATCCTCATGGTGATCAGCGAGATGTTCGCCGCGAACAACGGGCTCGGCTTCCTGGTCGTACAGTTCCAGCGCAGTTTCCAAGTCACCGAGATGTGGAGCGGTGTCCTGCTGCTGGGCCTGATCGGGGTCGCGCTGTCGCTCGCTTTCCGCTTCGTCGACCGCCGCGTGCTGCGCTGGTACTACGGCCTGCGCGCGGTCGAACGTCAACCCAAGTAAGGAGGGTCGCGTGCTCGCGGTACGGGGACTGCGCAAGGTCTACGAGGGCCATGGCCGGCGGGTGGAGGCGATCGGCGACCTCACCTTCACCGTTGGCGCGGGCGAATTCGCGTGCGTGGTCGGCCCGTCGGGCTGCGGCAAGACCACGCTGTTGCGCTGCGTCGCGGGCCTGCTGCCACCGACCGCGGGCCAGATCGAGGTCGACGGCAGGCCCGTCTCCGGGCCGCCGCGGGGGCTGGCGCTCGTCTTTCAGGAGTACGGTCGCAGCCTGTTTCCATGGCTTCGGGTACGCGACAACGTCGAGCTGCCGCTGCGGTCGGCCCGGGTGCCTCGAGGGCGACGCCGCGACCTCGTCTCGGAGGCGCTCGCCTCGGTCGGGCTCGGCGACGTGCACCACGCGTACCCGTGGCAGCTGTCCGGCGGCATGCAGCAACGGGTGGCGATCGCCCGGGCGGTGGCGTACCAGCCGAGGGTGTTGCTGATGGACGAGCAGTTCGCGGCGGTCGACGCCCAGACCCGCGCGGACCTCGAGGATCTGATCCGGTCGGTGTGGCAGCGGTTCGGCGTCACGCTGTTGTTCGTCACGCACGACATCGACGAGGCTGTCTACTTGGGACAGCGGGTGATCATGCTCTCGGCCGCGCCCACGCACGTCGCCGAGGATCTGCCGATCGACCTTCCCGTCGAGCGCGACCAGCTCACCACGCGGGCGGACGCGCGCTTCACCGAACTGCGTGGCCACGTCTACGCGCAGATCCAGGCGGCGAAGCGGGCCGAACCAAGCGAGGTCTGATGCGCACGCAGGTCGGCATCGTCGGCGCCGGACCGGCCGGGCTGCTGCTCGCGCATCTGCTGCACCTGCGCGGGATCGACAGCGTGGTCGTGGAACGTCGCAGCCGGGAGTACGTCGAGCGGCGCATCCGGGCCGGCGTCCTCGAGCACGGCACGGTCGACCTGCTGCGCGAGGTGGGACTGGCCGACCGGCTGCTCCGCGAGCGGATGGTCCACGAGGGACTGGAACTGCTCTTCGACGGTACCGGCCACCGGATCGCGCTGACCGAGCTGTCGGGGCGGCAGATCACGATCTACGGGCAGCACGAGCTGGTCAAGGATCTGGTCGCCGCACGGCTGGCTACCGGCCGCCCGTTGCTCTTCGAGACCGGTGCGATTGGACTGTCCGATTTGGACACTGCAGCGCCGGTCGTGCATGGGGCCGACTTCGAGCTGCGGTGCGACTTCGTCGCCGGCTGCGACGGGTCGCACGGGGTCAGCCGACCGTCCATTCCGGACGGTGTGCTGACGTCGTACGAGCGGGACTACCCGTACGCGTGGCTCGGCATTCTCGCCCAGGCGCCGCCGTCGTCGGAGGAGCTCATCTACGCGTACCACGACCGCGGGTTCGCGTTGCACAGCATGCGGTCGCCGCAGATCACGCGGATGTACCTGCAGGTGACACCCGACGAGGACGTCGAGCTGTGGCCGGACGAGCGGATCTGGGCGGAGCTGCGTACGCGCCTCGCCCGCCATGACGGCTTCACGCTGGCCGACGGCCCGATCCTGGAGAAGGCCGTCACCGCGTTGCGCAGCGCGGTCGTCGACCCGATGCGGTACGGCCGGCTGTTCCTCGCCGGCGACGCCGCGCACATCGTGCCGGCTACCGGCGCCAAGGGGCTGAACCTGGCCGTCGCCGACGTGAACGTGCTCGCCGAGGCTCTCGGAGAGTTCTACGCCACCGGCCGCGAGGATCTGCTCGACGCGTATTCGCAGCGGTGCCTGCGCCGGGTCTGGCGGGTACAACACTTCTCCTGGTGGATGACGTCGATGCTGCACAAGGCGCCCGACGCCGACCCGTTCAGCCACCAGCTCCAGCTGTCCCAGCTGCGGTACGTGACCAGCTCCCGCGCCGCCGCCACGTCGCTGGCCGAGAACTACGTGGGACTGCCCCTGTGAGGGCGAACCCGTGAGGGCGAATCTGTGAGGCGCGGCCAGTGGTGGCTGGCCGTCGTGCTCGTCGCGGTCAACCTGCGCCCGACGATCGCCTCGGTACCGCCGCTGATCGACCTCATCTCGGCGGACCTGCGGCTGTCCGGCGCGGCGGCGGGCCTGCTGACCACGCTGCCGGTGCTGTGCCTCGGATTGTTCGCCCCGATGGCGGTACGCGCGTCCGGCCGGATGGGGACCGAGCGGGTCGTAGCTTGTGCGGTCGCGCTGATCGTCTGCGGTACGGCCGTGCGCGGGCTCGCCGGGGCGGCGGGTCTGTACGCCGGCACGGCGCTGGCCGGGGTCGGTCTCGCGGTCGCCGGCGCACTGCTGCCCTCGCTGGTCAAGGCGCGCTTCCCGGAGCGGATCGGCCCGGTCACCGGCGTGTACACGGCCACGCTCATCTGCGGGGCGCTCTTCGGCGGGTCGTTGACCGAGCCGCTGCGCGCCGGCCTCGGCCTGTCGTGGCAGGCCGCCCTGGCCGCCTGGTCCCTGCCGGCGGTCGTGGCGCTGGTCGCGATCGCGCCGCTGGCCCGGCCGGCGCCGGTGGTCGACGGGCCGGCGAGCCCGCTGCCGTGGCGTAGCCGGACGGCCTGGCTCGTGACCGTCTACATGGGAATCCAGTCGCTGCTGTTCTACTCCGCGCTCGCCTGGCTCGCCGCCCGGTACACCAGCCTCGGCAGCGATCCGGCGGAAGCCGGCCTGCTGCTGGGAGTGTTCACCGTGCCCCAGATCGTGGCCGCGCTGGGTATGCCGGTACTGGCGCACCGGTACGGCGATCGGCGCCCGTGGGTCGCTCTGTCGTCGGGGCTCTGTGTGGTGGCCAACGCGGGGGTGGCGTTGCTGCCGACCGCGGCGCCGTGGCTCTGGGCCACGATGCTCGGGCTGGGTGTCGGTGGCCTGTTCGCGCTGGCGCTCACGATGATCGCCGAGCACGCGACCACCCCCGGCGAGGCCGCGGCGCTGTCCGGCATGGCGTTCTTCGTCGGCTATCTGATGGCGGCGCTCGGGCCGGTCGCCGCCGGCGCGCTGCGTGACGCCACGGGCGGGTACGAAGTACCGTTCCTCACCCTCGCCGTGCTCTCCGTTGTCACATTGGCGATAGGTGTCCTTGCCGCGCGACCCGGTGAGAAATAGGCAATCGTTGCCGATGTCGGGCGGGTAGCCGCTCCGTAGCGTTGCGCGCCATGCCATCCATGCTGTCCTGCGAGTCCGTCACCACGGCGCTCGTCACCCGCTCCCGCTATCTCGGGAGCCTGCCCGTGCCGACCGGCTACAACGCCTCCGTATCGGGGCTCGCCGCCGACGACCGGTACGTCTACGCCACCTGGAGCCTCAGCAAGGCCAGTGACGGCCACGACTCGCCCGGACCGGGTGAGCTGCTGGTGCTCGATCCGGACCTGCTCGCCGATCCGACCGGTACCGCCGACCCGGTCGTCGCCCGGGTCACCGTCGGCTACCAGCCGCGCAACATCGCGGTCAACCGCACCACCGGAATCATCTATGTCGTCAATTACGGCCAGCAGGGCGAGCATCCGTACAGCCTGTTCGCGATCTCGGCCGACTCCTACCAGGTGATCGCCCGCATCCCCATCGGCCAGGTGCCGATCGACGTGGCCGTGAACGAGGCCACGAACAGGGTCTACGTCAGCGACCCCTACCCCGACGGCCGGATCCACGTCATCGACGGGGCGACGCACACGATCGTCGCGGGAATCGTGGTGCCCTCGCCCAACGCGCTCGCCTTCGACGCGACCACGAACACGCTCTACGCCGTGCTCAACAAGCAGACCGGCGAGGACGATCAGATCGACGCCGTCGCGGTCATCGCCTGCGGCGCCGACGGGACCACGCACACCGTCACGAAGATCGTGCCGGTGGGACCGCAGCGGTCGCGGCCCTGGGAGCTGGCGTTACTCGCGCCGCCGGCCGGGCCGGGATCCGGTCCGCACCAGTTGCTGGTGGCCAACATGGGCGCGCTGCACTCGGTACCGCCCAACGTCACCGCGTTCGATCTGCACGACGGCTCGATGAAGGCGCATGCGCCGGTACCGACCGCGTTCGGCAGCCCGGTCGGGCTCGCCGTCAACGCCGCCGCGAGCCAGGGATACGTGGCGACCAACGCCGGCTTCCAGGTGCTCGACGTTCTGCGCGGAACGATCGAGAGCCCGGTGACGCTCGGCCCGTTCCCGATCTCGGCGGTGGTCGACGGCGTCGGGCGGATCCATGTCGGCGACGCGACCGCCGGCACGCTCACGACCGTGTTGCCGCTGCCGGCGCAGGGCCCGATCGCCGAGCACCTCGAGGAGGGTGTCTCGCTCGGCGCTCCGCTGACCGGCCCGCTGCCGGTGCCGGGGGACGACCCGCGGGCCCGGTACCAGATCTTCGAGCTGGGCGTCGTGGTCGCCTCCACCGACTACGGCGCGGTCACCATGTCCCGCGAGATCGCCGACGGCTGGCAGCCGAGCGCCGGAGTGCTCGGCGTACCGACCGACGGCAGTGTCGCCCTCGTCGGAGAAGGCGGCTACGAGATCGCGCCGTTCCAGCGCGGGCAGCTCGTGTACCGGGCGCCGGCGGCCGGTCGGGCCAGTGGCACCACGATCCCCGTGCTCGGCGACATCGCGGTCTGCTACCAGCTGCCGGACAACTTCGCCGCGCTCGGCCTGCCGGTGGCCGCCGAGGAATCGCTGCCCGACGGCGGACTGCGCCAGCGGTTCGACAAGGGCGAGATCTACTGGCGGCAGGACCTCGGGGCGCACGCGCTCTGGGGCCCGATCCTGTTCTGGTGGCTGCAGAGCGGCGGCGTCGCCAGCCAGCAGCGGTACCCGATCGGCGACGTGAGCCGCGCCGGCAACTCCGTATGGGAGAGCTGCCAGTTCGAGGACGGCACGATGTACGCCATCCCCGGTACGGAGACCGCCTGGGTGGTGCACGGCGAGATAGCGAAGGCGTACCTGGGTACCTTCGGTGGCCCGAGCGGCGACCTCGGGTTCCCGGCCGGCGACGAGCAGTCGACGGCGACCGGCGGCTGGTACCAGGACTTCGAGCACGGCGTGCTGGTCTGGTTCCCCGACGGCCACCAGTACGCCGGCGCGCACGCGTACCGCGCCGCCGAGCTACGGCTGAGCTACTTCTCGATCGGCGGGGACCAGGGGCCGGTCGAGGGCAACCGGGACCTGTTCGTGCGGGCGGTCGTCGAGCGGATCGACCAGCCGGGCGGCACGGCGGTGAGCCTGATGAACCGGGGATTCCCGTACGAGGACGGCGACTACGGCGATCCGGAACACACCTTCGACCCGCCGTACACCGTGCAGCTCGCGGACGTCATGCGGGGTGCGATGGAGTTCCAGGTCATGTTCGCCAGCTACGACAAGGACGGCGGCGTGCTCGGAGGCTCCGAACAGACCGGCACGATCAACCACGGCCTGGTCCATCCACCGTGGGACGACGCGCCGTACAACTGGGACCCGCGGCCACCGTACACTGTGGACAATCTGTGGGGGTTCGAGGACCCGGCTGACCAGTCGCAGTACAAGTTCCGGGTCAACTACAAGGTCACCGAGCCGGCCGAGCCGTGGGACCCGTCGCTCCAGTTCCGCCAGCAGTGGTGGTGGCGGGTGAACAACTTCGACACCGAGCGGATCGACATGGCGCAGTACGCCCGGGCGTACGCCGACGTCGACCCGACCGCCCGCTGGCTGACCCTCGACAAGGACGAGTTGATCAGCAACACCTTCGAGGCGGCGTTCTTCCACCTCTTCGTCAAGGGCATCGCCAAGAAGGGCAACTGCTACGGCATGAGCGTCGAGGCGCTCTACGCGATGCGGGGTCGGTCCATCTTCACCGAACCCGTCTACCGGTACGGCACCCCGAACCCGGTCAAGGGCGACCACTGGGGAGAGCCGACTCCGGGGGAGGACGACGACCTCATCGACCAGTTCAACGTCCGGCACGCCTCGCAGCTCGGTGCGCCGGTCATCGAGTGGTTCCTCCGGCTGTTCGGGCAGGGTCTCACGCACAACCCGATCGCCGTCTTCGAAAACAGCCGCGCGGCGTACGCCAACGGCGAATGGCCGGTCCTCAACTTCTCCCGCTTCTGGGGCAACAAGGCGCACACGGTCCTACCGATCGCGTGGGTCCGCAACGGGGAAGGCAGCCCGTTGCCCGACGATGTCTATGGCGAGATCTACATCGCCGACCCGTTCCACGAGTGGGGGCGCGACGGGCGCGACGACTCGGACGGCAAGTACAAGGTGATCGTCTACAACGACAACCGCTTCGAGTACGACGGCAAGTGGGCCGGCGGTGAGTGGATCGACAGCCGCATGTACTGGATCCCGTGGTCCCGCCTGAACGGCGTACCGCACACGCCCGGCCTGGGCATCCTGATGGAGGTTGCGCAGAGCGGGCTGGCCATCTTCGGCGGCGACGCTGACATCATGCAGGTCACCGACTCCGCCGGTCGCCGGCTCTTCGCCGCCGGCCTGACCGGTCCGCCGCGCTCGTGGAACGACCTCGAGCGCGATCCCGCGCTGCGGATACCCGGCCTGCTGCCGGTGCCGCAGTACGGGGCGGACGACGAGCTGCCGGGCCCCACGCTGTTGCACGCGACGGGCACGGATATGTCGC
>DASRII010000370.1:0-6387 GCA_035650075.1 Micromonosporaceae bacterium | reverse complement strand
TGGGCCGGGTCGCCTCCGGCGGCCATGTAGCGCAGGCCGCCGATGACCAGGAACATGGTCGCGACGAGGGCGAGGATGCCCATGATCCAGCCGGTGATGCCGGAGATGACCTCGCCGATGGTTTTCGGGGCCGCCAGCGGCTGCGGGGCGGCGGCCAGGTCAGCCAGAACCGAGAAAGTGGTGTGCATTGCGGGGCTCCACAAAGTGGCGTGGGGCCGCCGCGGTGAGGACTAGCCACAAAGGACGGTGTGGTCCGGTGGGGGCGCTCCTCCCTTGCAGGTTGCGAAGGGCTCGATGTCAGTACGCCGTCGCCGATGCCATGCCGGTCCGCGAGAATCCTTGTGGCCGATGGGTCGTCCCCACCGGGCGGGCATGCCGTGGATGGCATGCACCGCCCAGATCTCGGCTGTCAGGTCAGATGAACTCGCCATCGACCTGTCTCGACCTGACCGGACCTGACAGCCGCTGCCCGGCAAGCCTTTGCGTCGGCGCCGTGCGAGCCGTGCGCGCTCGCGGTCTGCGGTGTTCGTCGTGACGGTGGCGCTCGTCGCAGGTGTCGAGGTGACGCGCGTGGTCCAGCCGGCCGCTTGCCAGGATGCTCGCCAGGCGCCGTACGTCGGCGGCGACACCGGCGACCTCCGGGCAAGGGTGTGCCCCAGTTGGTCGGCCAGACGGGTGACAGCGGTCGATGACGCGGACCAGGGGCTTGGTGTAGGCCGTTTCGTCGGCGCACCGGTCGCAGTCGGGGCTGAAGGCCGGTGTGGTCAGCCGGGCCGGGGCGTCGGGGCGTACGAAGGTGCCCCGGCCGACCATGCCGTGGGTGGCACCGAGCGTCTGCAGCTCCCGCATGGCGCGTGGCGCGGTCATCGACGCCACGCCGTGGTGGTCGGTTAGCTCGCGGGTGGATGGCACGCGGTCGCCGGGCCGTAGTCTGCCGTCGCGGATCTGCGCCACGATGTCGTCGACCACTTGGGTGAACAGTGGGCGGGGGTCTGGGGTCCAGGTCTCGCTCATCGCACGGCTCCGCTCAGCTTCGGGCGCAGGCTGGCGAGGGACCCGGCCAGTACCGCTTGGGCGACCCGCAGTTCGGCGCGCCGTCGTCTCATGCGCAGCGCGGGCGCGGGCACGGCGAGTTCGGTGGCCAGCTGCTCGATGAGGGTGTCGCCGAAGCGGGTGCCGGCGATGAGCTCGGCCTGCTCGGCGGTGATGATGCCGGCGGCGGCGGCCCGGCCGAGGATCAGCTCCGGGTGCCCGTAGGGCAGCATCGGCGAGCGGGAGCCGGTGGGCAGGTCAGCGGGCAGTTCCTCGGTCGGTTCGGCTTTGACGACCGAGACCCCGGCCCGCCACGCCGACCAGCACAACCGCAGCCACACCCGTGGTGGTTCAAGCGGTGCGTGACGCAAGGCGTCCAGGAATCCGGTGAGCAGTTCGGAGTCGATGTCGTCGGCGTGAGGCGGGTAGGCGGCGGCGATGCGTACCGCCATGCGGGTCAGGCCCGGAAGCGCGACGCCGACCGCGGCGACGACCCACGCCGGACCCCATTCGCGGGCGTGGGAGGCCAGTTGCCGCCATAGCGCGTCGGTGGTCTCCACGTAGTGCGGCACACCGATCAGCAGCTGCCGCAGCTCGTCGAGCGCAATCGTGCGGTGGGGAAGGCCCGGCACCTGGCGGGCGTCGAAGGCCAGTGGCGCCGGTTGGCAGGTCAGCAGGCCGAAGGCGGTCTCGGCTGACGACAGCGCCGAGGTGGATTTGGTGGAAGGCATAGTCCTTGTCCCCCTTGAAGAAGCCGCGCCCCGGCCGGTTGGCGGGGCGTCGTGCTTCTCGATTGGGACAGCGCGACCTGACACAGGAAGCGGTTGTCAGACCGGGACAGGTCCGGTCAGGTCGTGTCAGGTTCGCGGGCTGTCAGGTCCGGTCGCGGACAGCGCTGACAGGTCCGGTCAGGAACCGGGCGGGTTCGATCCGGCTGTCAGAACGGCACTGGGACACGTCAGTAACGCCGTGCGGCTGCTACCGCAGGGGGCCAACACACATGACCGACACCCGCCACATCAACGCGCCCGTACCGGTCGGGGACGTGGTGCCCGGCGACCCGCCCGTGCCGATCACCGTCTGGCCGGTGCCCGCCCCGCGACGCGGGGAAACCATGTCCAACGCGATGGGCGTACGGCTGGTCCACGGCTTGACCCACCCAGGAGACCTCATCATCGATCTGACTGACGGGCCGCAGCTGGCCCGAGCCATCATCAACGCCCGGCGGCGTAGCCACCTCCAGTCGGCGAAGACCGTGGGCTGGGGCAAAGGACACGCGCCGCTGATCGTCACCGGCTGCCCGGTCGGCCAGTCCGAAGGCGAGTTCTTCGCCGCCTGCCGCGCCAAGCTCACGCTGGGTGGCTGCGTGGCGGTGCTGCTCGCCCACGGCGACCCGACCCTGCCCGCCGACGTCGTTGCCGCCGCCAAGAGCGTGCGGCTGGCGTACCTGCAGCACATCGTCGCCGCCACCGACGCCATCGTGCGCAACGGCACCGGTCAGCTGTCCATCCACACCGACGTGCTGATCCTGACCAGAAGCGGCGGACAGGACGGCGGCGCCGATGACTGAAACGTTTCCGGTCACGTCGGTCTGGCTGACCTGCCAGCAACCGGCCCGTGACCAGCGAAGGGGCCGCTACGTCGCGGAGAGCTCCAGCCACCCGGGCAAGATGCTGCCCAACCTCGCCGCGCACGCGATCAGCTCCTACACCGCGCCGAGGGAGCTGGTGTTCGACCCGATGTGCGGGTCGGGCACCACCCTGGTCGAGGCCGTGCACCTCGGCCGCGACGCGCTCGGGGTGGACATCGAACCTCGGTTCACCGCCCTGGCGCAGGCCAACCTCGACCTGGCCGCCAGCCAAGGGGCGAGGGGCCAGGCACGGGTCTTCACCGGCGATTCGAGGGGTCTGTTCGATCTGGTCCCGGCGTCGGCGGTCGGCAAGGTGAGTCTCGTGCTCACCTCGCCGCCGTACGGGCGCGGGACCCACGGCCTCGTGCGGGCGACGAGTACCGGGGTACGCAAGCGGGACCACCGGTATGGGGACCGGGACCCCGGCAACCTGGCCTATGCGGGATGGTCCCGCTTGCTCGACGGGTTCGCCGAGATCCTGGCCGCCAGCACCCTGCTGCTGCGTCCCGGCGGGACCGTGGTCATCACCTGCCGCCCGGTACGCCGCAAGCCCAACGACTTCATCGACCTACCCGGCGAACTCCTCCACGTCGCGAAGTCGGTCGGGCTGGTCCCGGTGCAGCGGTGCGCGGCGATGCTCGCCGCCGTCCGCGACGGGCAGATCGTGCACCGGGCCAGCATGTTCGGCCTGATGGCGGTGCGTCGTGCCCGCGCCGAGGGCATCCCGGTGCACCTGGTGGCACACGAGGATGTGCTGGTGCTACGGCGCTGCAGGGGTTTCGCGCCTTTCGGGAATCCTGGGGCACGGCTGGTCGCAGCACCAGCACGCGAACCAGCAGATCCTCGCACCACGGGCGGGACGTGGCAGTTCAGCCACGTCCCGCCCGCGCGTTTGTCGGACCAAAGGGGGCGGCACGGCCGTCGTCGCCGGGGTCCCGCTCGGGTCCCGCACCACACACGGCTCGGCGGGACGAGTCCCGCTGACGGTCCCGCATCGCAGCTCATCCGGTGATCATGGTCCCGGTCAGCGGGACCCGCGAAGTTGATCAAGTCTCGTTTGCCGCGATCTTGGTCCCGCTGATGGTCCCGCTGCGCCGGGCTGCAGCGGGACTCCCAGCAGGACCACGATCGCGGACTCGGCGCGGCGCCGGGCCGCACTGTCCCGCCCTGGCGCGCACGCCCACGCCGTGGCTGCCGACCGCCAGAGACACGCCTGCCTTGCGGTCTCTGTTCTCCCTCTTTCCACCCCTTGTGCAGCGCGGCCATCTACGGGCCGCGCCGCCATGCACAAAGGAGCAAGACATGGGCTTTCATGCATTGACCAGTTGGTGAACGCAACACCTACGGCGCCGCCAACGGCTGGCGCTGCTTGTCACGTTCATGGCCGTCGCCGCCTTCGCGGGCAGCGCCGCCCGCACCGGCCTGGTCCTGGCTGCCGTGTGGCGGCCGGGCTTGGGCTGACGGTGTGGTCACTGCTGGTCGGCGACCTGGTCGAGGCCGGTGACCGGTGGATCGCGCGGTTGGTGTTCTTGGCTACGGTCGGCTGCCTGGTGGCGGCGCTGGGCGGACTCGTTCGCCACGTTGATCGGCGCAGCCTCGTTGCTGTTCATGTTCTGGTTGCCGCATATGGCCACCGAATCGATCTGGCAGGCGGTCCGCGTGCGGGCATTCTTCGCCGACGCCCGCCGCCTGTCACCGCCGACGCAGGCAGCACTGGCCGCCGTCGATGTCGCCGCACTCGCCGGGACCGCATGGCTGATGGCCGCCGCGTACGGCGACGCACCTGGTAGCCGCCGCCTGGCGGCAGCGCTCGTGCCGGTGACACCGGGCGTGCTCGTCCGGGCGGTGCGCCGGGCGCGGTACCCCGCCCATGCCTGGCAGCCCGGCCACGCGGAACGGTCGGCCCGCCGGATGTTCGTGTGCCGCAACGCCACCCTGACCGGCCGCCGACGCCTTCGCGACCGGTAGCGACCTCCCCGCGGCGATGGCCAATGACGAACCCGGTCAGGTCGCTGAGCAGCCGTGTCAGGTTGCCGAGCGGCCGTGTCAGGTTTGTTGAGCAGCTGTGTCAGGTTGTGCCAGATCACCGGATCTGACAGGTGCGCCTTCGCTGTTGGCTGCGGCCGTAGCCTGGATACCTCTACTTCTTTCCCGTGCTGATCTGACCCTCTTCTGGTGAGGGCACCACGCCCACCGCTCGCGGTCGGCCGCCGTCCACCCCGCCGGTCAGGTTCAGCACCGCATAGCCCGCACGCCCCGGAGCCTTCTCGAGCCCAGGGGGCGCGGTATCCCCATCCCTTTTCGCACGGCGGTCGCCTTCCCGATGGCCGCCGTTCTTCATGTCCTGGAGGAGATCGACATGCTCAAACCGGCCTGGTACCTGACAGACGTCGACTGGTACGCCCAGCTGCCCAACGCGCCACGCCTTCACGATGACGGCCAGGCCGTCCTCGGCCAGGTCGCCCAGTTGTTTCACGACGAGTCCTACGTCAACCCGGCCAGGACCGCGGCCACCACGCTTGTGATGCTGCTGGCGGCCGAGCACCTCGGCGACGTCATCACCTACGCCGCCGGGCAGCACGACGGCACCGACCTGGCGCGGCTCATCGGCGGCCACAACCTCATCCAGGCCCACCTGACCCAGATCATTTCCGAAGGTGGCCGAACACGCCGACAAGCGCACCCTTCCCGGCCTGTCCCAGATGCCCGCCACCGCCGTCAAGGCCCTGATCGACAGCCTCTGCGCCGCCGGCGCCAGCGGCGAAATCTGCGCCGGGCACCTCAAGAACGCCCACCTGACGCTGCGGCCCCGCCACCAAGTAACCCCACCCACCCTGCGATGGCGCGTGCCCGTACCCGGACGCACGCCATCTGCCTATCTGGAGGCCAGATGACCACCCACAACAACGCCGACCTGTCGGCAGCCGCAGACGCCCCACCCAGCGGGCTGACCCGTATCACGTTCAACCTGACCGCCCGCACGACGGCCGCCCTCACGACGATCATGGCCGCCTCCGGCGACAACAACAAGACCGACGCGATCAACAACAGCCTGCGCGTGATGGCGACCCTGCTCGGCCTGGCCCACGACGACGGCGCCATTCGTGTGATCGCCCCAGACGCCACGACCCACATTGTGCACCTGCCCTGACCAACCCATTTCACGAATCGGAAAGGCATACACCGGATGAGCCAACACACCCTGACGCCCAAGCCCGGGTGCGAGCGCTACACCATCCAAGTCGGCTGGAACCCGCACCGCACCTTCTACGCCACCGTGCTCGACTTCGCCCGGGACCCGGTAACCGAGCCCGACGAGCCCGACGCGGTGCGCCTGGGCATCGACGAAACCATCCTCGACCCCACCGACGTGCTGGTCGCCGTCGCACCCTACGCCGTCATCCCCGACGGCCTTCTCGCGACGTTGCGCGCCGACCAGGCCGCACACCCGATCCGCCGCTAGCACACCCCAGCCGATAGTCCCGCCTCAGCGGCGGCCACGGCCCAGTCACCAGCTCGCACCCCAGTTTGCCGGCCGCACCCGGCCGGATCGCGCACCTGCGCACCTTCCGGGCACGGCCGATGCGCCGTGCCCGGATTCCCATTCCGCCAACCCACAAACCCCGGATTCACCCAGATGGAAAAGCCGATCCGGTCATCCCCGCCGTCACCACCGGCTGCCGCGTCGAGCCGCTGCACGAACTGGGCTACGCCGCCCCCACGGT
>DASRII010000369.1:0-15259 GCA_035650075.1 Micromonosporaceae bacterium | reverse complement strand
GGGGTCGCCCGCGACCTGACCAAGCGTGGTGTGAAGGCGATCGAGGCATTCGGGGACGCGAAGTTCGGCGAGGCTGGAGAAGATGCCCAAGGATGCGTAGCTCCTGCCGACTTCTTCCTATCCGTCGGTTTCAAGACGGTACGACCCCATCCGCGCTACCCACGGCTGCGACTGGAGCTGCGCACCGCCCTGTCGTGGAAGTCCGATGTGGAGTACGCGCTGGAGAAGCTGCTCGGCTCGATGAGCCCGGAGTCGCTGCTGCGCCCGGTCCGCCCGGCGACCCGCAGCTACTGAGACCCGCGGCTACTGAGCGACCGAAGGAGCCGCGCCGGTCAAGGCCCGGATCGCGCTCACGTCGATCGAGCCTGTCGGCACGTCCTGCTCGACCGGGTAGTACATGCGCTGGACCGCCGCGACGATCGCCTCCACCACGCGCTCGCGGAACATCGGGTCCACGAGGTGCTCCCGGTCGACGGGTGAGGTCAGGTAGCCGGCCTCGACGCGTACCGCCGGCATCTTCGTCAACCGCAACAGTTCCCAGCGCTTGGCGTGCGACTGGCAGTTGCGCATGCCGGTACGGGCGACGATCTCGCGGAGCACCATCCCGGCGAGCCGCTCCCCCACGGTCGACGTCACGCCGTTCTCGGTGCCGTAGTGGTACGTGGCGACACCGTTCGCATCCGGGTTGCGGTGCCCGTCCAAGTGCAGCGAGATGAGCAGGTCGGCACGGAGGTCGTTAGCGAGTTCGGCGCGCAGCCGATCCGGTACCTCGGCGGGCGGCGTCGGCCCCCGCGTCAGGTGGACCCGCATGCCGGCAGCGCCGAGCCGACCCTCCAGCCGGGCGGCCATGTCGTACGCGAGGTCGGCCTCGGTCCACCGCAGGGGTCCGTCGGGGACGGCGTGCCCGGGGTCGTCGACTCCGCCGTGTCCGGGGTCCACCACGATCGTCTTACCCACGAGCCCGGGGCCGGACTGCCGGAACCACTCCGCCTCACGCAGCAGCTGCGGCCGGCCGCCCACGACCTTGCGACCGAGCCGGCGTAGCGCGTTCAGCGTCTGTGGCCCGCAGTCGCCATCCGCGCGCAGTCCCACCTCGCGCTGGAACATCGCCACCGCGTGGGCCGTCCGGCCGCTGTAGATGCCATCGGCGCGACCGACGTCGTACCCCATCTCGAGCAGGCGTTCCTGCAGCTGGCGTACGTCGTCACCGACCAGCGGGAGCGTGATCGAGTGGTAGAGCGCCCGGGCGCCGAGGTGCCACCGGGCGCCGTCGAGCGCGTGCCACGTCTCCGGACCGACCTGGCCGTCGACCGTCAGGCCGCGGCTCTGCTGGAACTCGCGTACGGCGACCTCGGTCACCTCATCGAAGTCGGGGGGCGAGGCAGCGCCGTTGCCCAGGAGACCCAGCGTTCCCAGGATGCCGCGAATCTCGACCACCGCCGGTCCCCGGTCGCCACGACGGATCGAACGCACCGAACGGGCCTTCCTCTCGGGGGTAGCTGCCCTTCCGGCCTATGCCTTCCGGCCGGGACCCACATCGCGATGACCGGAGAATATCGTGATCCGGGCCTGGCTACAGGGCGGACTCGATGAGCCTGATCAGGTCACCCTTCGGCCGCGCACCGGCCACGGAGTTGACCGGCTGGCCGGCCTTGAAGACGGTGAGGGTGGGAACCGACATGACCCGGTATGCCCGAGCTGTCTCCGGGTTCTCGTCGATGTTGAGCTTGACGATCGAGACCTTGCCCGCCATTTCGGTGGCGATCTCCTCGAGCAGCGGTTCGACCTTGCGGCAGGGCGCGCACCACTCGGCCCAGAAGTCGACGAGTACCAGCTTGTCCGACTGCAGCACGTCACTGACGAACGAGGCGTCGGTGACCGCCTTCGTGGCTCCCATGAAAACTCCCTAATCTTCGATTGTGGCCAGGTAGCGCTCGGCGTCGAGGGCGGAGACGCAGCCGGTGCCGGCGGCGGTCACCGCTTGGCGGTACGAGTGGTCCACCAGGTCACCCGAGGCGAAGACGCCGGGCAGGTTCGTGCGGCTGCTCGGCGCGGCCACGACGACGTACCCGTTCTCGTCCAGCTCGACCTGCCCACGGAACAATTCGCTGCGGGGGTCGTGTCCGATTGCCACGAACACGCCGGTCACGTCGAGGACACGCTCCGCCCCGTGATGGACGTTGCGGACCTTGACGCCGGCCACGGTACCGTCGCCCCCCAGGACCTCGGTGACGATCGTGTCCCACTCCACCTTGATCTTCGGGTTGGCGAGCGCCCGGTCCTGCATGATCTTGCTGGCCCGGAACTCGTCCCGCCGGTGGATGATCGTGACCGACTCCGCGAACTTGGTGAGGAAGGTCGCCTCCTCCATCGCCGAGTCACCACCCCCGACGACCACGATGTGCTGGCCGCGGAAGAAGAACCCGTCACAGGTCGCACACGAGGACACTCCGTGTCCGAGCAGCTCCTGCTCGCCCGGCACGCCCAGCGGCCGCCACGCCGATCCGGTGGCGAGGATGATCGCCCGTGCCCGGTACGCCGTATCGCCCACCCAGGCGACCTTCACGTCACCGCTGAGCTCGACGCGCGTCACGTCATCGGTGACGAACTCGGTACCGAAGCGCTCGGCCTGCTTGCGGAAGTTGTCCATCAGCTCGGGCCCGAGCACACCGTCCGGGAATCCCGGATAGTTCTCCACGTCGGTCGTGGTCATCAGCGCGCCCCCGGACTGCGCACCCTCGATGACCAGCGGCCGCAGGTTGGCCCGAGCCGCGTACACGGCAGCCGTGTAGCCGGCTGGACCGGAACCGATAATGATCAGATTGCGGACCTCGTCCACTGTTGGGCTCCCTGGGGACGTCACGCGCCGTTCGAGTGCGCGTGAAGCAGAACGTCATCCTACGAAGCCAGGATTCCCTTCAGGAAACAGGCGTGGTGTATCGCACGTCCGCGCCGCGCTCCGGCAGGCCGCAGTCGGGGCCCGCGACGACCATCCGGAACGGCCGTCCCGCCGGGTCGACGAGCGTAATGATCAACGCCGGTTCGTTCTGGAAGCGGGCGAAGTCGACCAGCGACGGGCGGCCGCCGTACGCCGACGCCACCTGGCGCAGGCAGATGTTGATGGCCACCGGGTCCTCGGACAGGCGGCGCAACGGGGGCGGCACCTGGGAGGACTTCAGATCCGTGCGACCAGATGCGAAGCCCGGGCTGGCGCTGTCGTACTGCATCGCCGGCCCCGGTGCCACGTCCGTGGGCCAGTAGTTCGTGCCACTCGCCGTGAACCGAGGTGGCGCGTTCTCCGCGGCCGCCGGTGGTGCCGCCGGTTCCCCCCCACCGAGGGCGTCCGCGCCTCGTTGCGCCGGCGCGACGGCCCCACTCGCGGTCGTCGCCTCCTCCGACCGGGTGCTGAAGACGTCGGCGAGCACGGTGACGCCGAAACCACCGAAGGCCACGACGGCCGCCGCCACCGCGGCCACCCATGCCTGCCGCCGCCGCCGGGCGCGGGCTTCGGATGTGCGGGTACGCCGGCCGCCGGCCGTACCGCTACCTTCGCCGGTCAGCACGGTCAGCTTCGGCCGGGAGCCGGCCTCGTCGAGCGCGGCGGTCAGCCGGGCCACCACGTCCGACGGCATCGTGACCGGCTCGCTGCCCAGGTCGGCAAGGTCGACGCGAACGGCTCGTTCGGCGTCGGCGAATGCGGCGTACGCGTGGGCCCAGTCGGGCCGTGTCGCGATCAGTTCGGCTACCTCGGCCGCCTGCGGGGTGCCGTCGAGCAGGCCGGCGGTGTAGTCCGCCAACCTGTCCAGATCAACCCCGTGCGTCACGACACGTCCTCCGTAGAGTCTCCCGGCAAGCTCCCCGATGGGACGCGCCCGCCGCTCGCTGGGTTCCCTGGCTGATGCCCTGGTGGCACCCGCAGGTACCCGAGCATCACGGCAAGTTTCGCTCGGCCGCGGGCGCACCGGCTCTTTACCGTGCCCTCGGCCACACCCAGGATCTCGGCCGCCTCGCTGACGCCGTACCCGTGGATGTCGACCAGGACCAGCGCGGCCCGCTGGTCGGCGGAGAGCTGAGCCAGCGCGGACCTGACGTCGAGCGCGACGTCGCGGTCGGGCGCGGGCGCGGCCGGGACGGCCCACGTCTCCGGCAGCGGTACGGTCGGCCGCGCCTGCCGGCGGCGCACCCGGTCGAGGCACGCGTTGACGACGATCCGGTGCAGCCAGGTCGTGACCGCCGAGTCGCCCCGGAACCGCCCAGCGGACCGGTACGCCGACAGCAGCGCGTCCTGTACCGCGTCCGCGGCGTCCTCGCGGTCCCCCAGGGTGCGGAGAGCGACCGCCCACAGCCGATCCCGGTGCCGGCGGACGATCTCCGCGAAGGCATCCGGATCTCCAGCGGTATGGGCGCGCAACAGCTCTTCGTCGCTGTCTTCGGCGTCCGCCCTCACGGCCAGCAGACTATATCGAGCGCGCTCGCCCGGTGGTCAGCGCACGTGAACCGCGATCTCCTGGACGCCGATCTGGTACCGACCATCCTCGATCTGTGGCATCTTCGAGATCCACAGCATCAGGTACTGCGTCTCGCCGTCGACGATGAAGTTGTGGGTGACCGGCGCCTTGTCCACCGGCTCGCCGACGCGGGTGTAGCTCCCCACCACGACCGCGTCCCCCGCTGAGGTGGCCGGTGGCAGCGTCTGCCCGACCCGCATCTCGGCGGAGGCGCCCGCGGCGGAGAACTGCACCTCGACGCCGACGACGTGGTACTTACCGCCGAGGTCGATCAGCACCCCCATGCCGGACTTCAGGCCGCCGAAGGCTGGATTGCCCCGGTACCGCGCTGTCTTCCAGCCGGTGTCCACCTTGTCGTCGACGATCAGGTCCTCGTCCTTGATCTCGTCGCGGTCGCCCTTCGGGTCGACGATGCGGATCTGCGCCGCGGTGAGCGGTAGCCGCCGCGGCTCCGACTCGTTCGACGTCGCCGCACCCGGCGTGGTGTTCGTGATGCTGCTGGGTGGTCCGCCGCTGGCGCCGGTCGAGGAGAGCATCTTCGCACCGACCAACAGGCCGGTCGTAGCCACGAAGACCAGGGCGGCGATGCCGACCGCCAGCTTGCGGCCGGCCGGCCGGGGGCGCTCGTTCGTTCGGATCGCGCCGAAGCCGAGCGGGCTCTCCGAGTCCTCGTACTGCTCCTCGGCCTCGGCTTCCATGGTCGCGTTGAGCCGGCCCAGTTCGGCGGCGAGCACGTCGGCCGACGGCAAGGTCAGGCGGGTGTCGAGCAGGTCCGTGACGATCTCGTCGAGGTACGCCGGCACGCCACCGCGGATCTGTCGAGGTGACGCGAGCATGCCGTGCGCGTCGCGCATCGCGTCGGGCAGGTTGGTGCGGCCCGCTTCGGCCTGCGGCCAGTGCCCGGTCAGCGCGTAGTAGAGGACGCCACCGATCGCGCGGATATCGGCTTCGACGCTGGCGTGGTCGTCGATGCGGGCGTCGGCGAGCACCACCCGGCCGTCGGCGGCGATCAGCACCGTGCCGGGGTGAATATTGCCGTGCACCATGCCGGTCGCGTGCATCGCAGCGGTGGCCGCGGCCACCGCGGAGCCGACGGCCGTCGCGCGGTCCGCATCCAGGGGGGTGTGCGTCGCGTACTCCCGCAGGGCCGCACCCTCGACCCACTCGCGCACCACGTATGCCCGGTCGCCCTCGTCGATCGCGTCGTACACGCCGACCAGGTTGGGGTGAACCACCCGGCTCGCGGACACCGCCGCGTCCAGCATCTCGATCGCCGAGTCGCCACCGGGGTATCGCAGCACCACCGCCACCGGCCTGCGCAGGATCACGTCGATGCCGCGCCAGACCTGACGTCCTACGGCGTCGTCGTTGATGTGTTCCTCGAGCCGGTACCGGTCAGCCAGCACCTCTCCCACCGTGGGCACGCCGAAGGTCATGATCGGGCGGGACCCCTCCGCCTCATGGCCTTCGCCGACCTGGGTCACCCGTCCTCCCTCGGTGTTGCCCGGTGCTTGGACATAGCGTAAGTGGTACTAGGCCACCTTCCGCTCGGGAACGATACTCGGCCGCTGCGAGGACCCTGACACGTCATCTTCGCGCAGTACCCGTCCGAGTGCCATCGGCGAATCGCTTTGCAGCCACACCGTGACTGGTTATCTGTCAACTTGTAGGTAATTCGTCACGGGGGGTTTGAACACGTCGCTGCTAGTTTGCGGTGCCGGGCACGCGGGGCCGTCGACGCAGCAGGCGGGTGGTCAGGTCGCGGGCTTCGCGCATGCGCAGGGCCAGCGCGAGGGCGCCGTAGACCCCGACGATCACCACGCCGCCGATCGCGAGCTGCACGAGCGCCGAGAGCCGGTCGTCGCCGAGCCACCGGCCGAGCAGCCACACAGTGATCCAGCCGAGGGCGAACGCGCCCACGCCCGCCACGAAGGCCCGGGCGAACGTGTCGAAGATCTGCCGTAGCCCGATCGCGCCGACACGCCGGCGGAGCAGCATCGCGGACACCACGGCGGCGACCACGAACGACACCGCGTTGCCCGCCATCAGCCCGGCCGCCACCCATACCGCCGGCAGCAGCATGGCCAGCAGCACCTGCAGCCCGACCCGCACCCCGACGACCGGCATGTTGACCAGAGCCGGCGTACGCGTGTCCGGCAGCGCGTAGAACGCGAAGGTGTAGAGCTGGCTGACCGAGAACGGGACGAGCGCGATCGCGACGACCAGCAGCACGGTCGACGTGGCGAGCGCGTTGTCGGAGGTGAACGCACCGTACTGGAACAGCGTCCGGGAGATCGGCTCGGCGAGCACGGCGTACGCCACGGCGATCGGCACGAGTACGACCGCCGCCATGCGCGTACCGCGGGACAGGTCGGCGGTGAAGTCCCCGTACCGCCGCTCGGTGGCGGCGGCGCTCATGCGCGGCATCAGCGCGGTGATGATCGAGACCGCGACGATACCGTGCGCCATCATCAGCAGCAGGAACGCGTTGTTGTAGATCATTGGGCCGGGCCCGCCGTGGCTCGATGCCTCATTGGCCAACCGGATGGCCGCGAACACCGCGATCTGGCTGACCGCCACGTAGCAGAACGCCCACCCGCCGAGCCGGGCCAGCTCGCCGAGGTGCAGCGCCCGGAGGTCGAAGCGCCAGCGCCAGCGGAACCCGACCCGGCGCAGCACCGTCCACAGTCCCGCCGTCTGCACCGCGACGCCCAGGCTCGTACCCAGTCCGATGAGCAGGATCTGTCCGGTGCTCAGCTGCTCCGGCAGCAGGGGCTTCGCCCCGAACAACACGATGTAGAGCGCGAAGGTGCCGATCACCACGAGGTTGTTCAGGATGGGCGCCCACATGGGCGCGGCGAAGTGGTCGCGGGTGTTCAGTACGGCCCCGAACAGGGCGGCGAGACCGTAGAAGAAGATCCCCGGCATGATCAGGTAGCCGAGTGTGGTGATGAGTTCACGACTCGCGGGCGTGGACCTGCCACCGGCGAGGATGGCGGCGAACAGCGGTGCCGCGATGACCACCAGCAGGGCCACGATCCCGAGCGCGAATACGGCGAGCGTGAGCAGGCGCTGGGCGTACGCCTCGCCGCGGTCGGCCTCCCGGGTCCGCGCCCGCATGAGTACCGGTACGACCACCGTGCCGAGGATCCCGCCGAGCAGCAGCTCGTAGATCATCGACGGTACGAACTGCGCGGTCGTGTACGCGTTGCCCACCAGCGCCGCGCCGAGCGCGGCCCCGATCACAGCGGTACGCAGGAACCCGGTGATCCGGCTGACCACGCTGCCGGCGGCCATCACCGCGCTGTGGCGCAATACGCTGCCACCACCCGGACTGCGTGGCGCGGGCACGGTGGCGTCGAGAGTCACCTCGGTTGCCTCGGCACCAGGCCCGGCCACCACCTCCGACTCGCCGTGGGTCATGGCCCAGACCTTAGCCGCACGGCGGAATCTAGCGAGCCCGAGCCGGGTCGGGCAGCTACGCTATCCGGCGCGATGTCGAACTCGAGTAACCTCACCGAAACCCAACGGCGTGCCGTGACCGAATTTCTGCGAATCTCCCCGGTGGCCGACGAGCTGGGTCGCCGGTTCGTCGACGCCGGCCACGAGCTGCACCTCGTTGGCGGCTCGGTCCGCGATGCCCTGCTCGGCCGGCTCGGTGACGACCTGGACTTCTGTACCGACGCCCGACCCGAGCAGACGCTGGGCGTCCTGGCCGGCTGGGCGGAGGCGACGTGGGAGACCGGTCGCGAGTTCGGCACGATCGGTGCGGCCCGGCGGGGTCTCCGGCTGGAGATCACCACGTACCGCGCAGAGGCGTACGACCGCGTGAGCCGCAACCCGATCGTCCGGTACGGCACGAACCTGCTCGACGACCTGAAGCGGCGTGACTTCACGATCAACTCGATGGCGGTCAGCCTGCCCGACCACCGGTTCACCGACCCGTACGGCGGCCGGGCCGACCTCGCCGCCCGCCGGATCCGCACGCCGGGTACGCCGCACGACTCGTTCGCCGACGACCCGCTGCGGATGCTGCGCGCGGCGCGGTTCGCGGCGCAGCTGCGGTTCACCGTCATGCGCGACGTCATCGAGGCCATGGCCGCGATGGCGACCGATCTGCGCCGGATCACCGCCGAGCGGATCCGCGACGAGTTCACCAAGCTGCTCTGTGGGGTGGATCCGGTGACCGGGCTGCGGCTGCTCGTCGGTACCGGGCTCGCCGACGAGTTCCTGCCCGAGCTGGCCGGTCTGCAACTGGAGATCGACGAGCACGCCCAGCACAAGGACGTGTACGAGCACACGCTCACCGTCGTCCGCAACGCGGTGAGCATGGAGGACAACGGTCCCGACTTCGTCCTGCGCATGGCGGCGCTGATGCACGACGTCGGTAAGCCGGCAACCAAGGCGGTCGGGTCGGATGGTCGGGTCTCGTTCCACCACCACGAGATCGTCGGCGCGCGGCTGACGAAGCAGCGGATGATGCAGCTGCGCTACCCGAAGGACGTCATCTCCGAGGTGACCAAGCTGGTAGCTCTGCACCTGCGGTTCTACGGCTACGGCCGGGGCGAGTGGACGGACTCGGCGGTACGTCGCTACGTCACTGACGCCGGTGACCTGCTGCCTCGGCTGCACAAGCTGACCCGGTCCGACGTGACGACGCGCAACCGCCGCAAGGCCGCGCAGCTCGCCACCGACTACACCGCGCTGGAGGAGCGCATCGCGCGCATCGCGGCCGAGGAGGATCTGGCGCGGGTACGGCCGGACCTCGACGGTAACGCGATCATGGAGCTGCTCGGCGTACCGCCGGGTCCGGTCGTGGGCGAAGCGTGGCGGTACCTGAAGAACCTGCGCCTCGACCGCGGACCGCTGACCCGCGACGAGGCCGAGGCCGAACTCTTCCGCTGGGCACGCGAGCGCGGTCTCCTGGCCGACTGACGGGTAGCATCCGCGGTCGCCGGGCCGCTACGGTCGCCGCATGCAACCGTGCGCGGTGTGCGGTGGTCAGGTGGTGGACACTGCCGGCTACTGCACCCAGTGCGGGACGTTCCGCGGGGTACCCGAGGAGGCGTATCCCGCCGGGGCGATCAGCATTCCACCGGCCTACCTGAGCCAGACCAGCGGCCCACCGGCGTACGCGCAGCCGCCACCGCGCAAACGCAACCCGTTCGTGCTCCCGCTGGTCGCGTTGTCGATCACGCTCGTCGTGCTGGTCGCGGCGATCATCGTGGTGACGCTCGTCCGATCCGGCCGCGAAAAGGCCACCGGCAATCCCGGACCCACGACCGCGTCGAGCCTCGTCGACCAGTGTGTGGTCGGCAACTGGCGGGTCGTCAGGCACACGGAACAGGTGGACGTACCGCTCGTCGGTACCGTGCACTTCACCAGCTCGGGTACTGGTGCCCGGGTGCGTCTCGACGCGGACGGCACCGGGGTCACCGAGTTCGGCGACGGCACCACGTTCGTCGGGACCGCCGGCGGCTCCACCTACCGGCTGGTCTTCGAGGGCTCGGTCAACTACGACTTCCGCACGAACAACGGCCGGGTGACGTACTCCAACCTCGGGCCGGACGGCACCGCGACGCTGTCGATCGACGGCGTCGAGACGGCATCGCAAGACCTGACCGGCAGCGTCGACGAGGCCAACTACACGTGCGAGGGCAACACGCTGAAGGAGTTCACGACGAAGTACCAGACGGAGCTGCGTCGGGAGTCCTGATCTCCGCCTCGGTACCGGTGCGGTGGGCGAGGGCGCGGCGGGCCAACGCGACGTACCCGACGGCCAGCACGCCGTACCCGGCCGCGACCGCCATCGCCGCGGTCACCGACCGACCATCGACCGGCAGCGTCGTCGCGGCGATGAACAACCCGCCCACGAACGTCAGGTTGAACGCCGTGTCGTTGACGCTGAACACGCGTCCCCGGTACTCGTCCGCGCACTCGTGCTGGATGTTCGTGTCCACGATGATCTTCGTGCTCTGCGCGGCCACGTTCAGGACGACGACCGGTATCACGAACAGCAGTGGATGGAACAGCGGCACGATCGTGAACACCGCGACGGCCGTCGCGCCGAGCGACACGCTGACCCACGCCCAGCTGGGGATGCGCCGGGTCACCGATGGCGTCACCGCGGCACCGACCAGGACCCCCGCCATCCCGGCGGCGAGCAGCAGGGCGATCCCGGACAGCGACTGTCCGGGGCTGCCGTCCACGAACTCCTGGCTGAACATCAGCAGCCCGGCCAGGGTCAGGACGCCGAAGAACACCCGGTGGCCGGCCTGGACGAGCAGCGCGTAGCCGGCGACCGGACGCTCGGTCAGATGCCGGATACCGGCGATCATGCCGCGGGCCACCTCGACGACCGCCGCGACGATCGGCTCCCGCGGTCGGTCGGCCGGTGGCGGACCCAGGTCGGCCGCCGCGAACGAGGTCCGCAACAGGAGCGCCGAGACGAGGTACCCCACGGCCGCGGTAACAGTGATGACGCCGTACCCGTGGAAGTCGGCCCCGACGTACGGACTGTGCAGCACTCCGAGGGCGGTACCGAGACCGAGCGTGTACGACACCGTACCGAACGTCGACGCCACCGCGTTGGCGGTGACCAGCTTCTCGTCGAGTACGACGTGCGGCAGTGACGCCGACATGCCGGCGAGGAAGAACCGGTTCGCGGCGATCACGAGCAGCGCGAGGATCGCGAATGTGAACCCCTCGTCACCGGACGCGACGAAGGCCGCGGCCGGTAGCACGAGCAGCGCCCGGGCGAAGTTCGCCAGCGCCAGCGAGTTTCGTCGCTGCCAGCGGTCCAGCAGCACACCGACGTACGGACCCAGCAGGGAGTACGGCAGCAGCAGGATCGCGAAGCCGAGCGCGATCCGCAGCGGACTGGCCTGCCGTTCGGGGTTGAACAGCAGGCTCCCGGCGAGCCCGGCCTGGAACCAGCCGTCAGCCAACCCGCTCGTCACCCGGGCGGCAAGCAGCCGCCGGAAGCCGAGCCCGCCGAGTCCGAACACAAACAGAGCCTACGGGTTACTGCTCGCCTTCGACCTGTGCCGGGACAGCCTTCTGACCGTTCGTGGTAGCACTACCCAGGCGGGCGAGCAGGGCCACGAGGTCGATGCCGGTCAGGTCGGTACCGAGTTGTAGACCCTGTGCCACGTTGGCCGCGACCGACTTGGTGATCGACGATGCGCCGTCGGTAGAGATGACCGTCATCTTGTCGATCGCGCTCATCGGGGCGGCGGCCGCCTGGACGACCTCCGGCAGTACCCGGACCAGCAGGTCGAGCACGGCGGCTTCGCCGTACACGGCGAAAGCGTCCGCCTTGCGCCGCATGGCCTCGGCCTCGGCCTGGCCGCGCGCGAGGATCGAGGCACCTTCGGCCTGGCCCTCGAGCTCGGTTGCCGCGGCCAGCGCGGCCCGCCGGGCCCGCTCGCCCTCACCGGTCAGCCGGTCCTGCTCGGCCTTCGCCTGCGCGGACGCGATCGTCGCCTGCCGCTGGGCGTCCGCCGCGAACACGGCGGCGTTGCGGGCCCCTTCGGCCTCCTGCTCGACCTTGTACCGGGCGGCGTCGGCGGGCTTGCGCACCTCGGTGTCGAGCTGACGTTGCTTGAGTTCGGCATTCTGCTCGGCGACCTTGCGCTGCTCGGCGAGGATCGCCTGGTCACGCTCGGCCTGCGCGAGCGGACCGGCCGCCGCCGACCTCGCCTTCGCGGCGTCGATCTCCGCCGCTATCGCGGCCTGCTTGAGCGACAGGTTGCGGTTCGCCTCGGCGATCGCCTCCTCGGCGAGCAGCCGCTCCTGCTCAGCGGCCTGCCGGGCGCGCGCCTCGGCGATCGCCGCCTCCTTCAACACCCGGGCCGCCTCGGGCCGGCCGAGGTCCTGCAGGTACGAGCCCTCGGCGATGATGTCCTGCAGCTGGAACGTGTCGAGCACCAGACCCTGGTTGGTCAGCGAGTGCTCGGCCTCCTCCGCGACGGCCGAGGCGAACGCCGCTCGGTCCCGGATGATCTCTTCGATCGTGAGCCGACCGACGATCGAGCGCAGCGCACCGGCCAACACCTCGCGGGTGAACTCCTCGATCTCCGTCTGCTGGTGCAGGAACCGCTGCGCCGCGGCGCGGATGGCGTCCTCGGTACCGCCGACCTTGACGATCGCGACGCCCTGCAGGTTGGCGCGGATGCCCTGCTTGCTGACCGCTCCGGCGATCTCCACGTGGATCCGCCGGCTGGACAGGAAGAGCACCTGCAGCTTCTGCACGACCGGCAGCACGAACACCGACGCGCCCATCACGACCTTCTGGCCGGACAGGTCGGTCAGGCGGGAACCGTCCGCCGCCTGGGTCACCCGACCCTTGCGGCCGGTGACGATGAACGCTTCGTTCGGCCCCGCGACCTTGATGCGGGACAGCACATACAGCACGAGCAGGAGGACCAGCAGCACGGCGCCGCCGATCGCGATGAAGATGAACATGGCCGTCCTCAGGTAGCAGGAAGTGCGGTCTCTTCGACCACGACACTCGTGTCGCTCGGCGCCTCGACCACGAACACGTGGGCGCCCAGCGGGATCGGCCGGTCGGCCCGGGCGTTCAGCTTGACCGGTTCGCCGCGCAGACGTACCCGGACCTCGCCGTACCCCTGGGCGGGAATCGCCGTGACCACCACACCGAGCGTGCCGATCAGATCGGTCCGCGTGGGGGTGGCGTCCGTGCGCATGTTGCGCGCCGCCTTGGAGAACCGCCAGACGATGTACGCCGTGGGGAATGCGGCGACGGCACCCACGGCCGCGGCCGCGAACGCCGGCACGGAGGTACGCCCGAACAGCAGCTCGTTGGCGACCGCCCCGGCGAACCCGAACGCCCCGGCGAACCCGGCGATCACCTCGAGCGACCAGGGTCCGCTCACGTCCGGATGACCGAGGTGCCCGAGCGGCAGGATCTCGCCGAACACCAGTGATGCCGCGAGCGCGAGCAGACCGAGACCACCGATCACGAGGAAGGTCAGCGTTACCGCACTCACGGCTGCGAGGGTATCGCCAGCCTGCACATAGGCACGCCCGCGTCGGCCTAGGACCCGGGCCGGACGACTAGGACCGCGCCTCGGTGCAGACGGCCGACGATCCCGGACAGAGGAAGTAGGCGGTACCGGGCCGCAGCTCGGTACGGCTGACGAGCCGGTACGTGATTCCCCCGTCACCGCGACCGAGGACGACCAGGTACGGCATCGACAGCGACCAACCGCCGTCGTAGCCGCCGAACACGTCGTTGGCGCCGGCGGCGTACCCGAGATTGAAGGCGTCCTGGCCCGGTTGTCCGACCTGGAGCGCACGCCCCTCCTGTACCCCGACCGCCCGGCCGTCCCGGAACCCGTCGCCGTATCCCCGCTCCGGCTCGGCCGCGGTGGCCCGGCCGAGCGCGAACATGCCTGCGGCCAACGCCAGCCCCAGCATGACGGCGGCCGCGATCCGTCGCACTACGCCGCCTCGCGCAGACCCAGCTCGATTTGCCGGCGCAGGTGTGCCGGGTCGACCCCGGCCTCCGCCAGGATCATCGCGGCCAGCCCTTCGCCCTCGCGGAGCAATCCCAGCAGGATGTGCTCCTCGCCGATGAACCGGTGATTGAGCCGTAGCGCCTCGCGCAACGACAGCTCCAGGATCTTCTTGGAACGTGGGACGAACGGCAGGTGACCGGAGATCATTGGCGGCCGTGACGGACGGCGCCGCCGGCGCCACCCGAAACGGCGCCGGGGTGGCTCGGGCGTTTCCATGAACTCGATCGGCCCGAAGTTCTCCTCGATCCGGGCGCGTACCTCGTCGATGTCGATCCCGATGGCGCGCAGGGCGTCGGCATCGGTCACGCCTCGTGGGGTGCCGCCGCGGACCCGGATTGTCACCGCCTCCGCGAACTCGCTCGTGACCCCGGCGTCGCGCAGCAGCGCCGCGGGCCGGCCGTCCTGCGCGAGCAGGGCCAGCAGCAGGTGCTCGGTCTCGATCGCGCGATGACCCAGGCGGCGCGCCTGCTCCTGGGCCTCGACGACAACGGCCCGGGCCGCGTTGGTGAACCGCTCGAACATCAGTCCCTCCGTCCGGAATGCTTCTTGTGTACGGCCTGTTTGCTGACTCCCAGCGCGTCGGCGATCTGCTGCCAGGACCAGCCCTTGGCGCGGGCGTTCTCGACCTGCACCACCTCGAGCGCGTCGGCGAGCCGGTGTAATGCGACCACCGCCTGGAGCCCGACCGTCGGGTCGGCGCTGCTGGCCGCCTTCGCCGTGTCGGTGACCTGTTCCATGCTGTCAACTTACGTTGACAGTACCGCAGTCGTCAACAGAAGTTGACACGCTTCTTGTCGGAGGGGCGCGGCAGACTTGTCGGGTGCGATGGAGTTCGGTGCCCTCGTCAATGGGTGACCTGGGTGTGGCGGTGGATGACGACGGCGTGTGCGCGGTCCGGTTCGAGGGACCGTCCGGCGCGGTGGACACCCATCCGGAGGCGACGCTGGCCGAGGCCGTCCGGCAGCTGCGGGCGTACCTAGACGGAGACCTGACCGACTTCGACCTCCCCCTGTCGATACCGGCTGGCGACGCGTTCCAGCGCGCGATCTGGCAGGAGATCGCCAAGATTCCGTATGCGGAGACCCGGACCTACGGCGAGCTGGCCGCCGCGACCGGCGAGTCCGATCCGCTCGCGGCGCGAGCGGTCGGGGTCGCCTGCAACCGCAATCCCCTGCCGATCGTCGTACCGTGCCACCGCGTGGTCGGCGC
>DASRII010000368.1:0-2660 GCA_035650075.1 Micromonosporaceae bacterium | reverse complement strand
ACCGCGCGAGCTGGAGGAGGCCGCGCTCGTCGACGGCTGTTCGGACTTCAGCGCGATGTGGCACGTCTCGGCGCGCATCGTCGCACCGGGCGTGGTCACCGTCGCCCTGTTCGCGTTTCTCATCTCGTGGAACGAGTTCCTCGCGCCGTTGTTCATTCTCAACGACGGCCGGAAGTACACGTTGCCGGTCATGCTCGTCAACATCCGGTACGCCTCGTTCAACATCCTCGACGTCGGCGCCCTGCAGGCGGGCATCGTCGTCGCGATGGTGCCCTGCCTGGTGGTGTATCTGGCCCTACAACGCTTCTACGTGAGCGGTCTCGTCGCCGGCGCCCTGCGCGGCTGACCACCGAAATCGCTGACCCGCAAATTGAGGAGACACCACAGTGACGCCTCCCACCCAGCCCATCGGGCCGGTGCTGCCTCGCGCCACCGAGCGGCTCGCCGTCCGCCCACTCGGCCTCCGTGAGGTCGAGCTGACCGGCGGGTTCTGGGCCGAATGGCAGCGGCTCAACCGCGAGGTGACGATGCCGCACGCGCTCGGCTGGCTGGAACGCGACGGCTCCGTCGACAACCTCCGCCGGATCCGAGGCGCTGACCGCACCGGGCCGCACCGGGGTTTCTGGTTCTCCGACTCGGACGTGTACAAGGTGCTCGAGGGTCTGTCGTGGGAGATGGGGCGAGCGGCATCGACCGAGCTGGCGGCCGCGGCGCAGGACCTCATCGACGTGGTGCGCGAGGCGCAGGAGGACGACGGCTACCTCAACTCGTTCGTGCAGGGCGGTCACGAGGTGCGCTGGGACCACCTGACGACCAGCCACGAGCTCTACTGCATCGGGCACCTCATCCAGGGTGCGATCGCGCACAAACGCGGTACCGGCAACGACGACCTGCTCGCCGTCGCCCGGCGCGCGGCGGACTGCCTGGTACGGGAGTTCGCCGGGAACCGGCGCAAGGACACCGACGGCCATCCCGAGATCGAGATGGCGCTCGTCGAGCTGTACCGGGAGACCGGCCAACAGTCCTATCTGGACCTCGCGCAACAACTGGTGGATGTGCGCGGGCACGGGGTGCTCGACCCGCGGGGTCATTTCGACTCGGCGTACTACCAGGACAGCATCCCGGTACGCCAGCAGACCACGGTCGTCGGGCACGCGGTTCGGGCGGTGTACCTGCTTTCGGGCGTGGTCGACCTGTTTCTCGAAACCGGCGAACAGGCTCTGCTCGACAGCGCTCTGCGCCAATACGAGTCGTTGATGGCGACGAAGCTGTACCTCACCGGCGCCGTGGGTTCCCGGTTCGAAGGAGAGGCGTTCGGCGAGGAGTACGAGCTGCCGCAGGACCTGGTCTACGGCGAGACCTGCGCGACGATCGGCTGCATTATGCTCTACTGGCGGCTGCTGCTGGCCACCGGCCAGAGCCGCTTTGCCGACGCGATCGAGCGTTCGCTGTTCAACCTGCTCGCCGGATCCACCTCGCTGGAACGCAACGCCTTCTTCTACAACAACCCGGCGCAGCGTCGGGTCGCGCGACCGGCCGCACCCACCGACACCCGCCCGCAGCGGGCCGAGGCACCCGGCACGCGTCCACCCTGGTTCGAATGCGCCTGCTGCCCGCCGAACATCATGCGCACGATCGCGTCGTTGGGCGCGTACCTCGCCACGTACACCGATGCCGGAGTGCAGCTGCACCAGTACGCACCCGCCGCGGTCGCGCCCGGCAACGGCGTCGAGTTCACTGTGGACACCCGGTACCCGCTCGACGGAACCGTCACCGTGACGGTGACCGGTACCCCCACCGAGCCCTGGACCCTGTCCCTGCGTATCCCCGACTGGTGCCGCGGCGCCACCGTGACCGTCAACGGCGGCGCGCCGGAGGCGGCGGTGCCGGGGGAGCGCGGGTACCTCGACCTCGAGCGGACGTGGCAGGTCGGCGACGTCGTCTCGCTGTCCATGCCGATGCCACTGCGTCTGACCGTGCCGCACCCGGCGGCGGATGCGATCCGCGGCACGGTGGCCATCGAGCGGGGACCGATCGTGTACTGCCTGGAGAGCCCGGACCAGCCCGACGGCGTCGACCTCAACCGGGTCGAGTTGCTGGTCGACGAACCGCTCAACGAGGAGGTGCGCGACATCCTGGGCCAACGGGTGGTCGTCGCGGTGGCCCAGGGGTACGCGCGGGACGACTCGGGGTGGAGCACGTCGGGGTGGGCGACCGTCGGCGAGGAACCGGTGTCCGCCGGTCGCGACTTTCCGCTGACGGCGATTCCCTACTACCTGTGGGCAAATCGCGGCCCTTCGGTCATGCGCGTCTTCGTGCCCGCCCGAACACGATAGGGACAACCCGTACGAGGTGCTTACCGTATGCTGTCGAGAAGATACAGCACGGTGTTGCCTCGCGAGGAGGTTCGGGCCTGAACGGTTCAGCCGACGACACATCGGCTCAGGCCGAGGCACGCTTCCGCGCGCTCTTCGCGGACGCCGCTGTGGCGATGGGCATTTGTGATGTCAAAGGCCAGATCGTAAATGTGAATCAGGCCATGGCGGACATGCTCGGATACTCCATGGACGAGCTGTGCCAACTCAACGTGCAGACATTCGCGCACCCGTTCGACGCGGCGGACACCTGGGTGTCGTTCGGTCTGATCGCCCGTGGCGAGA
>DASRII010000367.1:0-3199 GCA_035650075.1 Micromonosporaceae bacterium | reverse complement strand
CCCACCGTCCGGATCATCCCCGCCGTCGCCGATCGCGGCGATCGCGGCGGCGACGGTCGGGGTCATCCGGGCGGTGATGCTGAACGCCGCGCCGGCTCGGCGGGCCGCGGCGACCACCGTGTTGCGTTTCGAGGTTGCTCGGGTCCGGGTCAGACTCGGGTGAGGTGCTCGGCCGGACGCTCTCACCGCGGCTGCCCTCCCGGTTATGGGTGTGGCTCTTCCATGGCGTGCGTCCTGGTCGGGTGCTGCATCCAGTGACGGATTGTGGACGCGCTGTGTAACGCAGGTCCCTGGGCGCCGATATACCGACCGTAGTCATTACTGGGAGGGGACCCCGAGATGATCCGTCGATTAACCACACTCATCGCGGCAACGAGCCTGGCCGTCACCGGCCTGACCGTCGTCGCCCCGACCGCCCAAGCGGCAGGCTCGTGCTCGCTCTACATCCCGAGCCGTATCTCGATCGGCACGCCCTACCGGGCGATCACCGCCCGACTCGGCCCCAACTGCAGCGCCGCCGGAGTCGACTGGGCGAACTGGGACGGATACCACCCCACCCAGGGTTTGCAGGAAATCCTCATCTTCGACGGGACCACGACAACCACCTGGAATCTATACTCTTGGGAGCCGATCGGCCGGTGGCAATGGCGCGCCGAGGGCGCATACGACCCCGACTCCAACCCGGTGTTCCAGTACGGCCCGTACTACACCGACATTCGATTGGCATCGTACGGCCGGGTGACGGCCACCCGCAGCGGATCGCGGGTGAACGTCCGGACCAGCGCATACCGGTACTGGGGGGACGGCGAGAAGTTCATGGGCTGGGCCTACGCACGCGGCCAGATCCAGTACCGCACGCCCGGCAGCAACACGTGGCGCGGCCTCAAGGAGGTCTACTCCTACTCCAACGGCACCTACAGCTACACCTACACGACCAGCGCCGCCCGGTACTACCGCGTCGTGCTCTACGACGCCCCCAACAAGACCATCTGGGGATCCACCAGCCCCCAGGTCTACAGGTAGCCCCAGACCACCCAAGACGGCAGCACCCCGAGTCACCTCCCCCCCGCACTCGGGGTGCTGTTGGGCCGCAGGTCATCCGGCAAGCCGATCTCGTGTCAACCCGCAAGCACGGCACGATCGGCGACGACCAGATGCGGCGACGGCGGTAGTTCAACGGCGGCTGGGAGCGGCCCACGGCAGGGACAGCCGAAGCGTCACACATCGTGTCGTGCGATACCCGCTGTGGGCAACGCCGCTCGCACGTCCGACACCCAAGTCCCGTAGTCATCGGCCTCCTGCCGTGGGCGCTGTGACGTGCTCAGCCCTGGCTGACCGGGCAGATCGACCGCGATCACACGGCACCGCGCCGACAGCAGGGTGAGCAGCTTCAGACTGCTGGCCGTGTTGAAGTTGGTGCCCGGCAGGTAGACGACGGCGTCCGGTCCGGTTCCGGCCTGCACCACATGTGTGGGACCCAGATGAGTTCGGGCCAGAGTCGTCTCGTGCGGCACCTGCCAGCCATCGAGCCGCGCCGAACACCACTCGCGGACCCGCTCCCGCCCGGCTTCGCTGCGATACAAATCAGCCACGGCGGTCTCCCTCAGGGTCGGCCTGCACCATCGCCCCGCAACATCGTGACATGCCTGGCGGTGCGGCGGGGACGAGGTTGACCAGCCTGGGCGCCCTGATCACGATCCCGGCCACGCCCCGGCCATCCACTGCTCGCTGGCCGGCGTGGTCGCGGGGCAAGTCCGGCCAGCCGCGATCGGAATACAGCCGTGTTCCCGGCGAACGTCTCGCCGGGAACACGGCGGTCTGCGACTTACCGGTCGGGCTGCTGCTGCTCGGGACGTCCAAAGGCTTACGTGTGCCGGTTCTCCGATTGTGCCCACTGGGCGAGGTCAGCTGGGGCTGGCACTGTGTGTTCGGCGGTAGCGGTAGGAGTTGTGTTCGGCGATGGTGCCGTCGGGGTTGGTGACAATGTGGTCGACGCCGTACCACTGCGCCACGGTTGCGCCTTGGCTGACCAGACGCTGCTTGCCGCCGCCGGCGGCGAAGGGTTTGGCGCTGTTGCGCCAGCGGGTCTTCCAGACGCCGTTCTCGCAGTAGGTTTCGACGTCGTCAATGGGTCCCATCGTGTTCCCCTCCCATGGTTGCCTCGAGCGGGGTGTCCTGTGGTGGCGGTTCCCAGCGCACCGGTCCGACTCGGATCGCCGGCCCGACCCGGATCGGCGAGGCGTTCCGCGGCGACGCCAGCGACGCCGGGGAGCGAGGCCGCAGTGAGGGCGCGCGGTTTGCGGCTGCCGGTCTGGCCCGAGCGCGGTCGTAGGCGGCACGGCGGATGGGGTCGCGCAAGGTGGCGTAGGCGTTGAGGATGTCCTGCAGGCGCCGGTCGGCGTCATCGTCCGACTCTGACGGTGTGCGGGTATCGGGGTGAAGTTGGCGGACGAGGCCACGGAAGGCCTGGTCGAGGTCGTCGTCCGAGGCCTCGGCGGTCACACCGAGGATCGCGTACGGGTCGGGCACTGGCGCGGTCATGGCTGCGGTCGGCTGACAGAGTCGGGGTCGATGATTCGGCTAGGTCGGGCAGCGGAGCGGTCGGCGTGCAGTTGGGTCGGCAGCCGCCGGAGGGCTACCGGTGGCTGGGTGAATCGATCGTCATCGCGATCACGACCTGTGCGAGACGGACATCAATCGCTAGGTCGGGGTTGGGACCGGGGTGATGCGGCGGCCCACGCGAAGATGGCGTCCTAGGAAGGACGAGCGGCGGAAAGGGGTCGCCGCCGGGTTGAGAGGTGTGACTGGCGGGCGGCCGCATCACCGGGTCAAGGATTTCGTCGATTGTCTGATCTGCTCACCTCCCCGTACAAGGGGGTATCGGTCAGGTAGGTCAGTCGCTGCGGCGTAGCGGAGGACCGCGTGCGCGGCCAAGTGGCCGTCGTGCCGGCACCAGACCGAGGGGACCGGCGGGTCGGCGCGGCCACCTCGACGGCGGCCGCGGCGCCCACGCCCCGGCCGGTGGACTCGTCTTGTCGCGGGGCGGCTCGCACGGCGACTCCCAGCAGGCAGCGATCAGGGCGTCGAACTCGGCTCGCACCAGATCGTCATCGGCGAGCGCCAGGTCGAGGAAGACCTCGGCCCCGTCGAGTGTCTGCTGGGTGGTCACCGTCATCGATCTCACCTCATCGACCACAAC
>DASRII010000366.1:0-7688 GCA_035650075.1 Micromonosporaceae bacterium | reverse complement strand
CGGGGCACCACGGTGCTGCTCACCACCCAGTACCTCGACGAGGCCGAACAACTGGCCGACCAGATCGCGATCCTCCACGAGGGTCGGATCATCGTGAACGGCACACTCGCCGAACTCAAGCAGCTCCTCCCACCCGCCAAGGTCGAGTACGTCGAGAAGCAGCCCACTCTCGAGGACGTCTTCCTCGCCATCGTCGGTGACCGCAACGCCGGCACGGACAAGTAAGGAACCCCCGATGACCAACCATTTCTTCGGCGACACCGCCGTCCTGACGCGACGCTCCCTGCGCCACATCACCCGCAGCCTGGACACCATCATCACCACCACGATCATGCCGATCGCGTTCATGCTGCTGTTCGTCTACGTGTTCGGCGGCGCGATCAACTCCGGGGCGGAGTCCTATGTGGACTACCTGCTGCCCGGCATCCTGCTCATCACGATCGCCTCGGGCATCTCGTACACCGCGTTCCGGCTCTTCCTCGACATGAAGAGCGGCATCTTCGAGCGATTCCAGTCCATGCCGATCGCCCGGTCGTCCGTGCTGTGGGCACATGTGCTGACCTCGTTGGTGGCCAATCTCATCTCGGTCGTGGTCGTCGTGCTCGTCGCCCTCCTCATGGGTTTCCGCTCAGGGGCGGGATTGGCGGCATGGCTCGCGGTCGCCGGGATCCTGATCCTGTTCACCCTCGCCCTGACCTGGATCGCCGTCATCCCCGGCCTCTCCGCGAAGTCCGCGGACGGCGCGAGCGCGTTCGCCTACCCGCTCATCTTCCTGCCGTTCATCAGCTCGGCATTCGTGCCCACCGACACAATGCCCGGCCCGGTGCGCGCCTTCGCCGAATACCAGCCGGTCACGTTGATTGTCAACGCTGTCCGCGACCTGTTCACACAGCAGCCGGTCGGCACCGACATTTGGATCGCCCTCGCCTGGTGTGTCGGCATCCTCGTCGTCGCGTACGTCTTTGCCATGGCCACATACCGACGGAAGATCTCCTAGCCCGCGCGCGGCTCGTGCTCACCGCCGCGCGTGGCGCTCGGACCAAGGATCGTCCACACAGGACAACAAGTAGCAAGCATTCCCCTCAGGGTCCTCCACGATCGGCCGCCAAACTGCGGCGGGCGGCGAGCACCACCATGAGCGGCCACAATGCCTGGGCGCCTGCCACGAGTCGTTCCGTCGACCCGATCCACGGACCGTCGCTGGACAACTGCACCACGAACCAACCCAGAAGTCCGAGTAGGACGGCAGCCGCGACGATCGACACCAGCGGCCGCAGCGCCCACGGCACCGGCCGGCCGCGCCGCCAGGCCAACGCCGGCCACAGCCCGAGCGTCACGAAGCCGATCCCGGCCGCCACAGCATGGACCTTCGACGTACCGGTGGAAGGTACCGGGAAGGCCGCCACTAGAACGGTGGCCACGCCGCCAGCGGCCAGAAGCAGCCGACCGGGACCGGCGGCCGGCCGCAGTCCCCACGCGGTCACCAGGTGGCAGGTCCCCAGGGCCGCCAGGCCGATCGTCATGACCCAGCGATCGGTAGCGCCAAGGCCGGCCAGAGCGCTGATGGTGTCGCGTGCCGGGCTGTAACCGGTCGGCTGCAGCCCGGCGGCCACCGTCCAGCCGCCGATGAGGAACACTGGCGCCAAGGTCGCCGACAAGACAGCCCACCAAGGCACCGGCCGCATCCCGCCACGATACGGCGACATCCCGGCGGCGATGTAGTCCGTGACCGCGAACTGAATTACCGACTGTGCTGCATGCCGCGGACCATGCGGATCTCCGGCACCCCGGCCTCGACCTGGGTCGTCCCGTCGGCAACGAAGCCGTGCCTGCGGTAGAACGCCTGTGCACGAGGGTTGGGGTCGGCCACCCACAGCGCCACCGACTCCTCCGGATCGACGACCGCCTCGAGCAGCGCCGGCCCAGCACCCGTGCCGTGGTCGGCCGCATACACATAGAGCACATACAGCTGCCTCGCCCACGCCGCCCCGGCGTCCAAGGGCGGGCCTGACATGGCGACCCCGACCAGCTCGCCGTCCCGCTCGGCGACAGCCACGCGGTTCTCGCGATAGCGCTCGTCGGTCAACGCGGCAGTCCAAAACCGCTCCCGAGCGGCCACGAAGCCTGGGTCGTCGAGCACCGCGTCCGACATGAGTCCCCGATACGTCTCCTGCCAGCACCGCACAATCACGCGCGCCATCTGCGCAACGTCCTCGACCCGAGCCGGGCGAACAGTCGGCGACGAACTCACCGCCGAATCGTAGGCCGCCAACCGCCGCCCGCCGTACCGATATTAATCTCGAGCAGAACACTGTTTCCGGTGCGATTGAACCCGGCGGCCATCAGCGTGCGGCGGCTGCCCACTCGTCCAGTGCCGGCGTACAGCGATGTAGCGTCGCCAGCGCGCGCCAGCCCCGTGCCAAGACAGCGGGCGACAAGAGCCCGGCAGTCGCAGTGTCGCTGACTACGCGGACAACCGCGAACGGAGTAGGCCCCGCGAGCCAGGCCGACTCCATGTCGACGGCGAGCGCGCCGGTGGCGGCGAGGCGGGCTCGGGCGGCCGCACTGAACGTCAGGCGGGGTGTGCTCAGTATCGGACCGATGTGCACTGTTAGACCAAGGCCGCGTAATCGGTCGGCCAGCAAGTCCGGGTGCTGGCAAGCGATCGGGTGGTCGCCGCCGAGCACTTCGGTTGCTACCACAACATCAGCGACAGCGATGTTCGGCGCTAGCCCGCCGGCTACCCCGGCGACCAGCCGCGCTCTGTCGCGCAACTGGGCTGCGCTGCGCCTGGATCGGGCTGGTCCCATCCCGGTCCGCAGCACCGGCGTACGGGCCGAGCGCAGCGCTAGTCGCTCAGCCACCAATGGCGCGCAGATCACCGGGTCAGCTGCCACCGAACCGCCCGGCCAACGTCCGGAACGTGCACGGGGCCAAGCCCCGCAATGCAACCGGCAGCCGCAACCAACG
Source organism: Micromonosporaceae bacterium (assembly GCA_035650075.1). Taxonomy (GTDB): domain Bacteria; phylum Actinomycetota; class Actinomycetes; order Mycobacteriales; family Micromonosporaceae; genus DASSUC01. The sequence goes on along the minus strand of DASRII010000366.1, from coordinate 4,718 downwards.
TGGGTAGTACGCCTCGGCCGCATCCCGTTCAATCATGCGTACCATGGCCTGCGCTACCGGCTGTACGGCAACCGGCCGGGGTCGGCGTCGCGAGTATGGCGTACCACGGTTGGTGAAGAACGGCGTATCTATGACACCCGGTACGAATACGCCAACTCTGACCCGCGTGTCGCGCAGCTCGTGCCGCAGGCTCTCGGCGAAGGCGTCGAGGCCGGCCTTGGTGGCCGAATAGACCGCCTCGCCCTCGACTCCGGTTCTGCCGGCGATCGAGGTCACGTAGGCCAGGTATCCGCAGTCGCGTTCCAACAACGACGGGAGCAGGGCGCGGGTCAGCCGAAGAGCAGCGGTCAGATTGACTGTGATCAGGTGGTCGATCCGATCCGGTGCCATCGCGGCGAACCGGCCGGCAAAGCCGAGACCGGCATTGACAATGGCGATGTCCAGCCGTCCGTGGACCGCCACAGCCTCATCGGCCAGCCGCTCCGCCGCCCCCGGCACCGCCAGATCCACCGAAACGGCTGCCGCGCCGGGAATTGATGCCGCGACCGCCGACAACCTGCCGAGATCCCGGCCGTGCAACACAACCGCGGCGCCACGATCGGCCACAACGCGAGCCACCGCCGCGCCGATGCCGGAAGACGAACCGGTGACGAGCACCACCGAACCATCGACAATCACAAAGCGCAGTGTGGCCCTGTACGACCGGCCAGCACCATCGCCGGACTACATCGCGCCGCCGAAACAAGCGACGGCACGGTCCGCTGGCAGCCGGTGTCGCCGACTTGACGGCCCACATGCCGCGTCACGCCGGCACCGCCAGCACGGGCCTGCCATCGATGGCCAGCTCAGGTCGGATCGGCGGCCGGCTCGTACTCCGAGCCGGACGGGCTGTCCACGAACTCGCTGATGAGGTACTGGGCCAGCACATCCGCGACCCAGGCGAGCTCCAAGCGCGAGACGAGATCGACCGGTAGCGCGAATACGCCGGCGTTCCAGTACGCCGGCTCCTCCTTCCCGTGGCGCGCATATACGAACTCATCGCCCGGTGCGACCGCATCCCATCCCGTCACCGCAGAGGACTGATGAAGCGTCCATTGTGGAGATTCCGGCCGGTGCGCTCCAGACCGGCTCTGCGACGGGATCCAGGCGTTGTCACGCGTGTGGTCGGGCTTGAAGGCGCAGCTGGGCGACGACGGTTACGAGCCCGAGCTTGGTCCGCTTCTACGAGTTGAGCAGCCCACGTTCGGCCATGAAGGATTTCAACGTCTCGGCGTCCTCGGCGGACATGTAGCGGCGTGGGATCACGGTTGCCGGCATCCGTCCGACGTACACAATCCAGAACTCCGGGGTGTCCGTCACCCGGTCTATCCCGTCCCAGGCGATGCCGCCGGACTCCGAGCCGCTGCGCATCATGATGTTGTCGTCGGTGATGTCGTAGTCGCCTTCGACGGCGTAGCGACTTGAGCGGCGCCGGGCCCTGAACCGCACCCACGGCGAGTACAGCATCGAGAGCAGGCCACCCACAACCAGCGTGATACACAGCGGCGAGATCCGGTCGCCCCAGTCCACGATCCGCGAGAGAGCGAGACCGACCGCCCCGACTGCCACCAGCACTGCGCCGACGTAGCCGTACCTACGCAGCCGAACGCTGCTGAGCACCGCGGCCACGCGCCCTGGGTAGGCGGGATCGGCCGGCACGTCAAATCGGATGTGCACGTCAGAACGATAGTGCCCACTCGCCCTGCGCGGCGCCGACTCGGGTCCGGCTGGCCACTTCATGAGCCGACCCCGGACCCGACAGTTCGCCGATGTGGACTACCTTGCCGATGTCATGGGTCGCCGCGCCGAACAGCACGCTGGCCCGGTCGAAGGTCAACTCCGGATGGCGTAGGGCCAGCAGCTCGGTCAACTGGCAGGCGACATCGTGCACGGCTCGCAGGTGTGCGGCCAGCCGCGGCGGTGCTTCCAGGGACTCCAGCAGCCGACGTACCGGAACGGGCAACCGCCGCAACAGCGGATCGCCGGGCTCGTCCAGGGCCGCCTGCAGCGCGGTCGTCACCCCACCACGGTAGCGATCACCTATCGGCTGCCGGGCGATCGCCAGCCAACGACATCAGCGGCATAACCGGCCCGGTAGCCTGCCGTCAGGTCCCGAGCATGGTCAGCGTCCGGTTCGAGTACGCGTTCAGTTCGAAGCGGTACCCGACCGCCCAGACCGCGTTGGGGCCAGCTGCGGCGGCGCCGGTGAGGTAGGGGTTCGACGACGCTGGGGTGGTCTCCCGTGTCCAGGACGTGCCGTCCCAGCGGAGGACGAGCGGGGCGCCATTGGACCGGCCGACGGCGACGACGGCCGACGGCGACAGTGCGACCACGTCGGTGAGTTGGCCGCCGCCGGCGATGGTCGGTGTGGCCATGCGACGCCAGGAAGTGCCGTCGAAGCGCGCGACATACGGTTGTGTCCCGTCGGCGTTGGACGACGATCCGACTACCCAGACGTCGCTGGGTGTCCGCGCGTCGACTCCGGTCAACGCGGTGCTTCCGGTGGCCGGCAGTGTCATCGAAACCCAGCTGGTGCCGTTCCAGCGCAGTGCGAGCGGTACCAGCGGCGCGCTCTGGATGTTGCTGGTTGCCGAGCCGACCGCCCAGGCGTCCGCCAGCCCGGTGGAGTCAACGGCCGCGAGATACTCGTACGTCGCCACTGTCGGTGCGGCGGAGACGCGCCAGCTGCCGCCTGAGCGCTGCAGGATCAGCTTCCGCCGGTTGATCGACGAGCTCGGGTCGACATACGCGCCGACCGCCCACACCGTGCCGCCCGCCGCTGCGACGCCGTTGAGGTGGTTGAAGCCGGCGGGATTGCCGTTGGGTGTGGGTTCCCGCGTCCACGTCGTCCCGTTCCAGCGGGCTGCCATGGTGTCGTTTCGGCTGATGCTGGCGTGGTGATCGCCGACCACCCAGACGTCGTTGGCGGAGACCGCATCGACGCCCTTGAGGCTCTCGTTGCCCGGTAGGCCCGTGCGCGGCACGAAGCCCCAGGCCACCCCGTCGTACCGCAACACCAAGCCGTGCGAGGGGCCGCCTCTCGGGGCAAGGAAACCCCCCACGGCCCAGACGTTGCTGGCGTCCGACGCGTCCGCGCCGTGCAGGTAGTTGTTGCCAGGCACCTCGTTGGGACTTGGGACGGTGGTCCAGCCCAGTGCGTGTGCAGGGCTGCCAGTGAGCAGCACTGCACCGACGGCCGCCAAGACAATTGCCGCGTGCTTGAGGTGTCGAGACATTGGCCCCCCTGATCAAAGTGCGCAGTCGTCGCGGAGTTCGGGGCTGTCGCGCTAGCACCCCCGATGAACGATCCTGGTCGATCAACCTGGCATAGAACCTTGGACAATCCTTGGATCGGCTCAGCGGTCGCGGACGGCTCGTGTGCTGAGTCTGCGAGTGCCATGATGCCCAGGTCGTTGACGATCAGCTGCACCCGGAACCGAGCATGATCGAGCGCCGCACCCAACCGGTCACACTCGGACGTGCGGTCATCGTCGTCACGCCAGGCCACACGCCCAACCCGGGACGTCGAACCAAGGTGGTCGAGGGTCGTTGAGGATGGCCACAGCGTGCTACCCCGGCGTGATGTCAGGGTGAAGGTTGCGAGGCCTCGCAATTGATCTTCGGGTTCACGCCGATGTAGTTGAGCGGTCCAGCAATGACTGTCACAAGGACCGTGCCGAGTTCCGCACAGTTGTCGTTGGGGCGGCCAAAGTATCCGCGCTGACCCGCGGCGATCGCACCGATGACGAGCCAGATAACGATGATCACTGCGCCGATCGACGGACCTCTCCCCATCAGTACCTCCTCAGGCGAGGCGCAACCAGCATCTACCCACAAGCGGCTGATCTTTAACGTGGCGCCCCAGAGGGAGCAGCCCGACGGCATCCGCATTGCCGTCGTTGACCGTTGGGTCGTTCGCCGCGCGTCGCTACGGGAAGCGCTTCGGCAGCCATCGGTCCAGATAGGACTGCAGCCCTCGGACGTCGGATGTGTCGCCGCGGTATCCGATGTGTCCGTCGGGGCGGACCAGCAGCATCGCCGACTGTTGCGGTGGCACGCGCAGGCGGTGTAGTGCTCGTGTGTGCTCGGTGCCGCCGAGTTGGTGTATGGCGATAACGTCAGCCCGGTCGCGCTCCACCAGTCGTGATACGTCGGCGGGCCAGCCCGGGCCGCAGAGCAGCAGGTGCCATCGCGGGGCTGCGGTCAGGTTGTGCAGTGAGGTCGTACCCCCGGCGGTGGTAATGGGTGCGTCGGGCAGCCGATCGCCGGCTCGTGGGCCGCGCCGCGGTGTGCCGGGCCCGTTGACGGATAGCGGGCTTTGCCGGTACCTGATGTTCAGTTGCGACACCGTGCGGAACGCGTACCCGCGAAGGGTTTGCGGTTTGAGGACGAGCGGGATGAGCGCCGGTGCGACGCGGGTGCGGGCGATGCGAAGGATCGGGTTGGTGGAGGTGGCGATGGTGAAGGCTCGGTCGGTGAAGCGCAGCACCATCGCGCCGACGGGCGCGCGCTCGGGTTGGTAGGTGTCCAGTACGGCAGGGTCGGCGACGCCGCGCAGGGTGTGGGCGAGTTTCCAGGCCAGGTTGGCCGCGTCTTGGATGCCGGTGTTCATGCCTTGGGCGCCGGCCGGGGAATGGATGTGGGCTGCGTCGCCGGCGAGGAAGATTCGTCCGGCCCGG
>DASRII010000365.1:0-6816 GCA_035650075.1 Micromonosporaceae bacterium | reverse complement strand
GTCGCGGCTGACCCGCCGGCCGATGGAGCTGGAGGCCCAGATTCGCCTCGCCGAGGAGTGCGGTACCCGGTTCGCCTACGTGCGGTCGCCATCCTTCGACCTGAACACCGCGGACGGCCGCCAGGTGGCGCGGATGCTCGCCGCGTCGGATGCGGCCGAGGCGGAGCGCACGGGGGAGCGGGTGGCGCGGGCCGCCAAGCAGCGCGCGGAGAGCGGCGGCAATCACGGCGGGCGGCGCCCGTACGGCTTCCGCCCGGACGGGATCAGCGTCGACCCGGCCGAGGCCGCCGAGATCGTCAACGCGGCCCGGCAGATCCTCGCCGGCATCTCGCTGCGCTCCATCGCCGCAGACCTCAACACCCGCGCCGTGCCCACGGCCACCGGGCGGGGCCGCTGGTCCGGTCAAGCCGTTCGTGACATGCTGGCCCGCCCACGCACCACCGGCCTGACCGTCCACGATGGAGCGGTGGTGGGCCGGCTACCCGGGGAGCCGATCCTGCCCGAGGACGAGTGGCGGGCCGTGTGCGACCGACTCGACGCCGGGGCCGCCACCACGCTGACCGGGCGCCCGCCGGCGTGGCTGCTGAGCGGGATCGGCCGGTGCGTGTGTGGCGCGCCGCTGGACGCCGGACCACGGCAGGCCTACCGCTGCCGCACCCTGCGCGACGGGGCCGGCGGCGGCGGACACGTGCGCCGCAGCGCGCCCGCGCTGGACGGCTACGTGTCCGCGATCGTGGTCACCCGGCTGGCCCGCGACGACGCGGCAGACCTGTTCGCGCGCCCGCAGGCCGGGGTCGACGTGGCCGCGCTGCGCCGCTCTGCCGCCGTGCTGCGGGAACGCAAGAGCAAGCTCGCCGCGATGCTCGGCACCGGGGACATGGACACCGCGGAGTTCGCCAGCGCGGCCCGCGCTAACCGCGACAAGCTCGCGGCGGTCGAGCGCCAGCTTGCCGCCGTGGTCGAGACGTCGCCGCTGGCCGCGCTGGCCGGGGCCGACGACATCGCCGCACGGTGGGCGGGACTGTCGCTCGGGCAACGCCGCGCCATCGTCGGCCTGTTGATGACCGTGACCGTGCTGCCGGCCGGCCGTGGGCGGGGCTTCGACCCGACCCGCGTCGCGATCACGTGGCGGAAAGCCTGACCACGCAAAGGACCGGGGGACCTGGCGGAAGGGCTGACGATACAGCGGTTCTAAGCGTCAGCCGATCAGAAATCGGCTTTGCCTAAAGGACGTGACGCACGTCACGTGTCAGGCCGGGCCACGTGGTGGCGTGCGTGTCGCATGTGGACGGGTGACACGGGTAACGTGACTGGCGAGCCACGCCGAATGTGGCTCACCGCGACACGAACTGGTAAGGCAGCGTATCCGCCACCAGACGGGTAGCGGCGTCACGGGCCCAGGCTCGCTGGCACTGGTGATAGGTCGAAACCGGGCCGAGGCGCCAGGCAGCGCACCAGGTTTCACGGCTCAGGCGCGCGCCGTCCCGGGGGTCCCACAGGCTTTGGCGTAACGCGATCTGCAAAAGCGGGTAGGCGCCCCGGACGTGTGCGAACACGTCCCGGCCTCAGCCCGAGGACCCGGCTCATGCCAGTCACCGCTGAACAGCGCCGCGCGTTCGCACAGCGCGCAGGACGCGTATCCGCCCGCCTCCGCGAAGTCGATGGCCTCGCCCGTCACATCGAGCGCGTCGTCGCCGCAGCTCCGCCGCTGACCGATGAGCAGCGGGCGAAGCTGGCCGCGCTACTGCTACCCGCCAACTGTTCCACTGTGGACGGAGGCGGGGCGGCATGACCCCCACACGACGCCGCCCCGCACAGGGCGGGGCGGACAACCGGGCCGACGAAACCAAGGTGAGCCTACCCTATACCGGCGATTCCGGTCGGGACGGTGGGACGGGCTCGGCGGACTTCCGCCGCTACGCCGCGGGTGCCGCAGTACGGGGCACGTGGATCCCCTGGGCGGAGTTCGCGGACCGGGCGTGGCGGGATCTCTCCCACCGTCGTAAGCCGCACAACAGCCCGAAGTGTGACAAGTGCCAGCTCTACGCGTGGGACCGGCGGGAGCTGGACGCCGGTGGGTTGGTCTGGGAGGCCGCCCGCGCCGAGCTGCCAGCCGAGGGGATCACGGCGCTGGATGCGGCCTGGCGTCACGTCATCCACGAGACGGAGACCTACGACCGGGAGGGCCGGCGTAGGGTCGGCGACTCGCTGGGCGCGTGGCGTGCCGGACGCGAACCGGCCCTGGCCGAACTCGGCGAGCTGGGCCTGACCGGAACAGTGGTGCGCGTCGATGATGACGTACCGCTCGGCGAACACGAGGCAGACCTGGCTGGTCTCGTGCGGTTGCACCCCGCCGGCAGCGACCTGCAACCACCGAGCCTGCCCGCGTGGGCATGGGGGCGTGACACCTTGGCGCGTTACGCGCTGCGGATGCTCGGCGAGCATGGCTTGACCGTGTGCGGAGAGATCCCCACCGACCTGCGCGGGTTCTGCGGCCAGCACACCGAGGACCCCCCGCGTCCACACTGGACAGACCACGCGCACACCTGGTCGGAGTACGGCGCACCGGTGCTCACCGTCGAGCCGTACAGCTACGCAGAGGACCCGCAGCGCCTGGTCAGGGAGGTCCAGGCGTACCTCAGCGAGGAGGATCTACCGCTGGAGGTGGCCGGGCCGTACCCCGGCGTGTGGTATGAGGGAACCACGCTCGTGATTCTGCGGTACGACGGCGACAGGTACCCGTTGCCGGCCGAGTGCGGGCGCTACGACGGTCTCAGGGTGGTGAACGCGTGAGCGCGCGGACCCCGTTCCGCGCGGAGCGGTTCACTCAGACGTTTCTCGCGGAGGAGTTCGCCGGGGGCGAACTCGCCGGACGCTTCCGGTGGGCGCGTGGACTCGGATGGCTATCGTGGGACGGCCGACGCTGGGCCGTGTGTCCAGAAGAGACAGTGGTGGAACGGGCGCGCCAGTGGGCCAAGCGGAAGCTCGGCGAGGCCAGTCACAGCATCAGGACCGGCCGGTCAGAGGCGCTCCAAGAGGTCAAGGCGTGGCTTGCCGTCGCGCGGACGGCGGCCGGCTTGCGTGCCATCGTCAGTCTGGCCCGCGGTATCGACGGTGTCATCACTGACGCGGCGGTGTTCGACGCCCACCCGGACCTGTTGAACGCCGGCAACGGCGTGGTGGACCTGCGCACCGGTGAACTGTCGCCGCCGGACCCTACATTGCTGCTGACCAAGCTGGCCCCGGTCGATTACCACCCCGACGCGACACACCCGGACTGGACCGCCGCGCTCCAGGCCATTCCCGAGGACGTGCGCGCCTGGTACCAGGTCCGGCTCGGCCAGAGCACCACCGGACACATGACCCCCGATGACGTGCTGGTGGTGCAACAGGGTGGTGGAGAGAACGGCAAAACCACCGTGCTCGGCGCGGTCGAGAAGACCCTGGGGGACTACGCGGTGCTGGTGTCGGACAAGGTGATCCTCGCCGACCCTCGGGCGCACAGTACCGAGCGGATGGAGCTGCGCGGCGCGCGGTTCGCGCTCGTCGAGGAGACCCCGGAAGCACGCCGGCTCTCGGTGAGCCTGCTCAAGAAGGTACTCGGCACGCCGACCATGACGGCCCGGTACATCCGGCAGGACGAGATGCGCTGGGAGGCCACGCACAGCCTGTGGCTGTCGACCAACTACCTGCCGCTGGTGGAGGAGACCGACCACGGCACCTGGCGCCGGCTGCTGGCGTTGAGGTTCCCCTACACGTACGTGAAACCCCCCGCCGTGCCCGCACACGAGATGGAGCGCCCGGCCGACCCGACGCTACGGGATCGCGTCCGCGGCGGCCGGGACAAGCAGCACGAGGCCGTGTTGGCATGGCTGGTGACTGGTGCCGTGGCCTGGTACGCGACACGCCGAGAAATGCCACCACCACCACGGCGTGTCGTAGCCGATACCCACGCTTGGCGTATCGAGACCGATCTGATCCTGGCGTACCTCGGTGAGCGGCTGGTGTTCGCGTCGGGGGCCCACGTGATGGCCACGGACCTACTGGATGATTTCAATGCGTGGCTGGCCCGGCACGGGCACCGGGTCTGGTCTGACAAGGTGTTCTCATCACGGTTCGGGGGGCACCACGAGGTGACCCGAAACCACGTGGAGAAGGGTCGTCCGCGCGGCTCGGCCGGACTCTCCAGACCCCCGGTTAGATCGACCGTCGTGCCCATCCAGCCGGTCCCGGAGCGGTACAACGCGTGGCTCGGCGTGGAGTTCGCCCGCGAATCTCACACCCCCGCCGACCAGGGGAAAACCGTGACGTGGGATTGACTGGACTAGATGGGATGGCAGTTTGTCATGAAGCCCTATACAAAACGCTCACGCGGGGGCTTATGGCAACTTGCCATCCCATCTAGTCCAGTCAATCCCAAAGATCGTCAACCATTCGATAGTTATCGATCTAACTCGAGGTGGGCGACCGCGCAAGCGCGGCGACTCGGGCATATGGGACGCGATTTTCCCCACCAGGGCACCCCCGACACCCGCCGCCAGTGTCGGTTCCCTCTCCCCCGGCCGTCGCGCCGAGCTGGGAGGGACCCGGGTAAGTCGGGCGTAATGGGCGAGAATCGAGGCTAATGTGGCCAAGTTCGGGACGCTTAAGCAGACTTTGTCGATATCGCTGCAAGATGTCCAGCTTTCCGCGCGGGATTGTCCGCCCGGTCCTGCCCCCCCGAGCTACCCGCCCCCGCTCACGCCGATGGCGCGATTTTGTCCGGACATCACGACATCACGACATCAGGGCAACTCGACTGGTAGGGTCCCGACCATGACATGCCCGAGTTGCGGCCGGCCGACGATGGTCGACCGGCCGCGCCGCGTCGTCGTGTCCGAGTGGATGCGACAGGAACTGGAAAGCTCCGGCGAGGTGGTCGATCTCGCGACCGGGTGGCTGCTGCGCCGTGACGCGGCAAGCGGCCAGATCACGGTCATCGACCGGAGCGGCGAGCCGGTCGCCAACGTCGAGCTGATCGGACTGGTGGCGGTGTCGTCATGACGGTCCCGCAGTTCGCGGCCATGCGCGAGGCGCGCCGCGCCACCGCGGCGCAGTTGCGCGCGCAGGGCATGCCGATCCGGGCCATCGCCGCGCAGCTCGGTGTGTCGCATCCGACGATCGTGGAGGACCTGCGGGTGCCTGCCACCACGGCACCCACCACGGCACCCACCCCGGTCCCGGCCGCGACCCGGTCGCGGTACAGCGAGGCCCACGGTTGGCTGCTGGCCCTGCTCTCGGCACTCGATGCGGTGGGCCTGACCGAACAGCTCGCTCCGGCGCGGGAGCTGCTGGCCCGGGCGCGAGAGGTCGAGCAGTCCGGCCAGGCGGATCGGGGGAAGCTGCGCGCCGAACGGGCCGAGCTGGCCGGGCGGGTGGTCACCGGCGAGCTGACCTACGACCTGGCCGCCGCCCGGGACGTCGAGCTGGCCGCGTTGCTCTCCGGCGACGGGTTCGCGACCACGGTCGCTGAGCGGTACCGCGACGCGGCGGCTGACGCAGCCCGGGCTGACGCGTTCGCCGTCGCTGACGCGCTCGCCGAGCGGGCCGCCGGAGCTGTCAGCCGCGCCGTGGGCGCCGGACGTCGGCTGTTGGATGTCCCGGCCACGGTCGCCGCGCTGCGGCGCGCTGCGGACGCCTGGCGGGCCGGCGCGGGCGCCACCGACAGCCAAGGTCGATCCTTGGCTCGGTCGGCACCGGAACGGGCCGCGCCGCCCCTGAGCCTTGAGGTGATCCAGGGTGACCCGGCGCGGCTGGCGGCGTGGGGCGAGGCTGGCGCGGCGCTCGCCGAGTTCGCCGAGCTGCGCGGGATCGTCGGACTGCTCGGCATGTCGAGCGGCATCTATGTCAATCCCGACCAGACCGTCCTGGAGTTCCTGGAGCGCGACGTCGCGGAGCCGGCACGGCTGGCGGTCGCCGACGCGCTGGGTTGGCGCCCGGGTCTGCACGTGTCGATGAAGCCGGGGCAGCATCGCCAGTCCACTTCGGACGGAACCGAGATCCATGGCGATGTGCGCTACCCGGCCGGGTGGGCGGCCGGCCTTGTCGCGCCGCGCGTCGGGCCGCGGCGGTAACCACTGTGGACGGACAGCGTCAACGTCACCCCGGCCGGGGAACGATGGGCGGGGAGCGGTGCCACTCTTCCGCCGTGACGATCCGCCCAGCGCCGCCGTCCACAGTGTCGACCGAGTGAAGGGGGTCCATTATGGACAAGGCGCTGTTGTCAAGTCCTCACAACGAAACCGAGTCGGGCAAGCGGGAGTCCGATGTGGACGTGTCGGGGGGCGAGCCGGCTGACCGCCGCGACGGGTTGTTCCACGAGCTGGACCGCGGGATCTTCCGGTTCCCGGGTGTGCTCAGCCGTGAGGAGTGTGACCGCATCATCGCGGCCAGCCGGCCGCACATCGCCGAGTACAACCACCCCGGAGCCGACGAGTACGACGACGAGGGCAGCCACCTGACGCCCGGCGTCCTGCTCACCGCGCCGTGCAACGATCCGGACGAGCGCCCGGGAACCGACGTCGTGGAGCGCCTGGCGACGATGGCCCACTGGGTCAACACGGTCATGACGAGCTGGAAGATCGAGCTTGACGTGATCCGGTTCGGCGTCAGCCTGTACCGGCCAGGGCACTACATGGCCCAGCACGTCGATGACGAGCGGCGGGGGCCGCCGCCCTGGGACAGACCCCACCGGGGCATCTCCATGTCGCTGCCGCTGTCGCAGGGCCACAAGGGCGGGGGGCTGCGCCTCGCCACTGGCGAGGACGAATGGGTGAC
>DASRII010000364.1:0-2580 GCA_035650075.1 Micromonosporaceae bacterium | reverse complement strand
CGGGGCGGCCGTACGTGCTCGGCCGGATGGCCGCGGTCGTCTCCGATCTGCCCCGGCCCGGCGACACGTGCGTGGTGACCGGCCGGTGTACCGAAGTGGAGGGTCGCAAGGCGTTCGTGAAGTCCGCGGCGTACTCCCCCGACGGCACGCTGCTGGGCTACGCCGACGCGACGTGGATCGCCGTCTGACCGCTCTACCCCGCCCAAGACGGGGGGCCGGCGGCGATGCGGGTACGGGCTTCGGCCACGCCACCGCGCCACCAGCCGAACGCCTCGACCCACCACGTGAGACCACTGTCCACATAGGGCGCCACGACCGCTGCCCCGCCCTCGGGCGGAGTGTCGCCTTCCAGGACGAAGTCGAAGCCCTCGAGGCCACCGCGTAGCGACGACACGTAGTCCACTGCCGAGGCGAAGACCGATGGGAGCACGTTGCCGTCGCCACCGCCGTACCCGGCGAAGGTGGGCATTGCCCCCTGCCAGCGCGCGGCACGACGCAGCCCGGCGCGGCGCGGCCACTGGCCCGCGCACCACAGCGGCACCAGCCCGTCGAGCTTCGCCAGACCGGCGTCGAGCAATGCGGCGCGGGCCCGCAGGTCGGGATCCTCGCCGAACTCGGCGTACTCGGCGTCCATCGAGCCGAGCGCGGTGACCAGCGTGACCCGCCCCGGCGCGAGCGCGGACAGCGTGTCGACCTCGCGCGCCACCACATGGGCGCGCCGGCGCGGCAGAATGCACATCGGGATGAGCCGGATCCGGCTCGTACGCGCCGCGATCGCGGAGACCGTCACGGTCGGGTTGGCCACCCGCCAGTCCCGTTCGTGGAACAGCACGTGGTCCCACAGGTACACCCCGTCCCAACCGTGCTGCTCCGCGGCGACGGCCAGGTCGACCAACGTGACCGGGTCACCGAACTCGCCAACAATGGGCAGCCCCACGGCGTAGGAGACACTCATCCTGCGGAATGATGCCAGAGCTAGGGGGATCAGCCACGCTGGCGGCGCCCGGCTACGATCGCCGGAGCCAGGGGGAGGAGAAAGATGGCGGATGGCCAGATAGTCGTCTCCAGCCTGACCAAACAATTCCGGAAGGTCAGGGCGGTAGACGGCCTGTCGATGACGGTCGAACCGGGTCGCGTGACCGGGTTCCTCGGTCCGAACGGGGCAGGCAAGACTACGACGTTACGAATGATTCTGAATCTGGTCACGCCGACGGCCGGTACGGCTGTCATCGGTGGCCGGCGGTACGCCGACCTGGACCAGCCGCTGCGGCATGTCGGCGCGGTCCTGGAGGCGTCCAGCGCGCACAAGGGCCGTACCGGTCGCAACCACCTGCGCGTCCTCTGCGCCGCGGCGGGCTTCCCGGCGAAGCGGGCGGACGAGGTGCTCGACCTGGTCGGTCTGACCCCGGCGGCCAACCGGAAGTTCAAGGGGTACTCGCTCGGCATGCGGCAGCGGCTCGGGATTGCCGCGGCGATGCTGGGCGACCCGCACGTGCTGATCCTCGACGAGCCGGCGAACGGTCTCGACCCCGAGGGCATCCGCTGGATGCGGGACCTGCTGCGGACACTGGCCGACCAGGGCCGGACGATCCTGGTGTCCAGCCACCTGCTGTCGGAGATGGAGCTGCTCGCCGACGACGTGGTCATCATCGCGGCCGGAAAGCTGATCACCCAAGGTGCCGTGGACACCGTGGTCGGCGGCATGGCGCACGCCTCGCAGGTGCGGGTACGCACGCCCAACGCCGACAAGCTCGTCGCCGAGCTGGGCAGCGGCGCCTCGGTACGGCAGGACAACGGCGCACTGATCGTCACGGGCATCGACGCCCCGACGATCGGCGCGGCCGCCCTGCGAGCCGGGGTGGAGCTGCACGAGTTGGTCACCGAGCGGCCCGACCTCGAGCGGGTGTTCCTGGAGCTGACGGCCGGAAAGGCGGAGATCCGATGACCACGACGTCCTTGGAACGCCCCGCTCCGGCGCAGATCCGGCTCGTCCGCAGCGAGCTGCTCAAGATCCGGACGACCAACGTCTGGTGGATCTTCCTCATCGTCGTCTTCGTGGCGACCGCACTGTCGCTGTGGATCTGGATGGGTACCGGCGCCGGCCAGATCAACGAGGCGGAGGCCGCCGGCAACCAGCCGTTCGTGCCGTCGAACCCGGACGCGACCTCGTTCGAGATCGAGGCGGAGCGCCAGCAGTGGGAGATCTCGCACAGCCTGACCCGCACGCTGGTCTCGGTGGCGGCCAACATCTACACCTCGGGCCAGTTCTTCGGCCTGATGTTCGTGATGCTGCTCGGCGCGATCCTGGTGACGAACGAGTACTTCCACCAGACCGCGACGGCCACCTTCCTCACCACCCCGCGCCGTACCGAAGTCATCATGGGCAAGCTCGGTACCTCGGTGCTCGCCGCCGTGTTCTTCTGGCTCTTCACCACGGTGTTGAGCGTGGCGTCCGGGGCGATCTTCTTCAACTCCATGGGCTACGGGTCCCAGCTCGATCAGTGGCCGGTACAGCGGGCGATCCTCTTCAACGGCTTGGCCTATGCCCTGTGGGGTGTGCTCGGGGTCGGGCTCGGGGTG
>DASRII010000363.1:0-7640 GCA_035650075.1 Micromonosporaceae bacterium | reverse complement strand
CTCATCGACGCTACGATCGTGCGCTGCTTGCTCGTTCCGGCCACGATGACTCTGCTCGGCCGATGGAACTGGTGGGCTCCCGGCTGGCTGCAACGTCTCCACGCCTGGGTCGGCCTCCGCGAGCACCCCTTGCCACCCGCCGCTGGTGAGGCCCCTACCGGGGCCTCACCAGATTGGTCTACGCCGGTAGCACGATCAGATCGGGCTGTCCGATCGCCTTCGTGAGCGTCCCGCCGATGCTCACCGGCTCCTCCACGAACGCGACCACTTGGTACGTCCCGGGAGCGAGCCAGATCCGGAAGTACTCCTGATTGACCACGCAGTTGTTGTTGGCCCAGCGGGTCTGGTAATACAACACCTCTTGGCCGTTGGAGTAGAACTTGAACCGAGCCACCGTGTCGGGCATCACGCCGGCGGCGATGACGAGCAGATACTGGCCCTGGCGGATGTACTGGTTCCGGCTCGGCGTCTGGTACCAGGCATGTGCGGGCTGGTTGCACCGCGTCGACGGTGGTGGGTTGTACCCGATGGCCAACAGTCCGTCGTTGAGCATCTTGTCGCGGACCAGGCCGGCGTCACCGCCGCCACCCAGCCCGCCCCGGAACGGTACCGCCGACCAGGCGAATTCGCCGGGGAACTGGTACCCGCCCAGGTCGTCGATCCGGCGCGCCCAGTCCTCGCCCACGTTGAACACGTTGAACTGCAAGGTGAAGCTCTCCGAGCAGTTCTCCAGGCCGCCGACCGCGCTGTCGCACGATGCGTCGGAAGCGTAGTTGCCGTGCTTGTTCTCCGACGCGTAGATCCGGGCCACGTATGGCGACCCGCCTGCGGCCCGGCCCCAGGTACAGCTGTTGCCGAGCAGACGCTGGTCCACGTGCTCGCCGGGCACGCCCTGGTGCGCCACCGTCTGGAGCGAGAACGCGCCGTAGCCGTACGGACAGGCGGGGTTGGGCGCCAAAGTGACCGAGAACGGTTCGACATCCCCGGCGTGACCGCTCAATCCGCCGAAGTCGCCGCAGTCCCTCTGGTACAGGACCACATACTGGATGGCGATTTTGCTCGGGTCGGCCGGGTGCGGTCGCACCCGCGCCAACGCGGTACCGGGGTTGCCGGCGGTCGACGCCGGGTTGGTGCAGCCGGCGTTCTCGCCCGAGTCGTACCAGATCCAGGGAAAGAACCGTGCGGCGAGTGCGTCTTCGACACCGTCGTCGATAGTGTCGCCATCGCCGTCGACGGTCGCCGATGCGGTCGGGGCGAACACGCCGAAGGCGATGAGAACGAGCGCGCCGGCAAGACCCGCGACGAGTCTCTTGCGAACTCTCATGTGGATGCCTCCCTCCGGCCCGTCACGGTACGCATTTTCGGTACCGGGATGAACCGGAAGGTTCCTACCGCCCCAGGAGTTGGTACCGGGCTTCGGTCGCCTGCTTCTGCGGGAGCCACCACCACTCGTTGCGCCGGTACCAGTCGATCGTCGCCGTCAGCCCGGCCCGGAAATCGGCGTGTACCGGCTCGAGCCCCAGTTCTGTACGGATCTTCGTGGTGTCGTTGGAGTACCGCAGATCGTGCCCGGGTCGGTCGGCGACGTGGTCGTACGCGTCCGGCGCCTCGCCCATCAACTCCAGGATCAGCTCGAGAATCTCCTTGTTGCTTCGTTCGTCGCCGGATCCGACGAGGTACGTGTCACCGATCCGGCCCTTGGCGAGAACGAGATGCACGGCGGCGTTGTGGTCGTCGACGTGTGTCCACTCCCGGACGTTCACCCCGGTGCCGTACAGCTTCGGTCGGTCGCCGACGAGAATGTTCGTGACCTGTCGGGGGATGAACTTCTCGACATGCTGGTACGGACCGTAGTTGTTGGCGCAGTTCGACAGCGTCGCGGCGACGCCGTACGACCGCACCCACGCGCGTACCAGCAGATCCGAGCTGGCCTTGGTGGCCGAGTACGGGCTCGACGGATCGTACGGTGTCTCCTCGGTAAACTTCCTCGTCGGGTCCAGCGGCAGGTCTCCGAACACCTCGTCGGTCGAGATGTGGTGGAACCGGCGGCTGTGCCGGCGTACGGCTTCCAGCAACGTGTACGTGCCGAGGATGTTGCTGCGGACGAACGGCTCCGGGTCGTGCAGTGAGTTGTCCACATGAGACTCAGCGGCAAAATGCACCACCACATCCGACCCGGCCACCAGGCGGTCGACGAGTTCGGCGTCGCACACGTCGCCGTGGACGAAGTCGATCCAGTCAGCCACCGGGGTCAGGGTTGTCCGATCCCCGGCGTAGGTCAGGGCATCGAGCACGCGGACGTCGTACTCAGGGTGGTGCTGGAGGGTGTAGTGGACGAAGTTCGCACCGATGAATCCGGCACCGCCGGTCACGAGCATGCGCGTCATGTCAATGCACCCGCCACGCCGCGACCGTGTCGAACTCGGCGGCGAGCCACCGTTCCGCGCTCGCGCGGCGGCGCACTTTGCCGCTGGTGGTCTTCGGTATCTGGCCCTTGCGTACCAGGGCCAGTGACCCGACCTCCAGGCCGTGCTCCTCGGCGATGGCGGTTCGCACCCTGGCCAGAACGGTGGCGTGCTCGTGCCGGTTCGCGTAGTTGTCGAGCTCGCACAGCACGACCACGCGCTCGCCGTCGTCCGCCGGTACCGTGAACACCGCTGTGCCACCGCTACGAACCGCGGGATGGGCATTCTCGGCCGTGAACTCGACATCCTGCGGGCTGTGATTGACGCCGCGCTGAATGATCATGTCCTTGATCCGGCCCACCACGTACAGCTCGTTGTTGATTTTCACGCCGAGGTCGCCGGTACGCACGAACTGGCGGCCATCGTGCGGTAGCTCCGCGGCGAAGGTCTGCGCGGACAGCTCGGGTTGGTTCCAGTAGCCCGTGGCGCCACTCGGCCCGGTCACCCAGACCTCGCCCACCGTGCCGTCCGGACACTCCACGAGCCGTATCGGGTCGACGATCACCGTCTCGCTGTCTGCGATGTCAGGGCCGCAGCTGGCCAGTACCGTGGTCGGCTCGTTGTCGGCGGAGACGGCCACCCCGTCGTGGCGCAGGCGGGCCGCCGAGACCTCGAGGAGGGTCGGCTCGCGCCGCCAGTCGGCCACCGACACGTACAGCGTCGCTTCGGCGAGACCATAGCCGGGAACCATCGCGGTGGGCCGGAAACCGTAGCGCTCGTACGCCTTGACGAATGCCTCGATGGTCGTATGCCTGACTGGTTCGGCACCGTTCACGGCGGCGCGCAGGTTGCTCAGATCGAGGGTGGTGCGTTGCTCCTCGGTGACCGATCGCACGCAGAGGTCGTAGGCGAAGTTCGGCCCCATGACGATGGACGCGCGGCTCTGGGACGCCATGTCGAGCCAGAGGAACGGACGGCGGGCGAACGCCACCGGTGTGGTCAGGTGGACGGTCATTCCCGCGGCCAGTGGATGCAGTACCGCGCCGATCAACCCCATGTCGTGAAACAGCGGAAGCCACGTCGCGACCGACTCGCCGTCAGCGGAGTGGAGCGTCGCGGCGAACGCCTTGACGTTGTGCACGAGATTGTCGTGAGTGACCATGACGCCTTTGGGGGCGATGGTGGATCCCGACGTGTACTGCAGCATCGCGAGATCCCCGGGGCGTGCGTCGACCCGACTGGCCCAATCGTTCGAAGCCGGTACCGTGGGCAGATCCTCCGCCGATACGAACGTGGTCGGAGGCTGTGCCGTATCCGTCAGCGGAGCCAACTCCGTACGCACGAGTTCGATGAGGTGAGCCGGAAGGATGAAGACCGAGGGTCGGCAGTCGAGCCAGATCTGGCGGAGTCGCTCCCCGAAGGCTCGCGTCGTCCGGCTGGTGAGGACCGCGGGCGGATAGAACGGCACGGCGACCGCGCCGGCGATCAGGCAGCCGTAGAAGGATACGACGTAATCGATGCCGTTGGGCAGCGCGACGAGGACGAACTGGGGGCGAGCCGCGGTACGCCGTACCGAACGCAACAGCTCGGCCACCGCCCCGGCCCGGCCGGCCAACTCGGCGTAGCTCATGTGCGACCACGTTTCGTCCCCGGCGGTGAATGCCACGGCGGTACGCTCGCCGTGCCGCTCGGCGCGGGCGGCGATGTCGTGGGCGAGCGTGGACGGGTGTTGCGCGAAGTGGGTTACGGGCGAACGCACGCCGCTCTCCCTTCGGATGCGATCGGTCGATGCGACAACGCTCGCAAGTCCCGTTAGAGAACGGCACGATGGCCGATCGTGCCACTGAATCGGTTGTCGAGCCGGCCTCCGTTTCCGGTAGCTCGAATGGCACCATGACGTACCCGGCCCTCCTCGACCGGATCGGCCCGCTTCCGGCGCTACTGGATCGGCCCGCTGCCGAGCCGGCGATGCGGCTACGCGCGCCGACCGGTGACGAGGTCTGGCTGGTCACCGACTACCGACTTGCGCGGCTGGTGCTCACCGATCCACGGTTCAGCCGGGCGGCGGCGGTGCTTCCCGAGGCACCAAAAATCAACACCGCCAACCCGGCACCGAGCTCGATGATGAGCATGGACGGCGCCGAACATGCCCGGCTGAGGCGGCTCGTGGCCGGGGCGTTCGCGCCGCGGCGGATCGCCGCGCTGGCGCCGGACGTCCAACGTCTCGTCGACGAGCTACTGACCACAATGGACAGCAAGGGCGCTCCCGCGGATCTCGTCGAGTCGTTCGCGGCGCCACTGCCGATCGCCGTCATCAGCACCCTGCTGGGCATTCCGGCCCAGGACCGTGCGCGGGTGCAGGAATGGGCCGGTGTGCTGTTCGACGTTACGGTCAGCACGGCGCGGGACAAGGCGCGACGCGGCTTCGCACTGTTCGAGTACATGTCTCGGTTGATCGAGCGCAAGAGCGCACAGCCGGGGGACGATCTGCTGTGTGGTCTCATCGCCGCCCACGACGCCGGAGCGGTGTCCCGTACCGAGCTCGTCGATCTGGCGTTGGCGATTCTGACCGCGGGGTACGAGACCACTGTGGGCCAGATCGGACTGTCGGTGCTGTCGTTCCTGCGCGATCCCGCACCACGGGAGGAGCTGCGCGACGAGCGGTCGACGGCCGCGGTTGTGGAGGAGTACCTGCGATTGACGCCGGCGACTCCCATCACGTTCACGCGGGTCGCGCTCGAGCGCGTCGACCTCGGCGGCGTCACCGTCGAGGCGGGCGATGCGGTGGTCGTATCCGTGCTGCACGGCAATGTCGACCCGGCGGTGTTTCCCGACGCCGATCGACTGGTTCCGGCGGGCCGGTCGACCGCTCACCTGACGTTCGGGCACGGTACCCATTTCTGCCTAGGGGCTGGGCTCGCGCGGCTGCAAATCACCATCGCCATGCGGACGCTCGTGCGGCGGTTGCCACATCTGCGCCTGGTCGACGGCGAGGACGCGGTCGGGTGGTACGAGGGCCTGGCTACGCGCGGGTTGACGCATCTGCTCGTTACGTGGTGACCCGGGAAGCGAGGCGCTCGGCGACGCCTGGGAACAGGCGCAGCGCGTTGCCGCGGTTGATGTCGGCCCGGATCGAGTCCGTCAGCCCGGACAGCCCGTCGTCCAGGTTTCGCACACCGGTCGACACCACGTCGGCGGGGGCGGCGCACCAATCGGTACCGAACAGGATCCGGTCGCTGGACACCGCGCGCAAGAGGCTCGGCAACCCGGACCACGCGGTCAGCGCCACGTCGTAGTAGAACCGACCGAGCGCGTCCGCCACTCGACCGCGCTCGAGACCATAGAAGGCGGCACCGAGCGCCTCGACGCGGCTCGCCGCGTACGGCAGGAACCCGCCGCCGTGCGCCAGGACGAAGCTGATGTCCGGGTACCGGTCGAGGGCTCCAGCCAGCACGAGGTTGATGGCGCCTCTGGTGGTGTCGAGCAGGAAGTCGGCCAACACCGGCGGGACGTTGGCGGCCGTTCCGCCGGGAAGGACCATCGGGTGGACGAGTACGACCGACCGGCGGCGGTTCAGCTCGGCGAAGAGCGGATCGTAGAGCGGATCACCGAGATAGCTGTCGCCCGCGTGCGCGATGAGGACCACGCCGTCGGCCTTCAGCTCGGTGTAGGCGTACTCGACCTCGGCCAGGGCGGCGTCGACGTAGGGCATCGGCAGCGCGGCCAACAGGCCGAAGCGGTCGGGGTACTCCGCGACGAACTCGGCCACCGCCTCGTTCGCGCTGCGGTTGAACGCGGCCGCCTGCGAAGCGTCGTCGAAGAATCCACCCGGGATCGGGTTCGATATGAGCGCGAAGTCGATGTCGTTGGTCGCCAGCACATCCCAGGTCTCATCGAGCGACCAGGGCAGCGTGAAGGGTGCGCCGCGTTCGCGCATCAGCCGCTGGATCGCCGGCAGGATCGCGTGGTGGTGCACGTCGATCCGCGCGCCATGCCCGCTCATGCCGCCGCCCTGTCCAGGTCGATGGTCGGCGCCGCCAACGAGGACACCGTACGCACCACACCGGTGGAACCGTCCACAATGACCAGTTGGTCGTCGCGCAGCACCGACGTGGCCGTCTCGGTGGCGACGACCGCGGGTACCCCGTACTCCCGCGCGATGATGGCGGGATGGGAGAGCAGGCTGCCCCGGTCCGTGACGAGCGCGCCGACACTGGGGAAGAGCATCGACCACTGCGCCGTGGTCTCGGGACACACCAACACATCTCCGTGCCGGAGCTTGCCGAACTCGGTGATGTTGCGGATGACCCGTACCGGACCGAGGTAGCGCCCGGGTGACACGGCGAGGCCCCGCAGACCGTCGTCGACGGCCCTCATCCGTGGTGGTGGTCCCGATGGCGCACCGGCCGGGCAGGAGGGCGGCTCCCCGTACGTAGGTGGGCCGGGATTGGCCGTCGCCCACGCGTGTTGCCCCTTGTGGTGCCGGATGCGCGCCCGCTGGTCGGTGCCGCTCGACAGCGCCGAGAGGGCCTCGGTCAGCTCCAGGAACAGCGCGTCGTCGGCCTGGTCGATCGCGCCCCGCTCGACCAGGCGGCGACCGATCTCCAACGTGGCGTAGCGCAGCAGTGCCCACACGAACACCGCGTAGAAGACCTTCTCGTCGCGAACCGGGCTGCTCAGTACGCTCGCCTCCAGCGCCGCTTCGAAGCGGGCGGTGTCGGCGGCGGGCCGGTCGGCCAACAGCTCGCGCGCCTCGGCCAGTGCCTGATCGCGTCGGGCGGCGATCGCGGCCCGCTCGGCGGCGAAGTCGTACGGCTGGGCCAGTTGCGCCCGGATCAACGCGAGCAGGACCGCAGGCCGTTCGGCGACGGTGGGTTCGGTCAGGTCGAAGCCGACGGTGCGGTGCGCGTATCGGCGAACGTAGTCGGCGAAAGCCTCGGCAAAATCAGCATCGCGGTCGGCCAACGCCTCGGGAGTCGCATCGGGCTCTGCGAGGAAACGCCACACGGCGGGCCGATCGGCGGCCAGGCGTGCCAGCTCGCTGAGCCGCACGGTGGCCGCCATGTGGTCGCCCGCCAGACCGCCGCGCAGCCGTACGGTCTGCTGGCCCGTCCAGCCGAACAGCTCGCCGCAGACCGTGGTGAGTTTGCTCATGACAGCGATCGCGGCACCGGTCAGCTGGAAGTACCGGTCGTGCAGCCGATCGAAGAGACTGACGATCGCCCGGATGTGTGC
>DASRII010000362.1:0-3239 GCA_035650075.1 Micromonosporaceae bacterium | reverse complement strand
TGGTCCGGGTACCGCTAGCCACGCTCGCCGAGCGCTGGGCGGACGCCGGGTTCGTCCGCATCCACCGGTCGTACCTCGTCCAGCTCGGGCGGATCGACGAGCTGCGGCTGACCGGCTCCGGCTACGTCGTACTGGTCGACGGCGCCGAGCTGCCGGTGTCCCGCCGGCACACCCGGGAGCTGAAGGACAAGCTCGTCCGGGCCGCGAAGCAGGACTGGGCGCGATGACGTCGCCTACGCGAGTACGCGTCGTCCTCGCCCACGTCCGGCAGCGGGACCGGACCCGCGTCGACCTGGCCGAGCAGACCGGAGTCGGGGACGCGCTCATCCGCGGTCTCGTGCGGGCGCAACTGGCGCTCGCGCTACGGCTCGCGCTCGTGGTCGCCGTCGGGCTCGGCGGGCTACCGCTGCTGTTCGCCGTCGCGCCGGCGGTGGGCCACGTGACGATCGCGGGCGTGAACCTGCCGTGGGTTCTGCTGGGCGTCGCGCCGTACCCGTTCCTCATCGTCGTCGGCTGGGTCTACGTGCGCCTCGCCGAGCGCAACGAGCACGACTTCACGTCCGTAGTCCAGCGGCCCGAACGATGAGTCCGTATACCGTTCCGGCGATCGTCGCCGTCACCCTCGCGACCGTCGCGATCGGCGTGTACGGGCTGCGGTTCGCGCGTACCACGTCGGACTTCCTCGTCGCGTCCAGAATGGTCAGTCCAACGTGGAACGCCGCGGCGATCGGCGGGGAGTACCTGTCGGCGGCCAGCTTCCTCGGCGTCGCCGGCCTGATCCTCAAGCACGGCGTGGACGTGCTGTGGTACCCGGTCGGCTTCGCCGCGGGCTACCTGGCGCTGATGCTGTTCGTCGCGGCGCCACTGCGCCGGTCCGGGGCGTTCACCCTGCCGGACTTCTGCGAGGCGCGGCTGCGTTCGCGCCGGCTGCGCAAGCTGGCTACCGCGTTCGTGGTGTTCATCGGCTGGCTCTACCTCGTGCCGCAACTGCAGGGCGCCGGGCTCACGCTCGCCACGGTGACCGGGGCGCCGTACTATCTCGGCGCGCTGCTCGTCGGCTCGGTCGTCACCGCGAACGTGGCGCTGGGCGGCATGCGGTCGATCACCTTCGTGCAGGCGTTCCAGTACTGGCTCAAGCTGACCGCGCTCGCGGTACCGGTCATCTTCCTCGTGCTGCACTGGCAGGCCGCCGGGCGTCCCGAGGTGGCCTCCCCCGCCGGCGTCACCTTCACCGCGCCGACCACCGTCGTGGTCGAGCACGCCGCGACCCTCACCCGAGCCGATGGGTCCACAGTGGAGGTACGTCCCAACGATAAGCTCCACTTCGCCGCGGGCGACCCGGTGCCCCGGGTGTCCAACGTGGACTACGACGACGGGCTGGACTGGCTGCTGCCCGGTGACGCGAGCGGGGACCGGGGACTGTTCGCCACGTACTCGCTGATGCTGGCCACCTTCCTGGGCACGATGGGGCTGCCGCACGTACTCGTGCGCTTCTACACCAATCCCGACGGCGCCGCCGCCCGCCGCACGACGCTGGTGGTGCTCTGTCTCGTCGGGATGTTCTATCTGTTCCCTACGCTGTACGGCGTCCTGGGCCGCATCTACACACCGCAGCTGTTGATGACCGGGCGGACGGACGCCGTCGTACTGCTGCTGCCCTCGGCGGCGCTCGGCGGCGGAACGACCGGGCAGATGCTCGGCGCGCTCGTGGCGGCCGGGGCGTTCGCGGCCTTCCTGTCGAGCTCGTCCGGTCTGCTGACGAGCGTGGCCGGCGTGTTGTCGACGGATGTGTTGGGCCGCGGCTCGGTACGCGACTTCCGGGTGTCGTCGGTCCTCGGCGGCG
Organism: Micromonosporaceae bacterium; assembly: GCA_035650075.1. GTDB lineage: Bacteria > Actinomycetota > Actinomycetes > Mycobacteriales > Micromonosporaceae > DASSUC01. The sequence continues at coordinate 1,396 of DASRII010000362.1, read as the reverse complement.
CGGTACCGGTCATCCTCGCGCTCAACGTCGCCGGCCTCGATGTGTCCAGAGTGGTCGGTCTGGCGTTCGCGGTCGCCGCGTCGAGCTTCTGCCCGCTGCTCGTGCTCGGGATCTGGTGGCGCGGTCTGACCGACATCGGCGCCGCTGCCGGTATCCTCGCCGGAGGCGGGGCCGCGGCCGGCGCGGTGCTGCTGACCGTGTTCGGCGTGCCGATGACCGGCTGGACCGCCACGCTCGTTCAGCAGCCGGCGGCGTGGACGGTACCGCTGGCGTTCGCGGTGATGGTCGCGGTTTCCAAGGCGACGCGGCGCCGAGTGCCGACGTCGGTGGGGGCGACGATGCTGCGCCTGCACGCGCCGGACGCCCTTCGCTACTGACTCTCCGCTCACCGGTACCCACCGGGCCACTCGGCGCACGTGGCGGTCCGTTCGGCGCAAACGGAAGCAGCCGGAGTGATCGTTACTTCCGCCTGGGTACCGCCGTTCCTACGGTGCGGCCAACGCTCGCCTGTAAGAAGGTGGTGACCAGATATGACCACGGATGCTCCTCCGAGGTCCCCCTCGTCATACGTCGACGTGCAGAACTCTCGTGAGTTCGCTGGGCTCCGCAAGGCTCTGCGCGGGTTCGTGTTTCCGATGACCGTCGCGTTCTTCCTGTGGTACGCGCTCTACGTCATCCTTTCCGCGTACGCGCGGGACTTCATGAGCACCAAGATCGTCGGGCACATCAACGTGGCGCTGGTCTTCGGACTGCTGCAGTTCGTCTCGACGTTCCTGATCGCGTGGCTCTACGAGCGGTACTCGAGCCGGCGGCTCGACCCGGCCGCCGAGTCGCTGCGCGCCCGCATCGAATCCGGGGACGTCCGATGATCCTCGCGGCGGCCAGTGCCGCCACGACCCGGAACATCACGATCACGCTGTTCATCGTCTTCGTGATCATCACGCTGGGCATCACGTTCTGGGCCAGCCGGCAGACCCGCAACGCCACCGACTTCTACGCCGGTGGCCGTTCGTTCTCCGGTTTCCAGAACGGTATGGCGATCGGCGGCGACTACATGTCCGCCGCTTCGTTCCTCGGCATCGCGGGCATCATCGCGCTGAACGGGTACGACGGCTTCCTGTACTCGATCGGCTTCCTCGTCGCCTGGCTGGTGGCGCTGCTGCTGGTGGCGGAGATGCTGCGCAACTCCGGCAAGTACACGATGGCCGACGTGCTGGCCTTCCGCATGCGCCAGCCTCCGGTGCGCACCGCCGCGGCCGTCTCTACGGTGACGGTCTCGATCTTCTACCTGCTCGCGCAGATGGTCGGCGCCGGCTCGCTCGTCGCGCTGCTGCTCGGCATCAAGTCCGGCACCGCCTTCGCGGGCATGAGCGCCGAGGCCGCGAAGGTCGTGACG
>DASRII010000361.1:0-13265 GCA_035650075.1 Micromonosporaceae bacterium | reverse complement strand
GTAGTCGATATCGTCCTCGTCGACGAACACCCGTAAACCGTGTTCGCGCAGCGCGGCGGTCAAACGCCGGCCCTGGTTGCGGTCGTTTCCCCCAAACGCAGCGGCGAGTTGGCCGTCGCGGCCGGCGTCAACCCGCAGACCCTCCGCTACTACGAGCGCCGTGGACTGCTGGCCGAGCCGCGGCGCGGTCCGGGCGGGCACCGGCTCTACCCGGTCGAGGCGCGGACCGTGCTTCGCGTGATCAAGACCGCGCAGCGGCTCGGGTTCACCCTCGACAAGGTCGCCGAGCTGGTCGATCTCGGCCGGCACCGGCACGGACGCCGTCCCGACCGGGGGCTGCACTCGCGCGCCCGGGCCAAGCTCGCCGAGATCGAGGCCAAGATCGCCGATCTGCGGGTCATCGCCGGGGCACTGCGTACCGCGATCGACGCGGGATGCGACGACCTGACCGCCTGCGCCACCACCGATTGCTGCCCGTTGCCGTTCGCCGACCTCGACCGGGGAGACCACACATGATCGACAGACTGCGCCGCCTGCTGCCGGGCGGCCTGGGTGGGCTCACGGGCCTGGTATGCGCCCTGTGCTGCGCGGTTCCGTTCCTGCTGGCCGCGGGTGTCGTCGGCGGCGCTGGCTGGGCCCTGTTCGGGAAGGTCCTGCCCGGTGTCGCCATCGCGCTCGGCGCGGCGACCGCCCTGGCGTGGTGGTGGTGGGCCAGGCGCCCTCCCGCACGGCCGCGCGACGCCGACGGGACGCCTGCCGCGTAACAGGCCCGAAACCCGTTCGTGCCACGATCCGTCGGTGCATCTTTCCCGCCATGAGCAGGAGCGACTGCTCGTGCACGTGGCCGCCGACCTCGCGCTGCGGCGGCGGGATCGCGGGCTGCGCCTGAACTATCCCGAGGCCACCGCGGTCATCACCGCGTTCCTGCTGGAGGGTGCGCGCGACGGCCGGACGGTGGTCGACCTCATGGAGGCCGGCAGGCACGTGCTCACGCGGGCGGACGTACTCGACGGCGTTCCCGAGATGCTGACGGAGGTGCAGGTGGAGGCGACGTTTCCGGACGGCACCAAGCTCATCACCGTCCACGAGCCCATCCCATGATTCCGGGCGAGATCCTTTTCGGGGATGGCCCGGTCGTCGTCGACGGCGGCCGTCCGGTACGGCGGCTGACCGTGACCAATACCGGGGACCGTCCGGTTCAGGTCGGGTCCCACTACCACTTCGCCGAGGCCAATCCGGCTCTCGAGTTCCACCGCAGCGCCGCGTGGGGCCACCGGCTCGCCATACCCGCGGGGACATCCGTCCGCTTCGAGCCCGGCATCTCCCGGGAGGTCGAGCTGGTCCCGCTCGGCGGCCGGCGGGTGGTCGCGGGCCTGCGCGGCGAGTGCGGAGGGCGCCTCGATGATTGACCGCCGGCGTTATGCCGCGCTCTACGGGCCGACGACCGGTGACCGGATCCGCCTCGCGGACACGAACCTGCTGATCGAAGTCGAGGAGGACCGCAGCGCGGGCGGGGACGAGGCGGTCTTCGGTGGCGGCAAGGTGATCCGCGAGTCGATGGGCCAGTCCCGCGCGACCCGCGGCGAGGGCACGCCCGACACGGTCATCACCGGCGCGGTCGTGCTGGACCACTGGGGCGTCGTCAAGGCCGATGTCGGCATCCGCGACGGCCGCATCGTCGCGCTCGGCAAGGCCGGTAATCCAGACACAATGGACGGTGTCCACCCCGACCTCGTCATCGGACCCGCCACCGAGATCCTCGCCGGCAACGGGCGCATCCTTACCGCCGGTGCCGTGGACTGCCACGTGCATCTCGTCTGCCCGCAGATCATCGAGGAGGCGGTGGCCGCCGGGATCACGACGCTCATCGGTGGCGGCACGGGGCCGGCCGAGGGCACCAAGGCGACCACGGTCACGCCCGGCTCCTGGCACCTCGCGCGCATGCTGGAGGCGATCGACCCGTGGCCGGTCAACGTTTTGTTGCTGGGCAAGGGAAACACGGTCTCGGGCGAGGCCATGTGGGAACAACTGCGCGGCGGTGCCGGTGGTTTCAAACTCCACGAGGACTGGGGGACGACGCCCGCCGCGATCGACGCGTGCCTGACGGTGGCGGACGCCTCCGGAGTTCAGGTGGCCATCCACACGGACACGCTCAACGAGGCCGGGTTCGTCGAGGAGACGTTGCGGGCGATCGCGGGACGGGCCATCCACGCGTACCACACCGAGGGCGCCGGCGGCGGCCACGCGCCCGACATCATCACCGTCGCGAGCCAGTCGAACGTGCTGCCGTCCTCCACGAACCCGACGCGGCCGTACACCACCAACACGCTCGCCGAGCACCTCGACATGCTGATGGTCTGCCACCACCTCAACCCGAGCGTGCCGGAGGACCTGGCGTTCGCGTCCAGCCGCATCCGACCGTCCACAATGGCTGCCGAGGACCTGTTGCACGATCTCGGCGCGATCTCCATCATCGGCTCGGATTCGCAAGCGATGGGACGCGTCGGCGAGGTCGTCATCCGGACGTGGCAGACCGCCCACGTGATGAAGGCCCGGCGCGGGGCGCTGCCCGGCGACGGGCCGGCCGACAACGCGCGTGCCCGCCGATACGTCGCCAAGTACACGATCTGCCCCGCGGTCGCGCACGGCATCGACGCCGAGGTCGGGTCGGTCGAACGCGGCAAGCTCGCGGACCTCGTCCTCTGGGAACCGAAGTTCTTCGGGGTGCGCCCGCACGCGGTGCTCAAGGGCGGGATGATCGCCTGGGCCGCGATGGGGGACGCGAACGCCTCGATCCCCACGCCGCAGCCCGTCCTGCCGCGGCCGATGTTCGGCGCGTACGGTGCGGCGGCTCCGGCGACGAGCCTGGCGTTCGTGGCTCCGGCCGCGCTCGACGACGGCCTCGCGGACCGGTTGGCGGTGCGGCGCAGGCTCGTGCCGGTCGCCGACGTGCGGCGGCGGGGGAAAGCCGACCTGCCGCTCAACGACGCGACGCCGCGCATCGAGGTGGAGCCGGACACGTTCACGGTTCGCGTCGACGGTGCGGTGGTCGAGCCCGAGCCAGCCACCGAACTGCCGATGGCCCAGCGGTACTTCCTGTTCTGATGACCGCGTCCACGATGGTGCTCATGCTGGCCGACGGTCGGCTGCCGGCGGGCGGGCACGCGCACTCGGGCGGGGTCGAGGCCGCGGTGGCGTCCGGCGTGGTGTCCGATGTGGACAGCCTGGGCGCGTTCCTCCGGGGACGGCTGGCCACCGCCGGACTCGTGGCGGCGGCCTTCGCCGCGGCCGCGTGCCACGGCATGTCCACTGTGGAAGATCTGGACGCCGAGCTCGACGCGCGGACCCCGTCCCCGGCTGTCCGCCGCGCGTCCCGCGCCCAGGGCCGCGCTCTGCTGCGCGCCGCGCGGGCGATGTTCGCGATCACGGCGCCGGGTGGCTCGCACCATGCCGTCGCGCTCGGCGTGGTCGCCCGCGCCGCCGGGCTCGGGCCGCGGCAGGCGGCACAGCTCGCCGGGTACGGGTCGGTCGCCGGGCCGGCGTCGGCGGCCGTGCGGCTGTTGGGATTGGATCCGTACGCTGTGCAGGCGATGCTGGCGAGCATGGCGGAGGAGTGTGACCGGACCGCGGCCCGGGCGGCCGCTCATGCCACCGACCCGCCGGACGCTCTGCCGGCGGCGGGCGCACCGTTGCTGGACATCGGCGCGGAGGTTCATGCCAGTTGGGAGGTGCGTCTCTTTGCCTCGTGAACGTGCGCTGCGAGTCGGCATCGGTGGTCCGGTCGGCTCGGGGAAGACCGCGCTCGTGGCCGCACTGTGCCGCCAGCTCGCCGGCGAGCTGCGCCTCGCGGTAGTGACGAACGACATCTACACCACCGAGGACGCGGACTTCCTGCTGAGCAACGGTGTGTTGCCGGCGGAGCGGATCCGCGCGGTGGAGACCGGGTGCTGCCCGCACACCGCGATCCGCGACGACATCGCCGCCAACCTCGACGCGGTCGCGGATCTGGAGCAGTCGCTCGGTCCGCTGGATCTCGTCCTGGTCGAAAGCGGTGGAGACAACCTGACGGCGACGTTCAGCCGCGGACTCGCCGACCGGCAGATCTTCGTCATCGACGTCGCGGGCGGCGACAAGGTGCCGCGCAAGGGTGGGCCCGGCGTGACCGTGGCCGACCTGCTCGTCATCAACAAGACCGACCTCGCGCCAAGGGTCGGCGCCGACCTCGACGTCATGGCGCGGGATGCCGCGACGCGCCGCGGGGACCTGCCCACCGTGTTCCTGTCCCTTGTGGAGGATCCGCACGCCGGGCCGGTGACCGCGTGGGTGCGGGCGGCTGTCGCCGGATGATCCGGGCCACCGCGCGGGTGGTGGCGGAGCCGGCCGACGCGGGAGCGACGCGGCTGGCGGTGTTGCGCAGCGAGGCTCCGCTGCTGCTGCGCCGCACCGGTCCTGACGAGATCCACCTGGTCGGCGGTGCGGCCGGACCGCTCGGCGGCGACGACCTCCGCCTCGAGATCGACGTGCGGCCGGGTGCGCGGCTGTGCGTGCGCACCGTCGAGGCGACGGTGGCGCTGCCCGGACGCGGACCGTCCCGGTTCACCGTCACGGCCTCGGTCGCCGACGGCGCGGTGCTGTGCTGGCTGCCGGAGCCCCTCGTGGCGGCCGCGCGGTGCGACCACGAGGTGAGTTCCACAGTGGACCTGGCGTCGACCGCACGCCTGCTATGGCGCGACGAGCTGGTCTGCGGCCGGCACGGCGAGGATCCCGGGGACGCCCGCCTCACCACCGTCGTGCGTCGCGCCGGCCGGCCGCTGTACCACCACGGCCTCGCCGTCGGCCCGCACGCCCCGGGGTGGGACGGTCCGGCGGTGCTGGGCGGGCACCGGGCGGCCGGTTCGCTGCTGGCCGTGAACCTGTCGGCCGCCCACGCCCCGCTGGCCGCGCCGGATCGGGCCGTGTTCCCGCTGGCCGGCCCGGCGTTCCTCGTCACCGCGCTCGGCGACGCCCGCGCGGTACGCAATCACCTGGACGCCGCGTCACACGCGTGGTCGTCACAGCAGTGAGGACTTGGACACGTGCCCGCAACATCCGTGGTATCCCGAAGGTAACCGTGCCGTCCTTTACTCGACGTCGACTCACCACCCCGGTGAGGCGCGCCTAGGGTTCCGCCGCCCGATTGCGAGCGGGTCTGGTCCGAGAGGCGCAGGCGCCGCCCCGCGGCGCTCCACGGCGGGACAAAAGCCCGGGAGACAGCTGGTTGCCTGGCTGCTCCCGCGGCCGGGCACCGTTTCGAGAGGTGTCGCATTGGTGCCCTACGGTCCGGAGGCCGCCTACGCCGTCGCCCGCGAGGCCGAACTACCGACGGCGAAGTGGGAGGAGGAGGTCGCGCGCGGGCTGGAGCTCGGCCTGCCCGGTGCGGACTCCATAGTGGACCGTCGGATCCCGACGTTCTCCCGGGGAGAGTTGCCACACTTCGCGGGCATCAACACGTTCCTCAAGGCGCCGTACCTCGAGGACGTACGGCGCTGTGGCGAGTATGACGTGGCGGTTCTCGGCGCGCCGTTCGACGGTGGCACGACGTACCGTCCGGGCACCAGGTTCGGGCCGCAGGGCATCCGGCGGATCTCGGCGCTCTACGGGCCGTACTCTTTCGAGCTCGGCGTCGACCTGCGTGAGTCGATCACGATCGCCGATGTCGGTGATGTCTTCACGATCCCGGCGAACATCGAGAAGACGTTCGACCAGATCACCAAGGCGGTGGCCCATGTCTACGCGAGTGGGGCGCTGCCGGTGGTACTCGGCGGCGACCACTCCATCGGCTATCCCACGGTGCGGGGCGTCGCCCAGCATCTCGGCGGCAACCTCGGCATCATCCACTTCGACCGGCACGTCGACACGCAGGAGACCGACCTCGACGAGCGGATGCACACCACGCCGTGGTTCCACGCCACCGACCTGCCCAACGTGCCCCCGCGCAACCTGGTGCAGATCGGCATCGGTGGCTGGCAGGCCCCCCGGCCCGGCGTCCGGGTGGGACGGGAACGCGGTACCACCATCATGACCGTCACCGACTGCGTGGAGATGGGTATCGAGGCGGCGGCCACCAGGGCGCTGGAGGTCGCCTGGGACGGTGCCGAGGCGGTGTGGCTCAGCTTCGATGTCGACTGCCTCGACGCGGCGTTCGTGCCCGGCACCGGGTGGCCGGAGCCCGGTGGGTTCCTGCCGCGTGAGGTGCTCAAGTTCATCCAGCTCGTGGCCGAGCGGCCGCTGGCTGGCATCGAGATCGTCGAATGTTCGCCGCCGTACGACAACGCCGACATCACCTCGTTGATAGCCACGCGCGTCATCTGCGACACGCTCGGCTGCCTGGTACGTGCGGGACACCTTCCCCGGAGGACTACATGAATCGTCGACACTTCGCCGCACTGCTTCTGGTCGCCTCACTCGCGGCGTGCACGCAACCGGCGACCCCGGCGCCGGGGGCACCCGTCTCGGTGCGCCTGGGCTTCAGCGCCTGGCCCGGCTGGTTTCCGTGGCAGGTCGCCGAGGAACAGGGCTTGTTCGCGAAGAACAACCTCACGGTGAACCTGACCTACTTCGACAGCTACACCGACAGCCTGACCGCGCTGGCGACCGGCAACCTCGACGCGAACAGCCAGACGCTCAACGACACGCTGTCGAGCGTGAGCGGTGGCGCGAAGCAGACGATCGTTCTGGTCAACGACAACTCGACCGGCAACGACCAGATCATCGCGCGGGACGGCATCTCCAGTGTGGCCGACCTGAAGGGCAAGAAGGTCGCCGCCGAGCAGGGCACCGTCGACCACTACCTGCTTCTGCTGGCTCTCGAACGGGCCGGACTCTCCGAAGCGGACATCCAGTTCACTCCACTGTTGACGGACGCGGCGGCGGCCGCCTTCGCCGCCGGCCAGGTGGACGCGGTCGGCGTGTTCGCACCGTTCACCACCGCCGCGCTCGGCCGGCCCGGCAGCCGCGCGATCGCGACGTCGAAGGACTTTCCCGGCGCCATCCCGGACCACCTCGTGTTCGGCTCGGCCTTCGTCCGGGACCATCCGACGGAGGTGCAGGCGTTGGTACAGACGTGGTTCGACACGCTCGACTGGATCAAAGCCAACCCCGACCGGGCCATCGACATCATGGCCGCGAAGGCCGGGGTCACGTCCGCGGACTACCGGACCTACGACTCCGGGACCACCATCTTCACGCGCGCGGACAACCTGGCGGCGTTCTCGTCCGGAAGCACCCCGGCGAACCTGGACTTCCAGGCCGGAAAGATCGCGGACTTCCTCGTCGGCACGAAGCTGGTCGCCACCAAGCCGTCGCTGGACGGCCTGTTGGACGACAGGTTCGTGAAGGCCGCAGCTTCGTGAAGGCCGCAGCTTCGTGAAGGTCGCAGTGGGATGACGATGTCCACAGTGGACAGGATGCGCTGGCCACCGCTGCCGCGGCGGCAGCCACGGCCACGCGCACCGGCGCTGCTGGCCATCCGCGCGCCGATCTCCCGCCGGGCCACCACCGTCCTCGTCATGCTCTCGGTGGTGGCTCCGGTGGCGGTCTGGGTCGCGCTGGGCTCCTCCGGCGCGGTGGATCCGCGGTTCCTGCCCTCGCCGGGCGCGGTCGCGTCCGCCGGCTGGGAGATGGCGCGCTCCGGGCAGCTCGCGGCGGACGCGTGGGCCAGCGTCCGGCGGGTCCTGGTCGGGTTCGGGCTCGCCGTCGCGGTGTCCGTCCCGCTGGGCATCGTGATGGGCAGCTTCCAGGCCGGGCGCGCGGCGCTCGAGCCGGTCAGCGGGCTGCTGCGGTACCTGCCGGCCGCCGCGTTCACGCCGCTGCTGCTGATCTGGCTCGGCATCGACGAACCACCCAAGGTGGCGCTCATCTTCATCGGCACGGTGTTCTTCAATATGTTGATGACCGCCGACGCCGTACGGCAGGTGCCAGGTGCGCTGATCGACGTGTCGTACACGCTCGGCGCGCGGCGCAACGAGGTGTTGCGCAAGGTGATCGTGCCTCACGCACTGCCGGGCATGATCGACGCGGTACGGGTCAACGCCGCGGCCGCCTGGAACCTCGTGGTGGTGGCCGAACTGGTCAACAGCGAACAGGGTCTCGGTAAACGGATCCTGCTCTCCCAGCGGTTCACCCAGACGGACCGCATCTTCGCCACGCTCGTCGTCATCGCCGCGATCGGCGTCGCGACCGATGTCCTCCTGCGGTTGCTGCGCGACCGCACCGGGCGTTGGGTGCCATGATGCTCGAGCTCGTGGGGGTGGGGAAGACGTTCCGCCGCAGGGGCGGACCGGTCCACGCCCTCGACGGCGTCGACCTGCGGGTCGACAAGGGCGCGTTCGTGTGCGTGGTGGGCGCGAGCGGCTCAGGCAAGTCCACCCTGCTCGCGCTGATCGCGGGGTTGGCGCGTCCGTCCACCGGGGAGGTCCGACTCGACGGCCGTCCGGTGGCCGGGCCGGGACCGGAGCGCGGCCTGGTGTTCCAGGCCGATACCGTCTACCCGTGGCGGACGGTCGAGCGCAACGTCTCCTTCGGGCTGGAACTGCTGCCGATCCCACCGTCGGACCTGGCCTGCCGCGTCACCTGGTACCTCGACGAGACCGGGCTCACCGGGCTGCGCCACGCGCTGCCCCGGCAGTTGTCCGGCGGGCAGCGGCAGCGGGTGGCGATCGCTCGGGCTCTCGCCTGCGAGCCGGAGGTTCTGCTTCTCGACGAGCCGTTCGGTGCGCTGGACGTGCAGACCAAGGAGGACATGCAGCTGTTGCTGCGCCGCATCTGGCGGGACACCGGTACCACGGTGCTGATGGTCACGCACGACGTGGAGGAGGCGGTGTTCCTCGGCGAGCGCGTCGTCGTCCTGGCCAGCCACCCCGGCCGGATCGCCGCCGACCTGCAAGTAGACCTGCCCAGCGACCGTGACCTGCATGCCAAACGTGACCCGGCGTTCCTGGCGTTGCGGGCGCGGGTGGAGGACCTGGTCCGCCAGTACCACCGCACGTAGGCTCCGGGCCCACGATCCACAGTGGACTACCAGACCACCGGCCAACGTGAGGTCCTGCGGGACAAGCTCGTGGACGACGAGCACCAGCTGGTGAACCTCAACGCGCTTGGCCGGTCCTATGTAGCCCGCCTCATGTTCCCGCAAGGCATCGCCACGTTCCACGTCGCGCTAGACTTCGCGCGCCTGCTCCGCAAACGCGACCGGGTCAAGAGCCTGACCGTCAACCTCGCCAGCGCCTACGCCGACTCGGGCAACACCGGCGAGTCATACAAGCACTACACGCAAGCGCTGTCACTGGCGCGCCAAAGGACCGATCCGGGCCAAGTGATCACGCCACTCAATGGGCTCGCAGGCTGTTATCGCCGGCATGGGAAGCTGGTCGAGAGCCTGGAGGCCATCGACGAGGCGGTAGCGGTGGCTCGCGCACGCATTCCAAGCAGCTGGCCGAGTTGCTGCTCAACGCGGCACGGTACTACCTCGATCGAAATGACTACGCCACCGCCGAGGACCACCTCGCGCAGGCCGACCAGCTCATCGGCGCGGACCGCCGCGTCCTGTGCGGCCGGCACCTCGACGCGACCGCCGAGATGTGGCTGCGGCGCGGCGAGCCGGGCCGGGCGAGGACCTACGCCGAGCGGGCCGTGTATATATCGCGTTGGAGCTCGGCGAGTCGAGCGTGCTCCAGCAGGCGCGCACGACGCTGGCGGCGGCACACGTTCGGGCGGGCAACCTGGACTGCGCCCGCAAAGAGATCGAACTCGCCGCGGGCCGCGGCGATCGGCAGCCCACGACCAGGGTCGCGACCATCACGGTCGAATACGTGCAGATCCGCACCGACCTCGCCATGATCGACCAATACGACAGGGACCGCTGATCGTGCACCACCCGACGCGTGCGGCTGATGCGGCGCGGGCCGGCTCGGTCAGCGCCGCTGTCGTTTCCATACAAGACGATCGCCTGGGCGCTCCCTACCATGGTCGGGGCGCGGCGTTGATGATCGTCACCTACTGGCGGCTGTCCGAACGGTCGAGTTTGGCCCGGACCGCCTCGGCCTCCGACGGTTGTACCTCGTCGAGGACGGTCAGGCTCTGTCGCCAGGCCTGCTGAGCGTGGTCGTCGTGGCCGAGGGCGTGGTGGGCGTCGCCGAGGTGGTCTAGTGTGCTGGCTTCGAAGTATCGGTTTCCTACTTTGTGAAAGAGTTCGATGGCGTGTTGGTAGCAGCGGATGGCTTCAGTGTGATTGCCGAGGTGGTGGTGGGCGAATCCGAGGCTGTCCCAAGCGGTTGCTTCGCCGCCGTGGTCGCCGAGGTGACTGAGCAGGTCGATGGCATGGCGGCAGTTGGCTAGGGCCTCGCGGTGGGAGCCGGCGAGGGCTTGGTACCAGCCGAGGGTGTTGAATGCGTAGGCTTGGGCGGACTTGTTGGCCGTGCGTAGGAACAGGTCGAGGCTGACTTGGGCGTGCTCGAGGGCTTGGGGGTATCGACCCCAGCGCTCCATGAGTAGGCAGATCGCGCTGTGGGTGCGAGCCTGGCCGTATTCGTCGCCGAGTTCGGCGTCGAGGTGAAGGGAAGTCTCCGCGTGGGTCAGGCTTTGGTCGAGTTGGTCTTGCAGGGCGAGGGTGATGACGAGGTCGCGGTGGATGCGCGCCTGCCATGGCCGGTCGCCTGAGCGCTGCGCCGCGGCCAGCGCGACTTGTTGCACGTTTGTGCGTTCCTGCCATCGCGCGCGTAGATCGAGCAGCCCGCTGACGATCCAGGCCAGTTGGCATGCGAGCTCCGTAAACCCCCAGTCGGCCGCTAACGTGACGGCACCGAGCAGGGCTGGTCGCTCCGCGGTGAACCACCGTTGGGCTTCGTCGTGATTGGCGAAGCCCTGTGCCGCGCCGTCGGCGGCGGCGACCACCTCCCGGCGCGGGCTGAGCAGGGAAGCGGCGGCCTGCGCGGTTTGCACGTAGTGGTCCAGCATTCGGCCCAGCGCGTCGCGCTGTTGAGCCTGGCTCTCTTGCGCGTGGGCCAGTTCGGCCGCATACGCCTGGAGCAGGTCGTGTAACGCGTACCGGCCGGTTGTCGGTTCGGTGACGAGGTGGGCCCGGGCGAGTTCGGCCAGGTGGCGGGTGACCTCCGGTTGGCGGGCCAGGCTTGCTGCAGTCGGCACGTCGAAGTCAGGACCTGGGTGCAGACCAAGCAGGCGGAACAGCCGGGCGGCCGGATCGCTGAGCCGCTGGTATGACCAGGAGAACGCGGAGCGCACATTGGCGACCGCGTCTCCGGCGTCCAGCGCGTCCAGCCGGGTAGCGCTGTCGCGTAGCTCGGCGGCCATCGCGGCCGGCGTTAGTTTCGGATATGTGGTGGCACGGGCAGCCACGATCGACAGGGCCAGCGGCAGTCGGCCGCAAGAATCGATGATCTCGTCGACGGCGGCTGAAGAGTGGGCGGCCCGGTCACGGCCGAGGCGGTCGGTCAGCAGGTCCCGTGCCTGGGCCTGGCTCAACGGGCCCAGGGTGATCGGGTGCGCGCCGTGGGCAGCGACGAGGCCGGTGAGCCGATTACGACTGGTCACCACGGCCAGCACCATGGGATCGCCCGGCAGCAATGGTCGCACCTGCTCGGCGTCGCGGGCATTGTCAAGGATCACCAGGATCTGCCTACCGGCCACCAAGGTGCGATACAGACCCACCATCGCGTCCAGTGTGGTGGGGATCCGCTCAGGCGCCACCGCGAGCGCTTCCAGCAGCGTCCGCAGTGCCTCGGCCGGCGGCGTGGGCGAACCGGTCGAGTCGAACCCGCGTAGGTCCTGGTAGAGCTGGCCGTCGGGGAACCAGTGGACGTACTGATGGGCCCAGCACACCGCAAGGGTGGTCTTTCCTACGCCAGCCATCCCGTCGATAGTCACCATCGCGGCCGACTGATCCAGGTTGCTGGCGATCGCGGTCAACTCGGCCAGCTCGGTCGCGCGGCCCGAGAGTGTCCGCAGCGCGATCGGAAGCTGACGCGGCACCATCGCTGGGTCCGCCTCTGCCAAGAGGGTGTCCGTCCGGGCGGTCCGCCTGGCCATCTCGCGTTGAACCACCCTGGTGATGTGGCGCTCACCGCGGGACTCATCGAGGGCGCGCATCGCGCGCAGGTGCAGCATGTCCCATCGCGCGAGATCCACGTCGTTGGGGTGCAGCGGCGCTGCGGCCTTTTCGGCGTACGCCTCACACGTTCGCACGAATGAGACCACGAAGTTCCAGTCCGGCAGCGACTTCCCGTTGAGCTTGTCGCTGATGGTCGATCGGTGCAGCGGCCACTGGAGGCCGGCGCTGTGCTCAACGAGCTGGTTGAGCGATGGTGAACCAGCCAGCGATCTCAGGCGCCGTAGCTCGTCGCCGAACTCGGAGAGGGCAGGCCGAACGTCGCTCATCCGTGTCGTACCTCGCGATGGCATGTGACGGTGTCCGACTCGGCCGGACACGCCGTTGCATCCTACCCAGTCATGCCGAGGCAGCCAGTCGGGGTTGTACCGGACCAGGGTGGCAGCCCCTGGGTCACCACGGCGGTCAATGTCGAGACCAAGGCGGTGTCGACGCCGTTGTCCCGGCGAGGCCAGCTGTCCGAGATATCTCCGGACAGCACCGGACCGGCCACACTGCACGTGGCGGCGCCGGCCGGGATCGCTTGTCTGGGCGGCTCTCGCGCCTTTGCCGGCATGGCTGAATCGGCGGGCTTCGGCTGAGGGCGGCTGACCAGCGTCATCGCAAGTAACTACGAAAGGAGTAACATGCATCAATTGGGACGGAGCCGCAAGTTTCGGCCAATGCTTCTGCTCGCCATTGCGCTGTCCGGGGCAATCGCGCCCGTCACGATCGCCACATCCGCGTCGGCGGTCACTGGTCTCGTCGTCGTCACCGCCATCAGCCCGGAGCGTGGTTCAGAGAGCTTCAAGGGAGCAAACGCTGTCTGCCCGGCCGGCACCAAGATTCTTGGCGGTGGGGCGGACATAGTCGGCGGTGGACACAGTGTGCAGCTGGGTGCCCTCAATCCAGCTCCGTCGGGTATGCCTGCCAACTCGATGTGGGCGACGGCAAACGAGGATGTACCCGGTTACGGAGGATCGTGGTACATAACGGCTTGGGCGATCTGCGCTAGCGGCGTGACGGGCCACGAAATCGTTCAGGCCAGCTCTGCCGCACCGGCTGATTCCACATTCGCGTCAGCGACCGCCACCTGCCCGGCGGGCAAGAAGGTGATCGGCGCCGG
>DASRII010000360.1:0-3597 GCA_035650075.1 Micromonosporaceae bacterium | reverse complement strand
GACCGGTTCGTCGATCAGACCGGCCGTGCGTTGGAGCGGCTGGAGCCCGCGATCGCGCCGGTCACGGACGCCTTCAGCGGAGTGCTCGACGCTATGGGTCCGGCGCTGAACACGGCCATCGGTGACATCGCCACCGGCATGACGAACCTCGCCAACTCGGTGAAGGCGAACCCGGAGGCGCTGGCCGGAATGACCCGCGCGCTGGGCGACATGACCCGTGAGGCGCTGGAGGTGATCGGCGGGCTGAACAAGGTCGCGAAGGGGATCTCGGACTTCAAGGAGTTCGTGCACGACGCGACCGGCGGGATGGTCACCTTCTCCGACGTGGTCGGCGCGGTGAAGAACTCGCTCAACCCGCTGGGCCACGGCCTCGGCATCGTCAAGGACGGTCTGGCCGCGGTCGGCGGCGAGTCGGACAACACGGGTGCGGCGATGGTCGCGGCGGCCGGCACGGTCAGCAAGAACGCGCGGGCGATGGCCGGGCTGAGCACCACGGCGACCGGCACGGTCGGGCCGCTGACGGCCGTCCGTGACGCGCTGTCGCGGCAGAAGGCGCAGTTCTCCAGCACGATCGCGGCCATGATGCAGTGGTCGAGCAGGGCGCTGTCCGCGAGCAACGCCGCCATCGGGTACGAGGCCGCGCTGGACGACGCGACCGCCTCGATCAGGCAGAACGGCCGGACGCTGGACATCTCCAGCGAGAAGGGCCGCGCGAACCGCACCGCGCTGAACCAGCTCGCCGAGGCCGCGAACCGTCAGACCGAGGCGATGGACGCGGCCGGCGCCAGCAACAAGGCGGTCGCGACCAAGGCCGGGCTGTCGCGGGCGGCATTCGAGCGGCTCGCCGTGAAGATGGGCCTCAGCAAGCGCGAGGCGCATGCGCTCGCCGTGCAGCTGATCCTCATCCCGAACGTGTCTCGCACGGTGACGATCACCCGCCGGAACATCACCTACAACGACATCATCACCCGCAAGAGCACCGGCAACTTCGAGGGCGGCATCAACGCCCGCGCCGAGGGTGGCCCGGTCGTTCCGAAGGTGTCGTATCTGGTCGGCGAGCATGGCCCCGAGGTCGCCGAGTTCGATCGACCCGGCCGGATCATCCCCAACCGTGCACTCCGCAGCGCATTCGCCGCCGGTGGTGGTGGTGGTGAGCAGAAGCCCATCGTGCTGAAGATCGAGGCCGGCACCTCGCAGCTCGACCAGATGCTGCTGGCCATCATGAAGAAGTCCATCCGCATCCGCGGCGGCAACGTCCAGCTGGTGCTCGGCTCATGACCGACGTGATCGACTTCGCCGTCCTCCTCGACGGCCCACCGATGGTGGTCCGTCAACCCGACATGCCGCCCGAGTACGTCGCCGTGCTCCAGCTGCTGCATCATCGGGACGTCGGCACCGGGGCGGTGCTGTACGTCGCCGCGGACACCGACCAGGCCGGCCTCGACCGCGCCATCGAGTGGGCCGAGTCCCGCATCGGCCGGTTCGTCGAGCATGGCGCCGAACCGGACGGCTGGGGCGAGCATGAGGTCGGCGAGATCCGGGTGCTGCAGCTCTGCGCCCGCGAGGAGTACCTCCCCGAGCTGGTGCTCGGCTCATGACTCGACCGGCGTGGAAACCCGGTCGGCGGTCCGCTGTACGCGCCGCCGCAAGCTGGACGGCGGCGTAGGGCCGTACGGCGAAGCCCCCAGGGAGTCGGTCACCCAGGGGCTTCGCCTCGTTTACACGCGGTCCCGCTGGGTGGCGTTCTGCGGGCCTGGCCGGGCCCGGTGGCACAACTGCCCGACCTCGCCCCGTTCGCCCGGCACGCATGAACTGCGCCTACGCCGTGCCCGGTTACGTGGCAGTGCCCCGGCCTGTTCGACCGGGGCACCCTTGCTTGCGGCAACTAGTCGCGCGGGTCGTACGGGCTGTCGTCATCACCGTGCTGTTCACGGTCACGCAGGCCGTCCTCGAAGCCGAGCCGGAACGCCCGCTCAGCCTCCGCCTGCTGGACCGCCAGCAGGTAGTGCCAGACGCTGACCAGCGCCTCGTCGCCTGCCTCGCGGGCCTGCCGGACCGCCTCGTCCTTGCCGGACCGGGCGCCGATCAGCGCCTCGTCCAGCTTGCGCAGCGCCGTACGCGCCGCCTCCAGTGCCTCGTCTACCGTATTCGTCACGGCCGGCTTCCTTCCGGTCGAGGCCCCGTCGGCCGCCTTGTGCCAGGGCTGGCGGGGCCGCTGATCGGGTGACACCGATCTGTGTCACCCGGTAGCGGCAGGCATTCCGAAGATTCCCATCCGCTACAGGTGTACGGTAACACCCATGACCAGTCGCGCAACACCTCTCCGGGCCGGTGTCTACGGCCGCGAGTCCAAGGACAAGACCAAGAGCGTCGATGACCAGCTCGCCGCCGGACTGGCCGCTGTCTCGGCCGAAGGCTGGCAGCTCGCCTCGTCGTACGACGACGGCAGCTCGGCGAGCAGGTTCGCCACGAAGGCACGGAAGGACTGGCGGCAGCTGCTCGCCGACATCCAAGCCGGCCAACTCGACGTCGTGGTGTTGTGGGAGTCGTCGCGCGGGTCCCGCGAACCGGTCGACTGGTTCCGATGGCTCGGCGAATGCCGCACCGCCGGTGTCCTCATCCACGTGATCAGCCACGACCGGACGTACGACGTGCGCCGGTCGCGGGACTGGAAGCTGCTCGCCGAGGACGGGGTGGACGCGGCGTACGAGACCGAGCGGAGCAGTGAGCGGGTCCGCCGCGGTGTGGCCGCTGCCGCGGTGAACGGGACCCCACACGGCGCCGTGCCCTACGGCTACCTGCGGCGGTACGACCCGGCCACGAAGGTGTTCGCCGAACAGGTCCCGAACCCGGAGACCGCGCCGGTGGTCCGCGAGGTGTTCGCCAGGGTCGCCCGCAACGACCCGATCGCCCGGATCGTCGAGGACCTGAACCGGCGGCAGGTGCCGTCACCTGCAGGGCGGCTGTGGGGCCGGCAGGGCATCCGCGCCCTGATCCGCAACGCCGCCTACAACGGGCAGCGCGTGCACAACGGCACCACGTACACGGCGTGCTGGAAGCCGCTGGTCGACGCCCGTACCTTCACCGCCGCGAACGCGGTGCTGGACACGCCCGGCCGGGCGAAGACCAAGCCGGGCAAGCGCCGCTGGCTGCTGACCTACCTGGCGACCTCGCCGTGTGGCGCCCCGCTGCACGGGCAGCCCGAACGCACGGGCCGCAAGGCCATGTACGCCTGCCTCGGTGACGGGTGTGTCGGGATCGGCCAGGCCGAGTTGGACGAGTACGTCACCCGCGTGGTGGTCGAGCGGCTGTCCCGACCGGACGCCCGCGACATGTTCGTCGCCGACGACGACCAGGTCGCCGCGGCCAAGGACGAGATCGCGCTGCTGGAGCGGCAGTTGGACGAGGCCCGCGATAGCTACGGCGGGCCGGACGGGATCTCCGCCGCGTCGCTGGCCGCGATCGAGCGGAAGCTGGTTCCGATGATCGAGGCGGCCAACACGAAGGTGATCGCCAGCACGGTGCCCACCGCGCTGGTCGACCTGGTCACCACCGACCATGTCCGGCAGGTGTGGGACGGGCTGCCGCTGGCCGGGC
>DASRII010000359.1:0-7573 GCA_035650075.1 Micromonosporaceae bacterium | reverse complement strand
CCGAAGCCGGGGTGGCGTTGGCGCGCGGGGCTCGGCCGGACGCGCCGGTAGCCGGGTAGTAGAGCGTCGTCGGCAGTGGACGGTCGGCACCGTTGCTGAGCTTCAGAGTGCGGGTGCCCACCGCATACGCCCGGCTCGGTGCGGTGCTGGAGACCGGCTGCGGGCTCGGGGCGGTCGACGGCGTCGCGGCGACCTGCGGAGCGCCAAGCCCGGCCCGCTCGCTCTGCTTGGCCCCGGCGGCGGTGCATGCGGGCAGCAGCACGAGGAGCACCAGGGGGAGGAGTCGACGCACGGGATCGATTGTGCCTCTCCGGACGCGGCGCTGCCCGCCGCGGTTGGTACCGCGACGGGCAGCGGGTGTGGTGGGTCAGGTCTGCTGGGTGATCAGTACGTCGTCGACCCCGGCCTCGATCAGGCTGGCGGTCGCGGCGTCGGCGGCTTCGAACCGGATCTGGATCGTCTGACCGCGGAAGGCGTCCAGGTTCACCGAGGTCGCCGTCCAGGCGCCGGCCCGGTTGGTGGCCGCACCGAGCGACTGGAACACCTGCGTGTTGCCAACGAAGACCCGGAAGAAGTCCGCGTTCGTCGCGTTGTTCAGGTGGGCCAGGTAGTAGTTGAACGACAGCGTCAGCGTGCCCGTGGCCGGTAGCGCGATCGATGGCCCCCGGATGCTGGTCGTGCCAGTGTCGACGTCGTTCACACCCGCGCTGGCGCCGGCCAGGCGAGCGGTGACGAGGTCGTTGGTACCGCTGGTCGTGGTGCCCAGCTGGAGCGTGATGCCACTGCTGGTGGCCTCCGGGTCACCGCGCTCCCACGCACCCGTGGTCGCATTGTCGGTGCCGTTCGGGTTGGTGACCCAGCCCTGGCTGGTCTCGAAGTTGTCCGAGAACACGGTCACCGGTGGGTTACCACCGCCGCCGTTGTTCACGAACAGCAACCGGTTCGGCGAGCCGGTGCCGGGGCTCGTCACCACGTTGAGCGTGGAGTCGGCAACCATCCGGTCCCGTACCTGCTGAGGCGTGAAGCTCGGGTTCTGCGCCAGGATCAGCGCGGCGACACCGCAGGCGTGCGGCGACGCCATCGAGGTACCGCTGATCGTGTTGGTGGCGGTGTCCGACGTCATCCACGCCGAGGTGATGTTCACACCGGGCGCGAACAGGTCGAGGCACGTGCCGAAGTTCGAGAACGACGCGCGGGCGTCGTTCTGCTGGGTGGCGCCGAGCGTGATCGCGGTCGGCGTACGAGCCGGCGAGAACTGGCAGGCGTCGATGTTGCTGTTGCCGGCCGCGATCGCGTAGGTGACACCGTCCGCGATCGAGTTGGCCACCGCGTTGTCCAACGCGGTGTTCACGCCACCGCCGAGGCTCATGTTCGCCACCATGAGCTGGGTGGTGTGCTGCGCGGTCACGAAGTCGATACCCTGCACGATGTCCGTGGTGGTACCGCTGCCGGCGCAGTTGAGCACGCGTACGGCCCGGAGTTGCACGCTCTTGGCAACGCCGAACGAGGTGCCGCCGACAGTACCGGCCACATGTGTTCCGTGTCCGTGGCAGTCGGTGGCGTCGTTGTCCTCGTCCACTGTGTCCCGTCCGTGGGCGGCGCGGCCACCGAAGTCCTGGTGGGTGATCCGGATGCCGGTGTCGATGATCCACGCGGTCACTGTGTTCGTGACGTTCGGGAAGGTGTACGAGTTGTTCAGCGGCAACGCGCGCTGGTCGATGCGGTCCAGACCCCACGATGGGGTGGGGGCCTGCGTGCCGTCGATGCTCATAATCATGTCGGTCTGTACGTACGCGACCGACGGATCTGCGGCCAACCGCTTCGCCGCGGTTTCGCTCATCCTGGCCGAGAAGCCACGCAACGCAGACGTGAACGTCGCGTTGACGGTGCCACCGTACCTGGACGCCAACGTGCCGGCCTGCGCCGACAGGGCGTTGTCCTTCATGACAACGATGTAGGAACCGGGAACCACGTTCGGTGCACCGGCTCCGAGGATGGTGCCTTCGGCGTACGCCGGTGAAGCGGTCATCGCCGCTCCGAGCACCGCGACGACGGCCATCCCGCCCAACGCGTACAGTGCGCGGCGCGAGAAAGCTGGGGGTTTAGTCATCCGCGTCCTCCCCTCGAGGGATAGGGCAACCCGGGCCGCGGATTTTTCCCCGGGTACCCGAAATCACGAGGTGGGTCTCACCTCGTGACTGTCCACGTTAGGAGGGTTTGATCGAGCCGACTAGATATTGATATATCACTATCGCCGGTGGTAGGGTGCTCTGCTCAGCCCACCAGCACGCCCGGGTTGAGGATCGCGTGCGGGTCCAGGGCCTGCTTCGCGGCCCGCAGGGCGAGCGTGAAAGGTTCGGGACGCTGCCGGTCGTACCACCGTCGGTGATCGCGTCCAACCGCGTGGTGATGGGTGATCGTGCCGCCGTGTGTGGCGATGGCTTCGCTCGCGGCCACCTTCAGCTGGTCCCAGATCTCGACCTCGGCGCCCCGCCGGCCGGCGGCATAGACGGTGAAGTACGGCGCGGGACCGTCTGGGTAGATATGCGTTATCCGGCAGGTGGCGATGGCCGGGACACCGCTGCCGGTCACCGCGTCGATGACGGCGGCGTGCAAGGCGTCGTACCGGTCCCAGGTGCACGCGGTCTCGAACGTCTCCACGACGACTCCGAGCCGGGCGAGCGCGTCGCGGCGGTACGGCGCCCGCAGGAAAGCACCCTTCCACTCGCCGGCGGTGTCCGATGTGGACTCTTCGGGCGTACCGCCATGCGCCCGGCACAGCTCCACGGCTCGCGCCAGCTCGGCGTCGACCGGGTGGTCGGCCGACTCGAAGCCGAGCAACAGGCGGGCCGACCCGTCGACCACCCCCGCGCCCAACATCGCCTCCACCGGATCCAGGACGCGGCAGTTGCTCGGCCGCAGCCCGGCCTGTACGACGTCCCGGGCGGCGGCGACGCCGTCGGCGTACCCCCCGAACGTCACCGTGCAGCGCGCTCGGAACGCGGGACGCCGCATGACGCGGACCCATGCCGCGACTATCACGCCGAGCGTGCCCTCGGAGCCCAACCACAGCCGGTCCGGCGACGGTCCGGCGCCGGACGCCGGCACGCGTAGCGACTCACCGATGCCGACCGGAGTAACCACCCGCAGCGCCTCGACGGCGTCGTCGATGTGCGTGTAGCCGGTCGCGAAGTGCCCGCCGGCCCTCGTGGCGAGCCAACCGCCCAATGTGGAGAACTCGAAGCTCTGCGGGTAGTGGCGCAGCGTCAGGCCGTACGGCCGCAGCTGGTCCTCCAGCGCCGGTCCGGTGATGCCGGCCTGGATCCGCGCCGCCAGGCTGGTCTCGTCGACCTGCTCGACGGTGTCCATCATGGACAGATCGAGGCTGAGCCAGGGTGCGTCGCCGCGGTACTCCACGCCACCGACCACCGAGGTGCCACCGCCGTAGGGCACCACCGCCGCGCCGACGGAAGCAGCCCAGTCGAACACGGCCGTAATGTCCACTTCGGACCGTGGGAACGCCACCAGGTCCGGCGGGTTCGACCGGTCGCCGGCCAGGTTCCGGACGACATCGCGGTACGCCTTGCCGCGGGCGTGGGCGGCCCTCGTCCGGGAGTCCACGCGACAGATCTCCTGGAGCGCCGCCGGCGGACGCAGGTGGGGCGAAGGCGCCGCCGGCTCCGGGGGACGGCTGAGGTCGCCGTCGAGCACCAGGAACCCACGCACCTGTTTCGCCAGCGCGGCGCACTCCGCCTCGCCGAGCGCCTCGTCCGCCCAGCCCCAGCCCCACCACGACCGCTCTCGTCCCACGCCGCCGACCATACGACAGTCAGATCACCGTCAATGTGTCGAGGTGACCTTCGGTCGTTCATAGCGTGCAGGCCTCCTGCTAATCCACGGAGGTGGATCTCGTGAGACGCACGATCGTGGCGCTCGCGGCCGGCCTGGTGTTGGGCCTCGGGGGGACCGCACTGACGAACAATCCCGCTCAGGCAGCTGTACCGGATGCGTGGGGGTTCGCATTCATGCACAACTCGGCCCCTCCGCCGGGCACCATTCTCGACGTCACCCGGCAGTGGGGGAGTTGGAAGACGGCGTTCCCGGCGGACTGGGCGACCGTGACGCAGATCGGGGTCGGGCGGTACCGGGTCACGTTCCCGCACATCGCCTCGACCAGGGGCGTGGTGCACGTGACCGCGGTGTCCGGCGACGCCCGCTGGTGCCAGGTGATGACGTGGTTCGCGTCCGGTGTGAACGAACTCGTCGACGTCCAGTGCTACCGCAACGGCGGCGTGCCCGCCCCGGCGCGGTTCTCCATCGTCTACGGTACGAGCTCCGGTGCGCCGACTAGCTCGGGCGCGTTCGGGTACGTGTTCGCCAACCAGCTCGGCGGCACCATCAACTCGTACAACTCGGCCGGGCTGGTCAACACGGTGTCGAAGTTCGGACCGGGGCAATACAAGGTGACGCTGCCTGGGCTCGCCGGGGCGGCTGTGGGGCTGGCCGGCGACGTGCAGGTCACGGCGGTACACCCGAACAGTCCGCGCCGGTGCAAGGTGGCGAACTTCGCCCGCGTCGGCGCTGGCTACAGCATCATCGTGTACTGCCACGACCAGGCGAACGTGCTGACCGACAGCTGGTTCGACCTGACGTTCCAGGACAAGCGGGCCATCTTCGGTGGGCTTGCTCCGCCGAAGAACATCGCGTACCTGTGGACCGGCGGCGGCGGTGCCACGAACTACAACTCGCAGGGCGGAGCGAACACGGTCATCTCGTCGGGTGTCGGGCAGTACCTCGTGCAGTTCGGGCTCGTGGGTGTGGCGCAGACAGACGTCCAGGTGACCGCGTACGGACCGTCGCCCGACTACTGCATCCTGCAGGAGGTGTGGGGCTTCTCCGGTACGACGGTGGTCGTACGGAACGTGTTCTGCTTCAACGGTGCCGGGGTGCCGACGCCGAACCAGTTCTTCGTCACGTACACCTCGCGGGTCTGACCGGCGCGGCCGGCCGCGCCTGGCTCAGTAGCCGAGCCAGGCGCGGACGGCCGCCACCCCCAGGTCTGCGAAGCGGTCGGCAACCGCGCGGTCCGAGAGGGACTCGGGCCCCACCACCGTGATGGAGGTGAGCACGTCACCGAGCCGGACGATCCAGATGTACCCCTCGACCTCACCGTTGTTCGCGATCTCGACGAGCATCGAGTCGTCACCCCGTGGCTCGCCGTCGACGATCCGCGGGACGGTCCCTTCCTCAACCGGACAGCCAGAGCGGAGCAGGTCCCGCATCCACGCCAGGTACCTGGCCGCGCCGTCGTTGTGGAAGATGACGATCTCGTGGGCTACCGTGCCGCTTGGCACCTCCTCCTGGGGCAGCTTGATGGTGGTGATCTGGGCCCGCTCGAGGGCCTTCAGGGACATGTCGGGGACCGAGCCGCACACCGTCGGCGTTTCGGTCGGTCGGGGAAACTCCGAATCCTCATGAGGCAACGGGTCGTCCTCGTCGACCAGGTCGGCCGGCACGACGAGGAAGGCGAAGTCCGGTATCTCGGCCGGCGGTGTCGAGCCCACCGACGGTGCCACCTTCGCGAAGTACGGTCGCACGGCCACCGACACGCCACCGAGTATCACCATCGCCAGCAGGCAGACCGCCACCGTGAACACCCGGGCGCGCCGGTCGGCTCCCTGCCGCAAGCTGTGCGCCGGGGGAAGCAGAACAGCGTCCGCGTCCGTGGCGAGCGCCGCGTACAGGTCGTTCAGGTCGTGTGACATTGCTGCCCCTCCGAGTCGCTGCTGGGGGCCAGGTCACTCAACAACGTGGCCAGGCGGGCGCGACCACGCGACAACCAGGACTTGACCGTGCCGGAGGCGACCCCCGTCTCCTCGGCTATCTCGTCCACGGACAGGTCGAACAGGTAGTGGAGCGCGAGCGCTTGGCGGTGCGCCGGCGGTAGCACCCGCAGCGCGGTCACCAACAGCACTGTGTTCTCGCTGGGCGGCGCCGATGACGGGGCGGGCCCGGCCCGGGTGGCGGCCAACCGCCAACCGCGCAACCGCCGCCACCGGTCGGTCGCCAGCCGGCTGACGGTCAGCCGTACCCAAGGCTCCGGTGTCGGGTGGTTGGCCAGCGTCCGCCAGTGTCGCCAGGCCCGGGCGAACGCCTCCTGTACCAGGTCCTGCGCCTCGTCGCGGTCGCCGGTGACGGCGTACCCGTACCGCAGCAGGCGCGGCGCCGTCGTCCGGTAGAACTCGTCGAAGCTGTGCGGATCTCGCATGCATCTCCTCCGGTCGGGCTTCAACGAGGGAACGTACGAGTGAACCGCTCGGTTGCACCCGAGCCGGGCCGGCGGATCGGTGGAGGGTAAGGAGCTAATCATCCGATCCGCTGTCGCGGGAGGACGTCCTACCGTGGCCGCTGCGGGGGCCGTACCACCGGGCACGGGGGGTGTCCGAGGAGGTAACCGCCCATGTTCTCAGCCGTCGCGCGGATGTTGGTCGCCGTGGCAGTCGGTGCGCTGTCCGCCCTGCCGGCGGCCACGCCGGTGGCCGCGGACGCCGTCAGCCCGTCGGGCCGATGCTCGGGTACCGCGACGTGGACCGAAGGCGACTTCACCGAGGAGACCGGGGCGCTGGACGTCGAGGACGTCATCGAGATCCCGCGCAAGGACCAGGTGCGCTGGTCGGGCAAGGTCGTCGGGCCGACGGCCGGGGCCGAGCGGCGGGTGTCCGGGCGGGTGTACGTGGCGCTGCCGCCCCCGTTCGGCGGGATCACCGTGGGCCGCTGGGGACCGACGGGTACCGAGGTCGAGAAGTCGGGGACGTACGACTACAACCTGCCGAGCCTCGTACCGGCGGATGTCGAGTTCGACCTGTGGGCGAGTCACAACGAGGGCGGCGATCCGTTCTGCCGGGGCGCGGTCGGGCTGGTCATCGAGGGCGGTCCGTTCGACAGCCCGGTGATCTGGGTGGCACTGATCGGCCTGCTGCTCTTCACCGTCCTACTTGGACTGTTGGGCCGCCGGCCGGCGGGCGGCGCCGGGTTCGGCCGGGCGGTACTCGGTGCGCTCGTCGGGCTGCTGTTCGGCCTCTTCGCCGCGGCCACGATCGTGCTGTTCGGTCTGCTGCCGCTGGCCAGTGTGCTGGTGACGGTCATCGTCGCCGCCGGCCTGGTACTCGGCGCCATCTGGGCGAAGTGGGCACCGTTGGGTGGCGGCGGTGGTTCGGCCACGCCGTCCGCGGCCGGGGAGTAGTTCGCGCCCAGTGCTTGACATCGATCAATCTATGGGCATAGCCTGACTTTACGTCAGATTGACACGATCATTGCGGCCGTTGCGTTCCAGCCCGACGCAACGGCTGATCCGCCACCCTCTCCACTGGACGGTTCGCATGCTGTCTACGGCTGACCTCGTCCCGATCGATGTCTCTGCAAGAACCGCCGCGGAACCCTCGGTGGAGCCCATTCCCGGCCCAGGTACCAACGCGACCCGCCACCTCAGCGCCGGGGCGTACCTCGACGACGAGTTCTGCCTCACCGCGCTCCGGCGGGTCTACTACCAGCGGAAGCGGATCGTCGCGCCGTC
>DASRII010000358.1:0-16570 GCA_035650075.1 Micromonosporaceae bacterium | reverse complement strand
GAGCTTCTGGCCGTTCAGCTCGACGCCCAGGGCCGGCACGGCGTCCTCGAACACCGGTACGCCCTTGCGAGCGGCGAACCGGATCAAAGGGTCCATGTCCGCCGCGAAGCCGCGCATGTGGACGACCATGATGCCCTTGATCTCTGGGGTCCAGTGGCGCTCGAGATCGGCCAGGTCCAGGTGCAGGTTCTCGTCGACGTCGACCAGCAGAGGGGTGCAGCCGGCCAGCACAATGGCGCTCGGCGTGGCGACGAAGGTGAACCCCGGGCAGGCGATCAGCGATCCGGGCGGGATCCGGGCGGCCATGACGGCCAACGCGAGTGCGGTGGTACCGCTGGACGTGGCCAGCGCGTGTCGCGAGCCGAAGTAGCGACAAAGCTCAGCCTCGAGCTGGCCACATTCGGTGTCATAGAAGGGCCGATAGTCGTACCGAAAGTAAAGATGACTACGAATGGCCCGTAACGCCGCCTCCTCGTCCTCCTGATGAACGAACACATCTCCCTTGTCGTACGTGGGCCAAGGCGCACTCCGGACCGGCCTGGTGTCTACGGCTTCCTCGGCTTCGTTGCCTGCGTTCACCGTCGAACTCCCTGTCACTAGCCGACGTGTCGAGCAAATGGCATCCATGAATGCCCGGGTCGGCGGCCGGTCAAACGGAGAGCGGCCTGGTCCAGACGGCATAGTGGACGGGTGACTAGCCTGAGGGTCCTCTTCATCGGCGGTACCGGCATCATCAGCTCGGCGTGCGCGGCGCTCGCCGTCGAGCGCGGCATCGAGTTGTTCGCGCTCAACCGGGGGAACAGCACAGACCGGCCGCTGCCCGCACAGGCCACCGTGCTGCGTGCCGACATCCGCGACCCCGCCTCGGCTCGCGAAGCGCTCGGCGACCTGGAGTTCGACGCCGTCGTCGACTGGGTCGCGTTCACACCGGACCACATTCGGGTGGACATCGACCTGTTCGCCGGACGTACCCGCCAGTACGTCTTCATCAGCTCGGCGTCGGCGTACCAGACACCACCGCAGCGACTGCCGGTCGTGGAGTCGACCCCGTTGCGGAACCCGTTCTGGCGCTACTCCCGAGACAAGATCGCCTGCGAGGACGCGCTCGTGGCGGCGTACCGCGCCGACGGCTTCCCGGCCACGATCGTGCGCCCGTCGCACACGTACGACAAGACGCTCGTACCGTTCGACGGCGGCTGGACGGTCCTGGGTCGGATGCGGCAGGGGCGACCGATCGTCGTACCCGGCGATGGCACGTCACTGTGGACACTGACCCACCACGTGGACTTCGCGCGTGGCTTCGTGCCGCTGCTCGGCCATCCACGGACCATCGGCGAGGCCATCCACATCACGTCCGACGACGTACTCACCTGGAACCAGATCGCCGAGACGCTCGCGGCGGCGGCCGGTGTCGAGGCGCGTATCGTCCACGTACCCTCGGACGCGATCGCCGCGGCGGATCCGGACTGGGGCGCCGGTCTGCTCGGCGACAAGGCGCACTCGCTGGTCTTCGACAACTCCAAGCTGCGCGGGTTCGTACCCGACTTCGTGGCCACGATCCCGTTCGAGCAGGGCGCCCGGGAGATCGTCGCGTGGTACGACGAAGACCAGGCGCGGCAACGGATCGACGCCCGACTGGACGCCGTGATGGACAAGCTTGTCGAGACGTACCGCGTGCCGGCTCACGACGCCTAGGGTCTGGCTCATGGGGGGCGCGTTGGACGGGATCGCCTGGAAGCAGCTGAAGCACAACTACGGCACCGCGGTTGACATCCCGAAGTGGCTTCGTGCGTGCGCGCACCACGATGCCGGGGTGGCCGGCGACGCTTTGGCCGAGGTGGACAACCGGCTCTACCACCAGGGCGGCTGGATCTGTTCCGCCGCCACGGCCGCGCTGCCGTTTCTGGTCGAGCTGGCCCACGGGTCGGCGGTACACCATCGGCACGAGGTGGTGGAGCTGATCGGCCGGCTCGCCCGCGAGGCGGTCATTGTCCAACCTCGTTTTCTGGACACCGGATGGCAGCCCGCGCTGGACGCCTCGAGGCCGCGGTTGCTCGCCCTACTGGACGATCCAGATCCACGGGTACGCCGGGAAGCCACGCTTCTGGTCGGCGGCGGCATCCGACACCCCGAGGCGGTACGGGCGCTGCGGCAGCGGTGGCAGGTGGAGACCGACCGGGTGACCCGCTGGGATCTCGTGCTGGCGTTGGGCACGGCGGCTACGTGGCAGCAGGAGGACCACGAACTGCGGGCCGAACTGGTACGGCTGCTGGCCCACGACGATGTCCAGATCCGCCTGGCCGCGGTGCATGCCCTGACCGGGTCCGATCCCGCCGCCGCGGTCCCCCACGTCGACACACTGGTGCACGCCGTCCTGCACGACGACGCCGCGAAGTGGCAGGAGTCCGCGTGGATCGGCGGTAACCGAGCCACCATCGTGCGCAGCACGGGCACGCTGCTCCAGACTGATCCCGCGGTCGCCACCGCGTACACCATCGGGGTCGGCCGCGACGGCGACACCGACCAGCGGGTCGCGGCCATGGATCAGGCCGGTCGGGTCCTCGCCGAATGGCATACCGTCCCCGGCGCGATCCTGCCCTTCCTCGGCGCCCACCTCGACGATGCGCAGCCGGAGGTCCGCTACCGCGCGGCGGGTCTGCTGGCGTGCCTCGGCGCCCAAGCCGCCCGGTACGCCGACCAGCTCGCGACCCGCGCCGCCGACCCGGCGATGCGCGACTCCCGCCGGCGGGTCACCGTCGGCGACGCGGCCGTATGGGCGCTGGCCCGCCAGAACGACGCCCGCTGCGTACCCGGGCTCGTCGACCGCCTGACCGGTGACCGGCTCGGCTTCGACGCGACCGGCAGCTACTTCGGCCGCGACATGTTCATCCTCTGGCAGCCCGCAATCCACGAGGTTCTCATCCCGCTGGGCGACTACGCCGCGGCCCTCGTAGACGCCATCGCCTCTCGACTCACGCCTGCCCGCGCCGACCGCTTCCTGACGGCGAACCTGTGCGAGGTGATCGCGCAATGGGGCCCGGCCGCCGAGGCCGCCCTGCCCGCCATCGCGCCACTGCTGCGCCGACCCGACGTCGCCGCGGCGGGCGCGCGAGCACTCGGCGGCATCGGCCCCGCCGCCTCTTCCCTCGCCACGAAACTGCGGCGCGGAGCCGACGAACCCAACGCCGCATGGGCACTGTGGCGCACCGGAGCCGACCCCGAACTCGGCAAGGACATGCTCATCAGACACGTCACCGACCACAATGGACCTCACCGCACCATCCGGCTGCTCGCCGATGTCGGCCCGCCGGCCCTCGCCTGCGTAGACCGGCTGCGGCGGCTGACCCGCTCAGACGACGACTGGACAAGGGTCGAAGCCGCACACGCGCTATGGCGCATCTGCGGCGAGCCCACCGAGCCGGCAGCCGTTCTGACCGAACTCGCCCGGCCGCTCGCCGAAGGCCATTGCCTGCCCGTCCGGATCGTCGCGATGCGCTACCTCGCCACGATCGGCACACCCACCGAACCTGTGGCGGACATCGCTCGAGCGATCCTCGACAACCCACGACGGATCGCCAACTCCGGCGGCTGGCGCACCTTCACCGAAGACGAAGACCTCCGCGCCGCCGCGACACGCATCCTCGAGCTCCGCCGAGACCGGTGAGCCGCGGTCACCGACCCTTCCCGCGGGCCCATGGTGGGACGAGGAACGCCGGCTGGCCGAACCGCAGCGTGGTCGCGACCAGCACGGCCAGCGGTACGAGCGCCACGGCCGTGACCGTGGCCGTCGCTCGGGCAACGCGCGCCAGCCCTCCGTCCACCGAGTCCTCGACGGCCAGGGCGAAGAAGAGCACGAACGCGTCGAACAGGACCAACGTCATCGCCGGTTGCCCACGGTTGGCGAACGGGAATGCCGCCAACGCCAGTCGTCCTCGCCAACCGCTCTCCGGTTGGTGGCGCCGGTCCGCCCGCCAGGCCCACCCGGAGGCCGCCGCGCTCATCGCCGTGATCAGTCCCAACGCGACCGCGAGCCACCACGTCATCGGATCCCCTTCCAGAGCATGGCGTCTGGTCTGCCGAGGCGAACCTCGACAGACCAGGCGCGCCTACCGTTCAGAATCCCAATGCGTCACCTACGTCACCGGCCACGTCGCCGGCGAAGTCCTGTACCGCTCCGGCGGCGTCGTCGATCGGCTCCTCGAACTCCTCGACGAGCTTCTCACCACCGATACCGCCGGCGATGCCTCCGGCGAGGCCGCCGATCGCGCCGCCGATCACCGTGCCAGGGCCCGGTGCGATAGCGGTACCGATCGCCGCGCCCGCCGTGGCACCTATCTTGCCACCGGCGATAGCCGTACCCGCCGGTATGGCTGCCTTGGTCACCGCCGGCAGGGCCTTGTCACCCGACGCGTAGTTCTCCGCGACGTCCAGGCCGAAGGACAACACGGCCGCGCCGCGCTTGATGCCCTTGCCCAGCGTCGAGTTGGTGAACTTCAGCGCCTTGCGGTACGTCGGATTCTGCGCGACGTTGCGCAACCACCGGCCGCCCCAACTGTTGATGGCGTCCGGCAGCTTCTTGTCCCGTAGCGCGTGCCCGGCGAGCGAGCTGATCGTCTTGACGTTGTCCACCAGGCCGTAGACGCCATCGATGGCCTTGGTGATGTGCTTGGCACCTTCGCGTATCACCTCTCCCGCATCGCTGTTGAGGAAGTCACGCACCGGATTCGACCGCTGGGGCGGGCTACCGCCGCGCGATGACGTGTTACCCGAGCCCGACCCGGACCCGAACGCCGACCGCACGGTGTCGCTCGCGCTGGACACGGCATCGCCGATGGCGTCGGCGGCCTTGTCGATGCCCTCCTTGATGGCGTCGCCGATGTCCGACAGGGACGGGAAGTGCCCGTCGTACTCGACGAAACTGATCGGGTTGCCACCGGCCAGGGCGTACCGGTTCTGGGTCAGCGGATCGAGCGCCAGACCGAGATCGGCGATCGCGCCGGCGAACATGTCCTGCTGGAAGAACCGGCCGAGGTCCGGGCCGAAGCGCCGGGCACCCATGTCGTAGCTGGCCGACCCGACCGGCACCGGCGGAACGGTGGACGAGGCCGTGCCGGAGTCCATCCGCCGCCCCGAGTACCGGTACGGATTGATGGGCGCCTGCTGGTCGGTGTCCCCCGTCGTCAGGGAGTCGGGGTCGGTGGACGGTGCGTCCGTGCCGCCGTATGCGTCGTAGCCGTACGACGCCTTGACCTGACCGGCGTCGTCGAGAAGCTGCGACACCGATCCGTGGACGTCGGTGCTGTAGCTGTACTGATTCTCCGCACCCGTGGCGTTGTCCTTGTCGGTAAACGCCACGCGGTGACCGAACTGGTCGTACGAGAACTGTTTGGTCTTCGGGTTGGTCCCGCCGGCCTGCTTCTCCTCGGTCGCGAGCTTGCTCAGGCCTTGGTACGTAAACGTCGTGGTCCGGTCCTTGCCGGTGCCGTTGTGGTCCTCCTGTTCCTTGCTGGTCCGGTCCAGCGCGTCGTATGTGTACGTGGTCTTGTCGGTCGAGGAACCACCGGAGTATTGCTGGATGCCTTCCATCCGACTCAGGTAGTCGTAGCTGTAGTCCGTGATGAGGTTGGCCGTGCCGCCACCGTCGGGCCGGTTGCAGTCGTTGGTCTGCGTACCGCCGGACAGCGTGATGCAGTCGGTGTTGCCGTCGTTGTCGTACCAGAGCTTCGCGGTGACGGGGCCGACGGACATCTCGACGTTCTGGTCGGACTGGTAGCGGCGGATGATCTGCTGTCCCTTGTCGTTGTTCTCCGTGGTGATGTGGCCCGCGCGGATGGACGTGTCGCCGATGAGCATGGCGGGCTCGTCGAACTTGTACGTCGTCACCTTGCCGGCTCGCTTCTGGTGGCGGGTCAGGCGATCGCGAGCGTCGTAGTTGTACTCGGCCACGCACGGGGTACCGACGCACGTGGTCGTCGTGTTGCCCTGCGCGCGGCGCAGCGTGAAGGTGTCCTTCGTACGGTTTCCGTTGATGTAATCGCCGGCGATGTCGTAGTAGCTGACGTTGTGCGACTCGGTGATCGTGCCGGAACCGTTGCGGGTCGTCAGCGTGCTCATCTTGCCGTTGTCGGTGTGGGTCCAGTTCGTGCGCTGCTTCTGCGGCCAGGTGAGCGGGTCGGAGACGCAGCCGGTGGCCGCGCGGAAGATCTCCCGCTGCTTCTCCAGGCCGTTGTCGAAGAACTGGTTGACGATCCGCTGGTCGCCCTTGCAGGCGCTGTCCGTGCCGAGGTCGAGTTGGGTGGCTAGCCAGTCGTTGGCGTCGTACGTCAGCTCGTGCCGGCGCGGCGCCGTCACCTGGGCGCCGGCGTCGGTCTCCTCACCGTTCTCCAGGCGGATCGTCGTGTTGCCGTTCTGGTCGTACGTGTAGGTGTTGAACTTCCAGTTGGTGTCGCCTTGCCTGCGGTGGCGCACCTTCAGGATCTCGTCGAAACCGGTGTACGTCGCCCGCGTCTCCACGGCTTTTTCGCCGGGGTCGACGAGTCCGGCCGCGTCGGTGGCCTCGGTGAGGTTGTTGTTGGCGTCGTACTTGAACGTCGACGGCTGGCCCTTGAAGTCCTTACGCTCCTGGAGCTGGCCGTCCGGGTAGTAGGTCCACCCGATCTGCCGGTCGGGGTCGACCACGCCGGGCGGGCTCGGCGGTGGCTTCTCCCGTTGCCGGAGGATCTGCCAGCCCTGGGCCGCGTAGTCGAAGCGAACCTTCGGGTTCCGCGGATCCTTACTGGTACGCACCCAGCCGGGGTCGAAATACTCCATCACCGTTCGCGCGGTGTCCTGCACCGAGCTGGCCGTCGGGGTGTTCACCGGCAGGCTTGTCCACTCCGTATTGCCGTTCGCGTCGTACTTGCGGTGGACGTACTGCCGGTTGGCCCCATCTTCGGAGTCGAACGGCAGAGTCACCATCGTCAGCCGGTTGAGGCCGTCATAGGTGAAGGAGGTGACGTAGTTGACCGGCGTCCCGCCGTTGGCGAAGTCGGTGCCGCGCGGTGAAACGATCTTGCTGCGGTTGCCGTTGCCGTCGTAGCTGATTTGCGTGACGGCGGACTGGCTGGCAGCCGCGTTGACCGCCTCGGTCACCCGGAACGGTAGATCCCGCATATCGTGCTCGACCGTGGTGCGCTGCACGCGACCGGTCTCGATGTCCCGCTCCTGCAGCGTGGCATTGCCATTGGCGTCGTACCCGGTGCGGGACGCGTGCCCGAGCGGATCGATCAGCCGGGTCTGCCGGTGCGCGAGGTCGTACTCGTACTTCTGCGTGAACGCCACGGTGGCCGGTCCGTTGCCGGGGCACGTGACGCTGGGCAGGTTCGCCCTGGGCGACGTGACCGAGCGGAGGTCGCCGGCGACGTCGTAGCAGAAGTGCGCGTGCCGTGCCTCGCTGGTGTTCGCGCCGTAGGTCGTCTGCTTCGACAGGCGGTCGAGAACGTCGTACGCGAAGACGACCGCGAAGTCGTCCACTGTGGACGACTGCACACCCTTCGGCTTGGTCTGCTTGATCATCCGGCCTGCGGCGTCGTACGCGAACGCGATACGCTCGCCGGCCGGATCGGCACTCGTATCCGGGCCGGTGTTGAGTGTCACCCGGTCCATCACGTCGTACGTGGCGGTGCTGACGAAGCCGTTCTCCGGGTCGGCGTCACCAAGGCCGTAGTGCGGATCGAGGCGGCGGACGACGTTGTCGTTCGCGTCGAACTCCACACCGGACCAGATGAGCCGGCCTCGGTCGGCGGCGGTGGACTTCGGCGCGCTCTGCCGGCCGAGCCGGTGGAACGCGTCGTAGTCGAAGTACATCCGGTACGACCGGACGTCCGCGCCGGTGTCGCCGGCATGGTTGGGGTCCTGGATGTACTGCACGTGCCCGTCGGCCGTGAAGCCGAACCGGGTGATGCCACCCATCGGGTCACGCATCTCGGTGGGCTGACCGGACAGGTCGTATGTCGGGAACGTGGTCGGCGCATTGCCGTTCGCGTCCCGGATCGACGCGACCGTCCCCGGGGCGGGCGATCCGGCGAGGTTGTAGTCGTAGTCTGTGACCGCGCCCATCGGGTCGGTCACCTTGTCGATGTTGCCCGCGGTGTCGTACGAGTACCGCCACTGGTAGTCGTTCGGAACGGCCGGCGTGGCCGTACCTCGCGGCTTGGTGACGGTCGACAGCAGCGAGAGGTGCGCGGCGTTGTCGTTGGCGTCGACGGCCGTGTCGACGTACGTCAACTCGGTCCGCTCGGTCGCCTGGTTGGTCTCCGAGAGCAGGTAACCGTTGGAGTTGTAGCTGTACGTCACGAACCGACCGGTGGGTTCGGTCACCTTGGTCACCTTGAAGTCGGGCGACCACTCCACAGTGGACGTCTGGCTCAGGGCATTGACGATCTGGGTGACCTTGCCGTCGGTGTCGTACGTGTAGTTGGTGACCCGCGACAGCGGTGCGCTCACCGTCGTGATCTGGCTGGTGAGGTTGTAGGTGTAGGAGGTCACCGTGCCCGCCCGGTCCGTCCGGCTCTGCAGCTTCCAGCGCAGCTGCGCACCCTCGCTGGCCGAGTAGTAGTCGTACAGCGTCTCGGCGCCGCGGGGATCGCGGACCGAGAAGACCCGCGTGGACTGGTTCGGCGTACGCGGGTCCGGGTCCACCCGGTCGGCCGCGAGCGGGATCGCCGGGCCGGCCCCGTTGGAGGTGGTGTAGGTGAATACGAACCACCGGTCCGCCAGCGCCCGGCCGTTCGCGGCCAGACCACCGCGCTGGATCAGCCGGCGCAGGTTGCCGTCCTCGTAGTACTCGAAGTCCAGCACCGACCCGGAGTGGTCGATGATCCGCTGGATGTTGCCGCGTACGTGTGCCTTCTTGGCCTCGTCCTTCGAGTAGTAGTCCACGACGAAGAAGCGACCACCGGGGTCGGTCACCCGGATGATGCGCTTCTTCGGCCCGCCCGGGTCCTCGCCCGGCGGGGTGTCCTCGAGTACGAACGTCATCGTGTTGCCGTTGCGGTCGACGACCGCGGTGGGGAACCCGGCGTCGTCGAACCAGAACGTCACGCTGTCCGGCCGGGTCAGGCCCCACCGCCGAGTGGTCGGGTTGGTAGGCACCTCGCGCAGGTACAGGTTCACGCCCGGCGGCTCTATCCAACGAGCGATCCCGTCGGTGCCGGTCACCTTGTCGAACTGGTGTGTCGTGCCGTCGCCGTCGGTGAACATGACGGTGTGCGGCGGCCTGAGGTCCAGCGGCTCGCCGAAGCGGGTCAGTCCGGACATGTTCAGCGAGAAGTTGTTGCCGGCTGGCGAGCGGGAGTGGTCCTCGAGGGAGTTGTACGTCAGGTCGACCAGCGTCGCGAGGCCGCGACCGGGCGCCATGAACGGCGACCAGCGCAGCAGCATGTTGCCGTTGGCGACGTTGGTGAGCGTGCTCATACCCGCGCCGGCGTCGTCGACGTCGTACTGCCAGAACCGTTCCAGGCCGAGCGCGTTCTCCAGGTTCTTGTTGACGATGACCGGGTTGTCGACCGGCTTGTTGCCCTTGCCGGCGAACCACGCCCCGGTGGAGGTGTTGTAGACGTCGAAGCGCAGCCGGATCTCACCGGTCTGGCTACCCAGCGGCGTCGCCGGAGGGCTGACCGAGGCCGGCACCGTGGTGCTCGTCCCCGGCGTCAGCGCCGGCAGGTTGCTCGACTTGCCTTCGTAGATGACGACGCCGTCCGGCGTGTACCAGCGGTACCACAGCTGCAGCGTGCCCGCCGTCGGCCAGGTGACCGTGCTGGTGTTGCTCACGGCGACGGTCGCCGGGAACGCGTTGGTGACGTAGTCGTCGTCGACCGGCAGGATCCGGCCCACGACCGGATCGGGCGGCGGCAGCACCGGGTAGCTCGTCGACGGAGTGGCCGGCAGGGTCGAGGTACCGGCGGCACCGAGCACGTCGTCGAGCGGCACGAGGGTGTTGTTGTCCGGCGTGACCGGTGGCAGGGCGATCGTGTCGTCCGCGGGGCCTGGTGCGCCCAGGTCGAACCCTGCCTTGTAGACGGTCCCGGCGGTATTGGCCACGGTCACGCCGACCGCCAGTGAGTCGACGGTACGCCCGTTGACCAGCACCGCCCGCGCGGTGAGCTGATGCGTGCCGTCGTACATCGGCTGCGCCGGGTCCAGCGTGTTCCACGACACCTGGTACGGCGCGGTGGTGTCGCTGGCGATCAGCAACGAGTCGGAGTAGAACTCGACCGCGGCGACCGACGTCACGTCGCTCAGCGCTGCGATCATCGGCACGGCGCCGCCGGAGACCGTCGCGCCGGCCTGCGGTCCCACCACTCCGATCCACGGCAACGCTGCATTGTGGACAGTGATCGGGACGGCCGCCGACGTCGTGACGTGCCCGGCGTCGTCCGTGGCGCGCGCGGTCACGTTCCACGCTCCGTTGGCGATGGTGTTCGTCGCGTAGTCGAACTCGTACGGCGCCGTGGTGTCGCTGCCCACGACGTTCCCGTTGACCAGGAAGTCCACCTGCGTGAGCTTGCCGTCGTCACCGGCGGCCGCCGTCAAGCGCGCGGTGCCGTACAGGATCGAGTTCGCCGTCGGCGCGGCAACCGCCACGACAGGCGCCTTCGGTAGCGCACTGTCGGTGTACGTCAGCAGCAGGCGCGGCCGCTTGGTCGCGTCGGTCGCGTCGTCGGAGTAGTGGCTGTAGTAGGACCCGTTCGGCAGGCTCTGGATGCCGGTGCCGCCGTCGGGCGAAAGGCCGGACGGTGCACCGCCCGGCGGCAACGTGCCCGGCTCGGACTCGTCGATGTAGCGCAGCATGAACCCGTGGTTGGGCACCGCGCCGCTCGTCCACTGGCGGACCGTGCCGACGACATCCACGACGTCGACGCCCTCCACGTTGAGGAACTCGCGGAAACCGAACGAGGGCCCGACCCGCGTCGCGTCGCTGCCGGACGTCGTCCACGCGGTGCCGCTCTTGGCCTCCGTCCACGTCGCGCCCGAGCCGTCACAGGCGGCGAGCCCGGTGCCTTCGACCCACGGCCGGTCGACCCGGTACAGGTCGATGGACCGGCCGGAGTGGGCCGTTGCGGGGTACGACAGTTCCATCGTCGCCGCGGTCACCGTGGCCGCGGCCGGAACGGCGCTGACGTCGAACCGAAGCAGCGACCGGTAGAGCCAACCGCCTATCGAAGGGCCGGTCTTCAGCGTGGTCATGGCGCCGTTGTTGGCGGCGGCCGCGCAGCCGGCCGGGGCGACCCGGTCGGTCTGGATGTACGTGCTGTCCCCGTCGAGCGTCAGCTTCGCGGTCCCGGCGGCCGGCGTCGTCACCGTCAGCTGGTTCGACTGAACGAGGGCCACGACGACCTTGTAGTAGAAGGTGCTCGACGCGGCGGCCGTGGTGTCCTGCCAGGCCGTGATGTTCTGGTCCCGGATAGAAGTGAGGAGCGTAGCCGCCGACGGGGTGAAGCCGGTGGTGCGGGACCGGTGTACGTCGTACCGGTCGAAGGTCGTGGTTCCGGTGAACCGCGTCCAGCGCAGCTCCGGCCCGATCGAGCGGACGAGGCGCGGTGCCTGCACGGTCACCGGGTCGGGCACCTCGACGAGGGTTGAGGTGTCGGCCCGTGCCGGCAGCGGCATGACCACCACGCTCCCGGCGAGCGTCATGCCGACGGTCGTAGCCAGGACGAGGCAGAGGCGGGTGAGGAGACACGGACTGGAGCGAGATCTGCAGCGGACGGACATGGCATTGCCCCCAGACAACCCTTTCGGGCAGTAGCTCGGGGGAGGCTGTCCCACCGACCGCGTTCCCCCGATAGACAAGCCGCTACGTCGAGTAGCGATTGGGGGCATATTTCGATAGATGGAAATATCTTAACAAGTCGGCCGAACGGGTGGAGTCCTACATCATTCGTATGAGTCGATATAACTGTGAATGATCCATAACAAGCAGGACGTCGCGTCGCCAGCGGGTGACGCTCATTACCCATATCGCCGCGTTCCAAACACGAAATCGCGAGGAAATTTGGGATCAGTGCGTCCGGGCACAACCCGGGTGGGCGCCGGCCGGCGGTCGTACGATGCCAGCTCGAGGTTCCGGCACGAAGCACCACGGGAGGACACCATGACGAGCACGCCGGACGATCCGAACAGCGTGCAGCCCGGCCGCCCGCCCGTGGTCGACATGGCCACCTGGGAGGCCGCCCGTGACGAGCTTCTGGTCCGCGAGAAGGCCCACACCCGCGAGGGCGACGCCATCGCCGCGGCCCGCCGCCGGCTACCGATGGTGGAGTTCGACGGTACGGTCGAGGTCGTCGGACCCGACGGCCCGGTCCCGTTCCTGCACCTGTTCCAGGGCCGCGACGAGCTCGTGGTGTACAAGCACATGTGGTACGACGGCGCGCCGCATCAGGGGCAGTGCGAAGGCTGCACCACCACGGCCTGGCACCTGAAGGACGCCGTCTACCTCAACGCCCGCGGGGTCTCGTTCGCCATCCTGACCTCGGGCCCGTGGGAGGAAGTGGCTGCCTACGTCGAGTTCATGGGCTACACCCAGCCCTGGTACTCGGTGCGGGGCGTGGCGGCACCGGTCGGCGGCAGCATGGGTTCCCTCACCTGCTTCCTGCGCGACGGTGACCGCGTGTTCCTCACCTACGCCACGACGGGCCGGGGCAACGAGCTGACCAACCCGTCCCTGGGCCTGCTCGACATGACGCCCTACGGCCGCCGCGAGGCGTGGGAGGACAACCCCGAGGGCTGGCCCGAGGCACCCGCGGCCGACTCGCCGGTCGGTGGGCATGGCGCGCCGATCTGCTGGTACTGGCGCTCGGACGCGGACGGGAACGCCACCTGGGGCCCGACCAGCCGGCCCGTTCCACAGTGGACCCGCCCCGGCGCAACCCCCGTAGAGACCCTCGGCCGGCACGGCGACCATCACTGACCGGCGAACAAATTATGACAAATTGCCTCTAGAGTCGAGGCATGAAGGCGCTGCTGAACACGCGAATGTGAGCGGGACAGGATCACGGCGGCCGACGAGGACACCTTGGTGGAGTTGCACGGGCGGGTCCGGCGGGCGCGCAACAAATATGTCGGCCTGTACCGCAGGCGGGCTGGCGCCCGCGTCGCCGAGTACGGAGGTCGGGGCAAAGCGCGGCCCAAGAACCTGCGCAACGCCGGAAAGGCAGAGATCTTCGAGGACGCGTTGGCCCGGGTCAGTCGGCAGTTGGCGATCGCCGCCCGGCGCAGCGCCACGCAGTTGCGCGCCGAGCGCCTAGCCGCCGCGCGCGAAGCGCGCAACGTAGCGCCGCCGACCGCGAGCCGGTCGAAGACACGCCGGAGCAGCGCCACAGGTCGGATCACCGAACGACCCCCGACCGGCCGGGCCACACCGGGAGCGGCGCAGGCCGCCCGGAAACGACAGGCGGCCAGTTCGGCCGCGGACGCCCGGCAGCAGGCTCGCCGCGACAGCCGGTGACGGCGCAGAAATCCCCTGATATAGGATGACTTTGTACAAGTACGGCATTTGGCGCCAGCTCGGGGGAAGCAATGAGCGACTACCCGCTCGCGAACGATTCCGTGACCGCGCAC
Source organism: Micromonosporaceae bacterium (assembly GCA_035650075.1). Classification (GTDB taxonomy): domain Bacteria; phylum Actinomycetota; class Actinomycetes; order Mycobacteriales; family Micromonosporaceae; genus DASSUC01. The sequence goes on along the minus strand of DASRII010000358.1, from coordinate 2,971 downwards.
GGTAGCGAGAGCGAGAACCCCGCGATCCACCCGCCGACTCCGAAGACCGGCGGTCGCCCGCGCACGAATCGGGACTGGTGGCCCAACCAGCTCGACCTGTCGGTGCTGCACTCCCACTCAGCCAAGGGAAACCCGCTGGGCGACGACTTCAGCTACGCCAAGGAGTTCGAGAAGCTCGATGTCGAGGCGCTCAGGCGGGACATCATCGAGGTCCTCACCACGTCGCAGGACTGGTGGCCGGCCGACTTCGGCCACTACGGCGGTCTGATGATCCGGATGAGTTGGCACGCCGCGGGCACGTACCGCATCGAAGACGGGCGCGGCGGTGCCGGCGACGGCGGTCAGCGGTTCGCCCCGCTCAACAGCTGGCCGGACAACGCCAACCTCGACAAGGCCCGGCGACTGCTGTGGCCCGTCAAGCAGAAGTACGGTCAGCAGATCTCCTGGGCCGACCTGCTCGTACTCGCCGGCAACGTCGCCATGGAGTCGATGGGTTTCGATACCTTCGGCTTCGGCTTCGGCCGCGAGGACGTGTGGGAGCCCGAGGAGATCTTCTGGGGTCCCGAGGACGCCTGGCTCGGTGACAAGCGCTACGTCTCCGAGAAGGAGATGGTTGCCGGGGTCGGCGCGACCGAGATGGGCCTCATCTACGTCAACCCCGAGGGACCGCGCGGCAACGCGGACCCGGCCGCGGCGGCGCACTTCATCCGCGAGACCTTCAGACGGATGGCGATGAACGACGAGGAGACCGTCGCCCTCATCGCCGGGGGCCACACCTTCGGTAAGGCCCACGGCGCGGGTGTCGCGGACGACCACGTGGGAGTGGAGCCCGAGGCCGCCCCGCTGGAGGCGCAGGGCCTGGGCTGGCTGAGCAGCAACGGCAGCGGCAAGGGTACCGACACGATCACCAGCGGTCTCGAGGTGACGTGGACGGACCGGCCGACGCAGTGGAGCAACCGGTACCTCGAGATCCTCTTCGGCTACGAGTGGGAGCTCACCATGAGCCCTGGCGGCGCCAAGCAGTGGGTCGCCAAGGACGCCGAGGAGATCATCCCAGACGCGTACGACCCGTCGAAGAAGCACAAGCCGACGATGCTCACGACCGACCTGTCGCTGCGGGTCGACCCGGCGTACGAGAAGATCTCACGCCGCTTCCTCGACAACCCCGACGAGTTCGCGCTGGCTTTCGCCAAGGCCTGGTACAAGCTGCTACACCGCGACATGGGTCCGGTCAGCCGCTTCCTCGGGCCGTGGGTCCCCGAGGCGCAACTGTGGCAGGACCCGGTGCCGGCCGTCGACCACGAGCTCGTCGGTGACGCCGACATCGCCGACCTCGCGGCGAGGGTCCTGGAGTCTGGCCTCACGACCGCCCAGCTGGTCTCCACCGCCTGGGCATCCGCCGCGAGCTTCCGGTCCACCGACAAGCGGGGCGGAGCCAACGGCGCCCGGCTCCGGCTCGAGCCACAGCGCAGCTGGGAGGTCAACCAACCCGAGCAGCTGGCGGCGGTCCTGGAGACCCTCGAGGGCATCCGGCGGGACTTCGACAACGCGGGCGGCGCGAAGATCTCGCTCGCCGACCTGATCGTGCTCGCCGGGTCGGCCGCCGTCGAGAAGGCGGCGCGCGACGCCGGGTTCGACGTGACCGTACCGTTCCACCCGGGCCGCACCGACGCCACCGCGGAACAGACCGACGTCGAATCCTTCCGGGTCCTCGAACCGCGTGCCGACGGGTTCCGCAACTATCTGCGGCAAGGCGAGAAGACCATGCCGGAGGTACTGCTCGTCGATCGTGCCTACATGCTCAACCTGACCGCGCCCGAGATGACCGTACTCATCGGTGGCCTGCGCTCCCTCGGGGCCAACGTCGGCGGCACCCAGCACGGCGTGCTCACCGACCGGCCCGGCGTGCTCACCAACGACTTCTACGTCAACCTGCTCTCCCCCGGCACACGATGGAAGGCATCGGAGTCCGAGGAGCACGTGTACGAGATCCGCGACCTGGCCACCGACGAGGTGCGATGGACCGCCACCACCGTGGACCTCATCTTCGGCTCCAACTCCCAACTCCGGGCCCTTGCCGAGGTCTACGCCAGCCGGGACGCCCACGAGAAGTTCGTCGCCGACTTCGTCGCCGCCTGGACCAAGGTCATGGAACTCGACCGGTTCGACCTCAGACCGGCCCCATGACCCAGGTCGCTCCGGTGTTGTGGGTTTCCAGTCGGGCGCTGATCGAAGCGACCGACGGGTGGTCGAGATCGCTGAAGATCGTAAGGGCATCGCGCCACGCGGACTGTGCGGCGACGAGGTCGCGGGCGGTGTAGTAGGTGTCCCCGAGGCGGACGAGCGTCGCCGCTTCGCGGTACCGGTCGCCGAGATCCCGGTACACCTGCAGGGCGTTTTGGAACGACGTGACAGCCCGGTCGTACTGCTGAAGGTGGTGGTAAGCGAAGCCGAGCGTGTCCCAGGTGTCGGCCTGGCCGTTGCCGTCACCCAGTTCCTGGAGCGGGATCAGGGCTTGTTCGGAGTGCTCGATGGCCTGCTCGTACTGGTCGAGCAGAGCGTGACACCAGCCCAGGTGGTTGAGGGCGTTGGCCTGTCCGTGCCGGTGACCGGCCTCCCGGTAGAAGGTGTACGCGCGTCGGGCATGGTCGAGTGCATGGGCCGGGCGGCCCTGCCGTTCGTACAGCGTCGCCAAGCTCTGATGAGTGCGCGCTCGACCCAACGGGTCACGGGTGTTGGTGTACAGGCGCAGGGCCTGCCGGAACTGGTCGTCGGCGTCCTGGAAACGGCGCAGCTCGGTGTAGGCGTGACCGAGGCGGCGGTGGGCCTCGGCCTGCATGGTCGAGTCGGCCAGCCGCCCGCCGGCGTCGAGGGCGAGATGCCAGGCGGCGGTGAGGTTGTGCCACGGCCCGCGCCGGGTGAGGAACGTGGTCATGGTCCAGGCCAACTGCCAGACGTACCGGTCGCGACC
>DASRII010000357.1:0-2909 GCA_035650075.1 Micromonosporaceae bacterium | reverse complement strand
GAGCACACACGGAGCACACAACCATCCACTATGGACATGAAAACGGCTCCGATCTGGAGAGAAACGCCAGGTCAGAGCCTTGATCACTGGTGCGCCGCCAGGGACTCGAACCCCGAACCCGCGGATTAAGAGTCCGCTGCTATTGATATCAGCCAATTTATTTAGTGCCGGCCAGTCCGTTCAGCGGGCATTTCGTCCGGACTCATGGCGCAATTCCCGTGCCGGCATTCCGTATAGTGCCGCGGTGTTCGCGGCGTCCGAGCACACACGGAGCACACACGCACCAAGAGACGACCTATCAATCGGCTCGACCGTGCACCGCGCCGTAGGGCGGTAGGAGGTCAAGAACGTTGTAGCCAGCAGGGCCGGTGAGCTGCCGGCCGACGGCCAGCCATTGCTCCTGCGCCTCGCCGGCCGGCAACGCGGCCGCCAGACCAGGCATCTCCCGAGCCACCTGCTCCCGCTCGGCCGCGTTCGCGGCGAACCGCGCCGACCACGTGGCTTGCCCGATCATCATAGATAGGTCGCGCAGCGCGGCGGCAGGGTCGGGATGTGGTGCGATCACGCGAGCGGCGCACCGCACGGCCCAGGTGTCGACGTCCACGAAGCCGCCGCGGTCGATAAACAGGCCCTCAATGAGTCCTCGTCGGTACTCGGCGGGCCACGTATTCAGACTCCGGTCATTGGCGCACGCCTCGACGCCGTCCTGGGCAACGGTGAAGGTCTTCGAGGTGATGCCCATGGCACGACGTGCCACAGCAACTCCGAGAAGATGCTGGTCCGGCCCGCCCAAACCGAGAAGGTTGACCTCACGTAGCCGGTCAGCGAGCTCGCCGCCGCGGAAGATGCCAGCGCCGTCGAGGTCACGCGCCAGCACCGCCGGTTGTCCGGTGAGCAGATGCGGCAGCCGCCGCAGTGCCCAGCGCACCCATACGATCGCGGTGTCCGCGCACAACTCCGCCAGCTCTGGCGCCGGGACCGTGGGGACCGGACGGCCGTGGCCGGTGCCGTGCCGGTTACGCAGCTCCGCCAGTTGGGTGACCATCGCCTTCACGCTCTGGATGATCGTCCGGGCTGCTGGGTCCGCCGCGAGGTGTCTCGGATCGCGTTCGAGGACCGCGTGGGTACGGGCCAGCAGCATCGGCATCGTCTCGGCGCTGGAGATCACCTCCCCGTTGGAGTGCAACACCACTCCGGCGACGGTCTCCACCAGTTCCTTGGCCGCTCCAACCACCAGCGACCAGTCACCGTCCGCCATTGCCCGCTCCAGACGACGGTGGCGTTCCTCGATCGCATCCCAGCTGGTTTCATCGAGGCCGGGTGGACGGGTGATGGTGGTCATCCGCCAATGATCGCGCCTCGGGTGCCGTTGGTCGCCGGATTTCACGGTTGGCTCGCGGACTGCGTGGCGTGCGGCGCCGATCCGCAGGTCATGACCATTCCTCTGATCCCGGCGAGGAAAACCTCGGTCAGACCTGACCCTTGTCGCGGACGAGTTGGTCGTAGACGGCCACGGGCTAGTGCCGCCCCTGGCGACGTTGCCCCGTTCCATGACACTGGCTGAGGATGAGTCGACACTTCTATCCACGAGTCCGCTTGTTGACGCGAGACCTGTCGATCGACGTGGGACGCGGCCTGGAGGAGCGTGCCTATGGAGCGGAGGATCAGTGGCCAATATCGCCCAGCTTGTCCGGTCAGTGCTCAGTGACCCGACCGCGCAAGAGACCGACTGGCTGGAGTGGAAGTCGCGGGCCGACCTCGGTCAACGCCTCTGGCAGGCTCGCGCCGCTCGGTTCATCCTCGCTGCGGCTAACCGGCCGAGAACGTCTGCGGCTGGTCCCTTCGAGGGATGCGCTTTCCTCCTCCTTGGCGTCGAGCCGGGCCAGGCCCACGGGACCAACCTCGTTGATCCCGCCGTCGTTGAGCAGGGCCTCGCCCGTTACCTTGGGACCGTCGGCCCAGTCCACAGTCTGGAGTACGTCACCGTCGAGGCTGTCACGGTGGCGATGGTCACCGTGCTGCCATCCGCCCCTGGCACTCGGCCATACCTGGCTCGTGGCACCTTGTCGGTCGATCGCCCGGAGATCCAGGATGGACGGATCTACATCCGGCGATCCGGCATGTCGACCGAAGCCTCGGCCGCGGAGATCGACGAGATGCTCGCCGAACGGGTCGCTACCCGGGTTGCGGCTGGTCCACTCTGGCCGATGCAGGCCGAGCCGGCATGGAGGGACGGCAATATCATCCACGTGCGGCAGCAACACGGGGATCAAGTGGTGGTTCACGGACCGGACACGTTCACCAAACTGGCCGAGATGGCTGCCATCCGACCTTCATTGCCCGAGACGCTTCCCGGAGATGTCGCGGCGCGGGTGGCCGTATTCGACTCACTCCTCGCCCGCGCTGACACCGAGCCCTATCAGGCGGTGGAGGCGGCTGGGCCACCCCTACGGGCGATCGCGGTCGAGGTGTACGAGCAGCGGTTTGGAGCCTTGCCGATGCGGGGCTTCAAGGAAGTTGACATGGTGACCCGTATGGCAGACGTGGGATTGGTGGATCCTCGCTGGGTCGATGTCGCATATCCGCTCTACTACTGGTTGATCGACCAGTCACTGGAGACATTGTCGACAGCCCCCGGTGTCGCGAAAACCTACGTCGCGCTAGCGAAGTCCCTCGCAACCGCTCTCCTGCTCGCGCCCACCGACATGGGGGCGGAAGAGGCGGAATGACTCGTTCGCTCTCAACAGGGCAAGGGTTGCTTGACGCGGCACTAGTAGTACTTTGTTAGGTTGGTGCCGGTTCGGGTAGGTCTGTGGTCTGGCCGCATGTGCGGCATGCGCCGGCGATGACGACGAGCAGTTGTTGTAGCTCGCGGAGTACGGCGTACAGCGTCAGGCCGGCGCAGGGGC
>DASRII010000356.1:0-25384 GCA_035650075.1 Micromonosporaceae bacterium | reverse complement strand
TTGGCGATGTCGTGCGCGACGGCGGACTCGTGGTTGCCGCCCAGCGTGCCCAGGTCCCGCAGGACGCGGTTGGTCCACATCACCGCGCGGGCCGCCCCGCTGGCCGGCCAGGCGAGGCCGGCCACCTGCCCGGAGTCGTTTACCGCGTTGGCCTCGCTGTCGCGCTGGCTGAGTCCGGGCAGGTTGACGATCCGGCCGTTGCGCCACATCGTGGCCCGGTGGTTCCCCAGCTGGCTGGCATAGCGCAGGCCGACGATGTGCCCGGCGTTGCTGATGCCGGTGGCGAAGCTGCCCGCGCCGTACGAGGTGTAGATCGAGCCGAGGCTGACCATCTGGCCGTTGCGGTACAGGTACGCCAACCCGGTGGCCCGGCCCGGTGCGCTGGAGGTACCGGTGACCTCACCGACGGCGGTGACCCCGTTGGCCGAACTGCGACCCGGTGGCGCGGGTACGCCCGCCAGCACGCCGAGGTCGACGTAGGTGTAGGTGTGCACCGCCACTGCCGGTACCGCCGCTGCCGGACCCGGGATCGCCAGCAGTGTCGCGGCGACCGCGGTAGCGGTCGCCAGGCACACCCTCAGGATTACTATCATGATCGCCTCCTCGTCGGCGTCACGTGCATCCCCGGACCAGGCTGGCAACCAGACCCGGTCATGCAAAGCACATCGACGCTTACGAACCGCTTACGGTCGGTACGGTGTCCGCGCGTGACTGGCCGGCGCGCTGATCCGATCCGCGCGGAAGAGCCGGGGAGCGGCCCGGTCGACGTCCCAGGCAATCACGTACCACAGCGGCTGGCGGACCAGCAGACCGTCGGGTTCGACGCACCGGTCGCTGGACCGACCTCGTTCATCCCGGTACCGGAATTCGAGGTGGCGCGCCGCGGTAAATGCGACCTCGAGGGCATCCAGTTCTGGTGGGCCGGCGATCGGGTAGCCGAGCTGGAGGGTCGAGGTGCTCGGTGTCGAAGAACCGGCCGTGGGCGACCACGGTGACCGGGCCGGCCTGCTGCAACCGAGCACCGGCGGCGGCCGCCGCCGTCCTCGCAAAGCAGGCACAGAGTCTCGCGCGCCAGCGTGGGTACCGACTCCTCGAGGGCCAAGCCCTGACCGTGCTCGCCGCCGTCCACCCTGGACAAGACGAACTCATCGAGGCAGTCGACCTTGCGCGGCCGGCTGAACCTCTCGTCGCCCGGTACCCGCCCGGTCGCTGCGCTAACCGCCCGCGAGCTGGAGATAGCCAGGATGGCGGGTACACGGAATGAGCAACCGTGAGATCGCACAGACCCTGGTGAGCTGGTCGGCGGGGTCCAGCACCCGTAGCCGGCGGCTCAGGTATCCCGGTAGATCTTCACCTCGAACGACCACGCACCGGAGTTGCCGGAGTGGTCCGCCGGGGAGTTTATGTAGAAGAACAACCGAACATCGTAGTTGTACGCGTACCGGGTGCAGGCCGACAACGTGCCCGCCGGAAACGCAGCGCCGATCCAGCCTGTCGGATAGTTGTTGTACCGCACGATCGCGCTGTATTCGGAGACGCCGGGCATGAACCAGCCGGCGGACGCCGGGGTTCCGTTGCCACGCGGGCCGTAGCGTTCGCCGGTGGCCTGGACGTAGATGAAACCCGATCCGACCACCTGGATCACATCGCCCGGGTGGATGACGTTGGGCGGTTCCGGAGCCGTTGCGGTGGGGGACGGGTAGGTGGCACTGCCGTCCGCCCCGGCCAGGATCGACGTTCCGCGTTCGTCCGCGGGCGCACCGCGGGAGCAGCGACCCAGCGCGGAGTTGTCGCGCGGACTCGTGCTGCCGCGCGGGCTTGGGCCGTCGCGCGGGCTCGGGCTGCCGTGCGGACTTGCGGTGACGCCGCTGGTTTCCGGAGTCGGCGAGTTCGGCGCGGTCGCGCTCGGTGTCGGTGCGACCTTCGACGGCGCCGACGTGTCGCGGAACCATCCCAGCCCGCCGGCCCCGATCAGAGCGGCCAGGATCGGAACAGCTACCACACCGACAACCCACTGAACCCACCTGGCTCGCTGCCGGTCGACTCGAGGCATGACCTTTCCGCTTCCCATTCCGTTGGTAGCGCTGGTCCTATCGATTACGCGCCCGGTTCAACGACGGATGCGGCGAGATGTGACGAAGGAAAGGGCGGGACCGGGGAGTATACGGATCGGTACTCTTCGCGCCTCGCGCATCAAAGTGCGGGTCCTGTGCCGAAGGCGTGGCCGTACTGGGATCCGCGAGGCGTATTTCGACTTCAACAACGAGACTGGATGCCGAGGAGGAACGCCCAGACTGACGATCGACGTTCGTCGCCTCCCCGGTCCTACGATTTGAGGCGCTGCGATGGAACTCCGAACGGTTCGACCGAACCTGTCGCAGATCGGTGATCGGCTCCCTGCGAAGCGAAAGAAGCCCTGCAGCGCCACCCATTCGAGTAGTTGCCCCAACCGCACCGGAATCGCTAACCTGACCACATGAAACCCTGCCTGAGGCAGGGGTCTCACGAGCAGGGGTTCAATTCCCCCCTCGGACACGAACCAAATCCCAACGGTGCCCGCCAAGATCAATTATGGCGTGCACCGTTTGTGTTTCTGCCGAGTAGATCAACTTGAGTCGGAGGCTCCGGTACAGGTCGAGCTTGTGCTCGGGTGGGGCCTCGTCCAGCGCAGTTGCGATGTCGCCCAGCTCGGCGGCCAGGGAGGCGATGTCCTCGGCGGTCATCGAGTCCGCGGCGTCGACCTCGCGCGCGGCAGGACGGTCTGCCAGCGCCGTGTCCCGCCGCTGTTCCGCCTCGGCGATCCACGCCGCCACGACCGCTGGGCTCGCTCCCTCGTCGAGGGCTTGCTTGTAGCGGAAAATCTTCCTGTCGAACTCGGCGGCGATGTCGCTGCCGGCCCGCTGCCTGGGAACCACCAGCTGGACCGCCGCGCTAACTTGGCGAGCCAGCAGCTCGATCGTCCGACCGCGCCGCGCGGGTTCGAAGACGGAGGCGAGCCATCGGTCGACCGGCCCGGTCGCAAGATCCTCACGCATGATCACGTTCTTCGGGTGGTCTACGCGGGTTGCCAGGGCATAAGTCGGAGGGATAGCGGCACCGGTAGTAGGCGACGTCGTGCGAATGCTGACCCTGCATACGGCGTTCGCACACCGAGCAGTAGATGAGGCTCTTGAACACTTACGGGTGCCGGGTGCGGTGCGGCTTGTGCGGCGCCGGCTTGTGCGTGCGCGACCCGAGTAGGCTGCGAGCGGCGTCGAAGACCTCATCGCTGACGAGCGGCTCGTGCACGACCTTCTGCGAGATGATCCACTTGTCCCGTGGGTTCCACCGCATGACTGGCTCGTGTCCCAGTGCGACGTCATCGACGTCGACCAGCACCTCGTCGGTAGATTGCTTGTCCCCGCCGACATCCGGCTCCGGCAGAGGTTCACTGCCGCGTGACGGGTCCGATCAACGACAAGCCGAGACGTCACGCCCGACTTGGCTCGCGCCCGCACGCGGGTCACCACAACATCAGCGTCCACATCGCAGCCGCTTCCGATCACCGCACTGAACCGATCACGCCGTCGCGTACCGGCAGGTCGAGGCGGTAGCGCTCGAGTTGCACCCCGCACGCACCCACGCATCCCGACCGGGATGATGAAGGCGGCCGGTATGTCGCATTGGCACCGTCTGCGCCCAAGGTCAGGGCTTCCTGACTGTCGCGTCATACCCGGGGCTGACGGTGGGTGGCATGGTCTGTGGTGCGATCCGGTGCGCGGTGGCCAGCACCGAGGCCACCACGAGGGCGGCCATGCCTGCGATGCCCAGCGCACCACCGCCATAGGCGACCAACAGTCGGCTGCGGCTCAGCTGCTCGACCGGCGTCGACAGTGCCTGGTCGGTCAGCGCCAACGCCAATGCCGCACCGGCCAGCAACACCACCCCGACAACGGTGAGCGCACCAACCGCGAATCGGTTCGGCGGCCCGTGCTCGACGTCCCCGTGCCGGTGCTGCGCTAGCACGATGCACAGCCCGGAAGCGCACGCCCACACGCCGACGATGAGCAGCGCGGCCACCGCGTCGCTGGGACGGTGCCAGCCGGCCGACAGCGTCGCGATCCCGACGACAGCAGCCACCAGCGCGCCGAGCATGCCGCCCGCCCCGCGTATCCCCGCCGGCAGCACCAGCAGCAGCGCGACCGTGACCGACGCCGCGGTCGTCGTATGTCCGCTGGGCAGGCTGTTGCCGGCTGCCGCCCGCGGCAGATCAATGCCCAGTTGCGGTCGGTCGATGACCTCCTTGAGCAGCTGCGTCGTCAGGTTCGCACCGACAATGAGCAGCATCACCCCGAACGCCACCGCGACCCGGCGCCGGATCAACGCGATGAAGCCGATGACCGCCGTGGCGATGACCAAGGACAGCACCGACACGGTGTTCAACACGGTGTCGACCGGGTTCTCGACCCGGGTCTGCCCGATGCGGTTGCCGGCCAGCGCCACCGTGTCCAACTGCTGCCCATGTGCGGACCGCACGAAGAACCACCAGACCGCTACCAAGCCGGCCACCTCGACGCCGGCCAGCAGAAGCAACCACAGAACCAGACCGATCGGCCGTCCACGCATGCGCAGCAACCTAGCCGACGGACCGGCGACCTACCCGTGGCGCTGGCCACACCGCACGGGTCGTACACTCGGGCGCCGTCGTGAGCTGCGCTGGCCTGCGGGTTGTCCGTCGGCTCGATGTTCGGTTCGTGAACCGAGTGGACCGAGTATGGTTCGGGCTCGACGAGGAATCGGATCCAAGGAAGGCAAGGTGCGGGGTGGGTGATCGGGGGCGGCTCGGTGTCGGGGAGCGTGCGGCCGACTTCGTTCTGAGCGGCCGGTCCGGTGTGCCTGCGCGGTTCTACGCGCATGCGGGTGGCCGCCCGACCGCTGTGGTCTTCGACGGCCACGGTGATGACCGACGGTTGGCCGACCTCGCCGGTCGGCTGGCGGACCGGGACGACGTGGCGTTGTGCTGCATCACGTCGAACGGGACAGCGGACGGTCCGGGCATACCGGCGTGGTCTGACCGCAACGGCACGGTCGCCCAGGCATACGGGGTGGCGGCCGGAGAACTGACCGCGGTGGTACTCGATCCGAATCTGCGGGTGGTCGGCGTTGTGGTCGGCGACGGTCTCACGGATCGGGTCGTCGAACTGCTCGACACTGCCGTGCACCGCGAGCCCACAGTGCAAGTGGTGGCGCAGGCTCCGGTGCTGCTGGTGCCCCGCGCCCTCGATGAGGGGTACCGGGACCGACTGATCCGAGTGTGGGAACACGACGGCGGGACCGATACGGGCGTGGAACGCGTCGGCGGCGATGTCCTCGACGCGGGCTTCAAGCGGCGTCGCGACCACACTATCGACGACCGCGATCTGCTGCGGGAGTTGACCACGGTGGTCGGCCGCCGCGTGCTGCCTGAGGTCAGTAAAGCATTCGCGTTCCGGGCCACCCGCTTCGAAGGGTTCAAGATTGCCTGCTACGACGCCGCCACCGGCGGCTTCTTCCGACCGCACCGTGACAACCTCACCCCGGCAACGGCGCACCGCGTGTTCGCACTCACCCTGAACCTCAACGACGACTACGCCGGGGGACAGCTTCGCTTCCCCGAGTACGGCAACCAGCTCTACCGGCCCGACGGCGGCGCTGCGCTGGTCTTCTCATGTGCCCATCTGCACGAGGTGCTGGACGTGACCGCGGGCCGACGCTTCGTACTGTTGTCCTTCCTGTACGGCGAACCTCGCTGAGATGCAACACCAACTGCGCGAGCGCTACGATCCACTACCTGATCAAGCCTGTGGGCGCCCGAAACTCGGTCGTCGGTCATGAGCTGGGCGCTTGCCTAGACGACGTCCTGAGGCGACGCCACGAAACGAACGCGTTCAAGAACCTCGACCAACACGTTGAACCCGTTGGAGGTCATCCGCGCCGCGCCATGCGGTTGTCGACTGGGCGAGGGGGAGCAGGTTGGTGCCCCCAGGTAGGCGTGCCCCTAAAGGCCGAGGAATCTCTTGGTTGAGCTGGGCGAACGGGTTCGAGGCGCAGGTGTGACTCGGTGGCCGGATACATCCCAAGACTGCTCCCTCGTGGGGCGCCTGATGATCGCCGCATATCTGCCGATCGACAGTTGAACCTGGTGTCCAGGACTTCAGCATCGATCTTGGCAGGCGCTGCTGTGTCGATGCTCGCACCGGTCATCGAGGACCGCATCCGCGTCCTCCGACGAGATCGACTCGGCGGTCTCATCCACGAATATGAGCAGGCAGCATAGCCGCGCCGCGATTCTCGGCACCCACACCCGGTTGCAAAGCAGCCGCGTCCCGGCGACGGTCACAAGACTGATCGACATCGGCACGTAGGCTGAATCCGTGGTCATGAAGGCGCCGGGGCCACGGGGGCATTGGCTGCTGGGCAGCTTGGCCGAGATCCAGCGCGATATGCCCGGCGTCCTGAGCCGGGTGGCGCGCGACCACGGCGGGGTCAGCCGCATCCGAGTCGGCCCGACGGCCATGTACCTCATCGCCGACGGTGAGGTCATTGTCGATCTGCTCACCCACCGTGCGGGCGAGCTGCGCAAGTCGAGCCGGACCCGGTGGGCGCTGGGCGGGCATCTCGGCGACGGACTGATAACGCTGGAGGGTGTGCAGCACCGCTGGCACCGGCGCCTGGTCCAGCCGGTGATGCACACCCGCAGCATCGCCGCGCAGGCCGACACGATGGTCACCCTCGCCGAATCCCGCGTCGCGTCGTGGGCGGATGGGTCCACCGTGGACATCCTGGCCGAGATGCAGGACCTGGCCTTGCGCATCGTCTGCGCCGCGCTGTTCCATGTGGACACCGTCGAGGAGACCGAGCGGTTCGTGGCCGCGGTGCACGCCTTCGCCGCCTCGCTGAACGTGGTCCTGCGCCGTGCGTTCCCCATCCCGGGCTGGCTACCGACCTCCGGCAACCGACTGCGCCGCCGGACGGTCGGGGCCGTGGATGACCTCGCCTACGACCTGATCCGGCGGCGGCGCCGCTGGCCCGGCGAGGACCTGCTCTCCCTGCTGGTGCTCGCGAGCGACGCCGACGGTGGGCCTGCCCTTTCGGATCGGGAGGTGCGCGACGAGCTGATGACGATGTTCTTCGCAGGTCATGAAACCTCGGCGGCCACGCTGACCTGGTCGCTCTACCTGCTCGCCCAGCATCCGTCCATCGCAGACGATCTGCGGGCCGAGATCGCCGCGCTCGGGGTGACCCGGGTTGACCTGGCCGACCTCACCCGCCTGCCGCTGCTCGGTCAGGTGGTGGCCGAGACGCTGCGCCTCTACCCGCCGGCCTGGGTCTTCGACCGGTCACCTCGGCGCGCCCTCGCCGTCGGTGGCTACCGGATCCCGCGCGGCGCCAACGTGCTGCTCAGCCCGTGGGTAGTCCAACGCGACCCGCAAGTCTGGGACGACCCCGACGCCTTCCGCCCGTCCCGGTTCGCGGGCGGCGCCAACCCGCCCCGCTCGGCGTACCTGCCATTCGGCGACGGACCCCGGATGTGTGTGGGGAACCGGTTCGCCGAGTCGGAGATCCGGATCGTGCTCGCCACCCTGCTGCCCCGGGTCGATCTGTCCCTTGTGGAAGGACAGACCGTACAGCCCGAGGGTGACGCCACGCTGCGACCGCGCGGTGGTCTGCGGATGGTGGTGCACCGCCGACGACGAGCCACATCGGCCACCACAGCGGAGAACCGGCAGTCGTAGGCGCGGCCATCGCGCCACGAGGCAGCGATCACCCACGCGTTGACCTGCTCGTCGCGCAGCTGGGCACTGTTGCATTAAGCGATCCCGCGCTCGACCAGCCAAAGGAGTTCCTGCAAGATCAATCGCTGTCCCACGTCGATAGATCATCGAATAGTGCAATTGCTACCTTATTGGACGCGTTGGCCGCGACAGCGCGTCGGGTATGGCACGCGAGCCGAGCCGTCAAAGAAAGACCTCCGGCGTGGAGAACGTGTGTTCCATTAATGCAACAGCGCCTTTGCGGGTCCATGCCGATGACCACACGGTCCAATGTGGAGCTCAAGAGTCCTCCGGTGCTCGATCCAACAGTTATCGAGCCGGGACGGCAACGCTACTTGGAGCAGTGCAAACCCCTGAGCCTCTCCCGCTCATGGGCGACGCCCGGGACTGCGCAGGCCAAATGAGAGCCACACAACCAACACGGGCAGCCGAAAGTGAGCGACAGCCCGGACGCCTGGACCGAAGCCTGCCGGGCCACGGTCCTACCGCAATGAAACAAGTAGCCGATGAGCGGATGGAAGATACCCGTGCTACGGACCTTGCGGGTCTCAGACTGAGATTTCGAAGGTAGGGCCGCCGCGTCTCGTAGCGCACGCATCGGGACCGTCCCGAAGGCCGTGACACAACCACCATCAGAACTGCTGTTGCAGTGTCGCGCCGTTCGCTAGCTCCCGCCAGAAGTAGCTTGCGGGTGTACTCGGCGCCGCCGCATTCTTCGATGTGCCAGCGGGCGACGTTTCCACCCATGGGTTGGCAGACGAACGTGACCCCATCGCGCCGGCGTCCGGCGGGCTCGACGTCACCATCGATTTCCGGGGCCGTGGACCGAGTAGGTGATCGTGCCGGCCAGGCCGAGCAGCACCGCGGTGACCGTGGCCGGTGTGGTGTGCCCGGGCTGGACCATCCAGGTGAGCAGCACTTGGTAGCCGGGCCCGGTGGGTGGTGCGCCGAGTGGAGGGGCGAACCGGAGGGCGAACACGGTCCAAATGACCGGCAGTAGCACGGCCCGGGAGGCGCCGATGGTGGCCACCCCGAGCGCGATCAGCCCAACGAGGCCGGTGACGTTGCGGAGGACGGGACCGGTGTGGGTCAGCGTGACCAGGCTGGTGATGATTGCCCCGGCCAGGATGAGGTGCGTGGCCCGGCGGGGCGGCCAGGCGATCGCCGCCGTGCGGTCCAGGTCGGGGTCGGCGCCGGCCAGGCCAGGTGCGGTCGCAGCGACGCCGGTCAGCACGGCCAGCAGCGCGAGGGTGTCGTGGATCCGCGGGTCGTCGATCGTCGTGCCGAGCCACCACAGCGCGGCCGTAGCGGTGATCACCGTGGCGAGGGCCGCCGGCACGGATCGGGATCGCAGGTAGAGGGTCAGCCATCTCATCATCGCGGACCGTTCGGGCCGGTGAGGATCTCCAGCCGGTCGCCGGGCTGGCAGGTCAACTCGGCTTCGCGCAGCGCCGCGACCCGAGCCCGCTGCTCGCCGGCCGGCAGGCCGCGCAGTGTCTGCAGAGCCGGTTCGGTCGCGGGAGACAGCGGGGCCAGACCCGGCGGGTTGGCCGGGAGGTGGCCGAGCAGCCAGGCCGCCGCGACCTGCCGTGCGGTCAGGTAGCGGTCGGCTTGCTCCTTGGTCACGAGGCCGAGGTTGTCGCAGGGTCGCGTCCCAGCCCCGTCCAGCAGGTACCAGATGATGTCTTGCGGCAGGTAGGTGAACTCGCCTGCCGACACGCGAAGTGGTTGTACGAGAACGGTTCGCGGGTCCGAGCGGCGCGGCTGCCGGTATTCCTCGACCACCGAGGTGGGAGCGTTGGGCAGCTTCGCCGACAGCATCGCCAGCGCCTGGCGGGCCGGATCTCGCAGCGAGCTCAGGGCGCGCTCGTGTGCCCGTGGCACGCAGACCAGCGGCGGGTCGGGCGTACAGACCCGCCCGATCGCGTTGCGGTCCGGTTCGTAGACGTCCGCACTACCCGGCTGCAGCGGCAGGGCAACGGCCACGCCGATCACCGCGGGAACGATCGCGGTGAGCCGGCCCCGACGGCTTGCCGCGGCGAACAGCACGAGCCCCGTCGCGGCGACGGCCGCCAGCCACACCACTTGGGACAGGTTCGTCCGCGCGGTGGGGATGACGAATTCCATCGAGGAGTCGGCCGGGCCGAACAGGGTGGGCAGCAGCAACCCGATCCTGGAAGTCTCGCCGGCACCCGAAACGCCCAAGACACCCACCTGCACCGCGACCGCGGCGACACCCAGGAGGGGCGGGGTCAGCGTCGACGGGAAGCGGCTGCCGGCGGCCAGCCCGAGCCACACCGCGGTGATCATCGACACGGCCCCCACCGCGACGACCGGCACCGTGCCGATCGAGAAGTAGGTGGCGTAGGGCAGGGTCCGGCCGGTGCCCGCGCCGAACATGCCGAGGTATCCGGCCACGGCCCCGATCGCCATGGCCACCGCGGTGGGGAGCACCCGTCGCCACCGCGGCAGGGGGGTGACGCAGATCAGCTCCTCGATCCGCTCCCGGCGTTCGCGGCTGCCCTGCCAGGCCCCCGCGCCGAGCGCCAGTGGCCAGAGCAGGAGCAGCATGCTGCGTTCCTGGACGGCCAGTGAGATCCACCAGCCATCCCGGCTGGTGGTCAGGTAGAACAGGGCCACGCCGAGTGCCACCACGAGGACGGCGACCCACGGTGCGGTCGACCGGCGCAGCTCGATCCGCAGGATGCGGGCGGTCATCGGGCACTGTCCCGGTGCTGGCGCAGGATCGCCGAGTAGCCGCGCTCGGCCGGGCTGTCTCCACCGTTTCGCTCGCCACCCGCGGCCTCCAGGTCGGCCGGGACCCCTCGGAACACCAGCCGCCCCTCGTCCATCAGCAGCACGTCGGTGCACGCCGCGACCACGTCCTCGACGAGGTGGGTGCAGACCAGCACGCAGGTATCCGTACCCAGGTCTCGCAGCAGCGCCCGGAAGTCCAGCCGCTGGCCGGGGTCCAGCCCGGCGGTGGGCTCGTCGAGCAGCAGGATGCGCGGGTCGTTGACGATCGCCTGGGCGATGCCGGCGCGGCGCACCATGCCCCCGGACAGCGTCTTCATCCGGTCGTCGGCGCGGTCGGTCAAGCCGACCCGATCGATCGCGCGCTGCACCGCACCGGGCATCTGCCGTCGTGGCATTTCCTTGAGCCAGGCCAGATACTCGACGAACTCGCGGACGGTGAACCGGCGGTAGAAGCCGAATTCCTGTGGCAGGTAACCGATCTGCCGGCGTAGCTCGCGGAGATCCAGGTGGCCGGTGACAGTCTGCCCGAGCAGGGTCAGCGTGCCCTCCGCCGGGCGCAGCACGGTGGCCAGCGAGCGCACCAGGGTGGTCTTGCCGGCTCCGTTGGGGCCGAGCACGCCGTGCACACCGGTGCCCATGGTCAGGTCCAGGCCGTCAACGGCCATCCGCCGGCCGGCCCGCACCCGCAGCCCCTCGGCCTGGATCACCCACGGATGGGTGGTCGGGGCCGTCTCCACGGCACCCACCGCTCGTACCATCGATCCCTCCTCGTTATCGCCCGCTCGGCAGGCCGGTATAGGCGTCGCGCCGCACCACCAGCACGGCCGTGACCATGGCGGTGAGCCCCGCCCAGACGGGCAGGCTGGCCGGCTCCAGCAGCACCGTCGGGGCAAAGGTGATCAGGCTGGGCGCGACCACGGTCGCCACCCACAGCGCGACCAGCCCGGTCGCCGCCCGGTGCAGCCCGGCCACCTCGCCCAGCGCCAGCGCGCCGAGCGTGAACGCCAAGCTGGGCAGCAGCCAGCGGACCGGCGAGGTCCCCACCACAGCGCCGGCCCCGGCCAGCATCGGGATCACCACCAGCAGCACCGCGAGCGTGCGCCGCAGCACCAGGTACAGGCCCGCCTTCGGGCTGGCCACCACCAACTCGTAGCCCGGGTCCAGGCCACGGGACCAGGCCGCGGCCACCCCCAGCAGCGGCGCGACTGGTGCCAGCAGCAGCACCAGCGACGGGTACGGGCCGGCAGCAAGCTTGTTGGCCAGGTCGAGGCCCAGTGCGGTCAGCACCACCAGAACCGTCATCCCCAGCCGGGGCAGCAGGGCAGGCGCGGTCCGCCAGATCTTCCTTCGCCGTACTGGCATCTGCGCGCCGTGCGACACCTGCGGATCGAGGTTCACCCGGACCCGGTCCACCAGGGCCACCGTGTCCGGACCGATAACCTGGCCGAGGAGATCCCGGCAGTCCGCGCATGACTCCACATGGGACTCGACCGCCCACAGCACGTCCACGTCGATCCCGGTCTCGCCCACCGCATACGCGTACAGCAGCCGTTCGGACACGTGGTTCCTCGTCACGACAACGCCTCCCGCAACGCGATCCGCGCCCGCCGCGCCCTCGTCTTCACCGTTCCCTCCGGAATCCCAAGCAGCACAGCGGTTTCCCGCACCGTCAACCCGTCCAGCACCATCGCCTGCAGCACCTGCCGCAGCTCCGGCGCCAACCGCCGCAACGCCGCCCCCATCTCGTCCCCGACCGCGTCCCGCAGCACCAACTCCTCCGCGGCCGGGACTACCGGCTCCGGCAACACGGGAAGCCGGCTTTCCCTGGCCCGCCGCCGCAACGCGTCGATCAGCCGGCGCGCCGCGATGGTCCACAGCCAGCCCACCGCGCTGCCGCCGGTGGCGGCACCGGCGAACGCCGCGGCCGCCCGCCACACCGCGAGGTAGGTCTCCTGCATCACCTCGGCGACCAGCTCGTCATCCGCGCACCGCCGACCCAGCCGCACCGCCAACCACGGCGCCGTCCGCCGGTACAGCTCGTCGAACGCCACCCGGTCACCCCGGGCAATCATCCGAACAAGCCCTTCCTCGTCCACATACAGCAAGACGACGACGCCTCACACACAGGTTCTCACCGTCATATGACCTGCATCACATTACGGGTCTGACTCGCCCACCCAACACCGACAGCCGCTGGTCCCACGACCGCCGACCCCACCAATGAGCCGAGTGCGGTCATTCCCCACCGGCCGACCGACGATGACAACCTCAGCACCGGCTACGCCGACGATCGGGCGCCGCTACCCCCGCCAACGCCTCACGAGCGACCGAGTGCGCGCTACAAACCCTGCCAAGGCCCAATCCCTGAGATTGGCACCCTTCACGCTCCATCACGACCCACGCCAGCCGTGATCCAACGCCCTAGCCACCGCGTGATGAGGCGAGATCGCCTCGGCGGGCTCATCCACGAATACACGCAGGCCGCATAGCCTCGCTCGAGTTTGGGCACCCACAACATTCATCGTTCGCTCTGCAGTGTGGAACCAGTCTCGGTAGGGATGGCCGGTGCGCGCGCCATCTTCGCCAACGTCGTCCCGCCCTCGAAAACCAGTGGACCAGCGCCGCTGTGCGTCATTACCGTGCTGCCAGGCCCAGTCGTCTAGGCAAGGACGTGCCGTTGTACACCCTGTGAGACCTCCCGAGCGCTGATTCGTCGCGCCGCGCGTGTCGCGCCGCGCTTCTTCCTGCTGCGGACTTCTCACTGAAACTGGTGCACTTTCTATGCCCACGAACTGGGTGGTCGCTCCCACCTGCCTGCCAATCCTCCGCCGTTGCCACACGTGCGCGTCCGAGCGCTTCCGGGCCAGCGGAATTCGCGTCGACGCCACCCACAAACTCCTCGACGCCTGGCTCCTCGTGCTCTGCGTTGGTTGCGGTGACACTGCAAAGCTCACGGTCCTGGAGCGGATGAATGCGCGGCTCCACGCGACCCGATCTGCGGGACCGGCTGCACGACAACGACGCCGGCCTGACAGCCTGGCTGCTTCAGGATCCGCTCATGCAATGGCGCAATCGCATCACCGTCGACTGGGACAACGCCTGGCGCCTCGACGCCGGCGGATCGGATCACCTTGACCGCGAGGTGATCGACGTCTCGGTCCGCTGTTACGCGTTGGGCGAGCACCTCGGAACATTTTCGGCCCGGTTCGGCGGTCCCACTGAACCGGGCCGCGAGGAGGCGCTCGCCTCAAGACTCGGCCGATGTGATCGACCACTGCCGCGGGTGGGTCTTGCGGTGCGTGTCCACTGCACCCGTGACCGGGCGCTTCTTGGCTGCCCTGCTGGCGGTGTCGTCCTTTTCGCTGGTATCGAACAGGGCCGGCACGCACCCGCCGGGGGGCAGCATCCGGCTACCCACCGCGTGCCGGGCCAGGTAGTGCGGAAACTCCACTGTGGACGCACCGGCGTCGTGCACGTCCTCGAGCACGAGCAGGAGCGGACGTGCGCCGGACAGCCGGCGCGGGAACGTGGCAACCGTGTCGAAGGCCCGCCGCCGGTACGTCCGGGCCCGGGATTGCTCCGCGGGCACGGTACCCAGCACGCTAGCGACCTCCGGGACCACTGCCGCGAGCGCACCGGCCCGGTCCCCGGCGGCCTGCGCCAGCTCGGCCGGTGGCAAGCTCGAAACGAGCGTCGCCGGTGCCTCGACGACCGGGTGCAGGAACAGCGCTCGCTCGGCCGGGTAGCACCGCGCTCGGGCCACTGCGGCACCGGTAGCGCTGGCGAGCCGGACGGTCTCCTCGGCGAGCCGCGTTTACCGCTACCGGCCTCCCCGACGACGAGCAGCAGCCGTGCCGTGCCCGTGGCCGCCTCCGCCCAGGCGTCGGCCGGGTGGCGGGTTCGGCGGTACCGCGCAGGAGCGCGACGTGCAGCTCGCGCGTGACGGGTGCCGGGTCGACGCCGAGGGCCGGGCCCGGAGTTGTTGGTACCGGATCAACGCCTGGGCCGGCTCGCCCGCGGCGTCGTGTGCCCGCGTCAGCGGTCCGTTGCGTTGAGTACCGGCATGATCGGGTCAGACCTCGCGGGCCGAGTTCGCGATTCGACGTGACCGGAGCCGCGATGATCGACGTCTATCATCACAAGGGGCTGCTCGGTCGTTTACTCGGCTACTCGCTATTCGGCATACTGGTGGGAATTAGGTTCAGGCGAAGGCAAGGCTTGATTGGCGTGGGTGATTCATGACCTGTCGCATGTCGAAGGGATGGTTCGGGTGCGTCGAATGCTCTACGTATTGGTCATTCTACTTCCGTTGATCGCCGCGACACCGTTACCGTCATCCGCGGCGCCACCGCCGACCCGGCTCATCATCGACACCGACTTCGGTCAGTGGTGGGATGACGTTGCCACGTTGGCCGCCGCCCACGCCGCCGCCGACCAGGGCCGGGTCCGGATCCTCGGCATGGTGTCCGATGTGGACAATGAGTGGAACGCGGCGGCGTTGGACGCGCTCAACACATGGTACGGCCGGCCGGACATCCCGATCGGCGTCACCGCCGGGGCGCTGCCGGTAGAGCAGAACTACAGCCGGCTGCTTGCCGAGCGCTACCCGCACTCAGGGGGTACCGAAGATGCGGTCGCCCTCTACCGGCGGCTGCTGCGGGCGCAGCCCGACCACAGCGTGACGATCCTGTCGGTCGGTGCGCTGACCGCCCTGGCCCAACTCGTGCGCACCGACCGGGCGCTGGTCGCCCGCAAGGTCGCCCGAACCGTGATCATGGGGGGAGAGTACCCACGCGCCGCCGTCCCTGAATGGAACTTTGGCCTCGACCTGGCTGCTACCCGCCGAGTCGTCGCCGACTGGCCGACCCCGGTGGTGTACGACGGGTTCGAGATCGGCGTGCGGGTGTTCGTCGGCAACAACGTATGCGCCTCGCATCCGGCCGACAGCCCCGTCCGGGTCGCGTTCGACCTGATCTACGTCTGCGATAACAACCAGACCGACGGAACCTGGGATCCCACCGCGCTGTACTACGCCCTCTACGGCACCGACCAGGTGTACCGGCTGACCGGTCACGGCGGCCACAACGTCGTCACCCCCGAAGGCCTCAACTTCTGGGCCCGCGGCGGCCACCACCAGCAATACCTGGTACTCACCGACGCCGCGCGACTCACCCGCAACTTGGACGTCCTGATCGACGCCCACTAATTCCCTAACGGGGATGGCTTGTCAACCCCGGGTGTGTTGTTGACGTGCCAAGCCTGTTGGTGCCCAGGAGGTTGTACCCACGATCGGCGATGACGGGCCGCTTGAGCCCTCTGAACACACCTACAACGTCGGGGTCCGGGTGCAAGACGCCGCCGGCAACTGGAGTTCCGTGGTGCACGACATTTTGGCCGTCTACGATTCGGCGAACGGCTATTTCACCGGTCACGCCCGTTTCACTCCCACCGCTACCGACAGTCTGCCGATTCCGCCAGACACACCCGCCAATCCCAACCAACCTTCAGCTCAGGTGGTCGTCGGCTTCACAAACCTGATGGCCGGCAGCTCCACCACGCCCAGCACCGGCAGCTTCGATCTGCGGTACGTGGTGAAGAACAACCACGACGAGGTCGACCTGTCCAGCACGTCCGTGACATGGCTGGTTGTGCCCGACAGCACCCATGCAAAGGTCCTCGGCTACGCCAACCTGATCGTCTACGAGCAGGGCACGGTAGCCCAGTACAAGAACGTGGCAGTCCGATTCGACATCTCGCTCGGCGACGTTGGCCACCCCGGCCACGTGATCATCAGAATCTACGAGCCTGCCATGAACCCCAATACCGGCACGCCGACCTAGATCATGGACGACGACCTAGCCACCAACTCCAACGTCATGATCAGGCCATGAGACAGGCGTAAAGCCAAGCTCACGACATCTCCACCGCGGGCGCGCGGTGCATGCTGAATCGCCGCCGACCGAGCGGGCTGGCCGGTAGTGTCCGTCACGGCGATGACTGGAGCACCGCGCCGGTGCGGGTGGTTCAGTACCGTTTGATCAATGCCCGGTGCCAGCGCATCAATGTGGTCGGCGTGACGAACAGACGCATCCGGCGAGCCTTGGGCAGCAACCCGGCCAGCGCGGCGATCACCGCCCGGTCGGACCATGTCCGCCCGTGGGCGTTTGATCTGCCGGCGCAGGACCGCGACCTCGTGCCGCGGCAGAAGGATCTCCGCGGTCTTGGTCGCATCGTCGCGGGTCAGCAGCGCGAGCCAGGCCAGCAGATGTCGGAAGTCTAGGTAGACCAACGTCAAACGCCATGCCCACTCAACGACGATCAACCCTGCATAGTTGGAAGGTCACATAACAGCAGCTCAACGCCACCACCGCCAGTATCCGGGCATGACAGTGCGTTTGCACGTATCAGCGATGATCGACACGATGATCCCCGGGGGTCGGCCGACGATTATCCGCTGCCGGCTGCGGATAAGCAGGAGGAGCTGAACCGAATGGTCGAGGACGACGCGACGATCGGGATTGTGTCCCTGAACGTCGGGGGGTTGCCCTTCTCGCTGCCGGCGCCGAAGCAGCGGATAGCTGAACTCTGCCGGCGTATCGAGGAGTCCGGTGTCGACGTCGTGAACCTTCAGGAAGTGTGGACACGTCCCCTGCTGGAGTTCATCCGTAGGCGGTTGCGTTCGTTCAGCTATGGCGCCTGGCGGCGCGGGTTGGCCGGGCAACCCGCCGGCGGCCTGGCCACCTTCTCGCGAATGCCGCTGGGGGCCGTGTCGTACACCTCGTTGCGCGGCACCAGGCCGCGGGCAGGTACGCCCTTGTTCCGTGGCCTGAAGGCGCTCAACGGTCGGCTGCAGGGGGTGCTCACCGTCGAGTTGGCTGGGCGGCGGGTCGTTGTCGGCAATGTCCACCTGTCCGCGAACCGGGACGGTGACTGGTCTGCAAACAACCGTCACTACGAGTTTCAACGCGCTCAGGTCACCGCGCTTCACGATGCGCTGCGGTGCACCCGCACAGCCCAGACCGAGGTCATGATCCTCAGCGGCGATCTGAACATCGCGAGCACCGGTCCGCTGTACCAACTGATAACCGACGGCGGGACGTGGCGCGATCCCTTCGGCTCGACCGACCGGCCGACCTTCCACCCCGAACTACTGCCGCCCGGGCGGACACCACATCGCATCGACTACCTGCTTGTCGCGGGCGACACCCGCCGCTACCGGGTCATGCGGGCCGACGTGCTGTTCGCGGAGCCGGTGTCGCTGCCGGGAGGGCGGCGGACTTTCCTGTCCGACCACCTTGCGTTGATGATTCGTGTCGGGCTCCCACCCGTGCCCTGAGTCGGCATGCCGGCACCGCATCACCGGCTCCCGACCCGACACACGATGTGCATTTGGCGCCACGGGGTTCCACATCGACACCACCAGTGCCAGCACCCGGATGCCCGCTCATCGGCATTATGCAGGTAATCGTTGTCAAGTTGATCACGATGCTTGTTCGTCCAGTCGGGTGAGGAGCCGCCGGAACAGGTCAGCGCGATGGGGTTGGTCGTGGTCGGTGGCGTGGTCGCGTTCACGTTGCAGGGTGGGCCGGAACTCGATGCTGGTTTGGAAGAAGGTGCAGGTCTCGCAGATGGCCTCGAAGGCGGCCTTTGCGGTCCCCGGCCGCGCGCGCCCGAGCACTCAGTTCGACGAACTCACAGTATCGGAGCGAGGGCCGGTCAAGCTCTGACCTGGCCGGCCGCGCTGTGGCTCGCGCGATAGAAAGGTACCGACCGCGACCGAGGCCGGCCGGATCTCAGTGGGTGACTCAACGCGGTGCCCGGCGGGTGGGTGCGTCCACCACGCGTTACTGCCCGGGGCAACGAGACTTGACTGCGGGCTGGCGGGTGGTCGCCGCTCAGGCATCGACGCCGGTTCGGTCGCGGTTTAGCGACGCTCGCCAGTGAAGCAGCTGTTCGACTCCGGACAGGTCGTAGTCCGGTCCGCCTACGCCCCAGATGAAGTGGGTGAATCCTATGGCCAGGTAGGAGTCGAGCGCGTTGAGATCCTCGGGCTGGAACATGGCGATCGACCGTTCTATCTGCGCCGGGTTGCGGCCGATGCGTGTGCAGTGTTGGTCGAGCACGCGGCTCTTGTGAGCGAGAATGTCGGGCTGGTCGGCGATGGCGTTCCAGATCGTCGCGTGTTCGGCGACGATCGGCAAGGTGATCCGCTCACCGGTACCGCCGATGAGGATCGGCATCGTGCCCCGGACCGGCGGGGGAACTAGCCGGGCCAGCCTGGCCTTGATGACTGGTACGGCGGCGGCCATGTCGCGCAGCAGTGCACCGTTGGACCCGAATGCGAATTCGTATTCGGTGAAGTCCGGCTCGAACCAACCCGCACCCAGCCCTAGGATCAACCGACCGCCGGAGATCAGGTCCACGGTGCGCGCCATGTCGGCCAGCACGTGCGGGTTGCGGTACGCCGTACAGCTGACCAGCGCGCCGAACTCGACGCGGCTGGTCACTTCCGCCATCGCCGCGAGCACGGTCCAGCACTCGAGGCTCTTGCCGGAGCGTTGACCGTTGAGCGGAAAGAAGTGGTCCCAGGTCCAGATGGTGTCGACGCCGAGCGCCTCGGCTCGCTGCCACGCCGCCCGAAGCTGGGGATACTCTGCGTGTTCCGGCCACAGTTGCGCGCCGATCCGGATTTGCCGACTCGTTTGCACTGGGTCCTTACCGTCCATCGCGCCACATTACTCGCGCGCACCGCGACCGCGTCACGCCCCACGGTACGGTCCGCGTGCGCGCCGCTGAGTGGGCTTCGCAAGTCCGTTGCGATCGGCTGTCCCTAGGTCAACGGGATCACGGTTGTTAGCGTCGGACCCAGTTGGGTTTGGTTCGTGTTGCCCCTCGGACACAATTTGTACATGATCCACGGGGATGTGCGGACAGGCGGATCGATCGGTTCGCGTGGTTGTAGGTGACCTTGATGCCCAGTTGTCGATAGGTCTCCGCTTTGCGTTCGGGTAGGTCGTTGGCTAAGACGCTCACGATGTCGCCGATGCCGTTGACGAGTGTGGCGATCTCTCCTGGTCGGTGAGGGTCCGCTTGGCGGTGAGTGTCTGTAGCCGGTGTTGGGCGGCCGCCTTCTCGTGGCCAGCCTCGTGGATCCTGTGGGTGCCTTTCCCTCCATGACCGCCCCAACTTCGCTAGCGTGGTAGCAGCTCGCTTGGCCGGCGCGTCCCTCGCGAAGCCGATCGTCACTGACCGTGCGGTGCCTGCGTGGCCGGGTGGGCCGCCATTGGTGAGGCTGGCGGCCCATCACACCGTGGCTCAGCCGATGGTTTGCAGCTCGCGCACGGGTTCGGCGGCGGTCTTCGGCGCGGGTGGTTTGCGGCCGTAGGCGAGCACGCGGGCCAGGACGGACGGCGCGAACAGCTTCTGCGGCGGCGACATCAGGTTCGCCACCGAGAGGAAGGCGTTGGCAACCGCCGGGTGCTGGGACGCCGCGACGAACAGCCGGGCGATGTAGCGGTTGAGGAAGGCGGTCTTGCCCGACCGGGTACCGATCACGTGCTCGTAGCGCAGGTCGGCGCCGACGGCCATGTCCCACGGGACGTTGATGAGCTTGGCCACCTTGGCGTAGAAGCGGCGTGGCAGGCCTTTGCGTCCCTTGGCCAAGCAGTCGCGCAGCACGAGCGCCTCGGCGGCGGCAACGGTCATGCCCTGTCCGTAGGCGGGGTTGAACGCGCAGATGGCATCGCCGATGGAGATGAAGCCTTCGGGCAGATCGCGCATCCGCTCGTAGCGGCGGCGCACGCTTACCGGAAGCCGCATCCTCAGCGGCGGGCCCAGCGGCTCGGACCGGCTCAGCAGCTCATGGAGGTCGGGCTGCGGCAGGCGCTGGAGGAAGTCGGTGAACGCGTCCGGATCGGTGGGTGGGAAGTTGGCACTGCCGTAGCCGACGAGGGTCACCATCCATCGGTTCCCGTCGACGGCCACGGCCACGGCGCCTCGAGGGTTCTGCGGCCACGGATTGAGTACGAAACCAGCGAAGTCGGCATCGCCGGGCACCCGGTGGTACACGCGGGTCGAGTAGCCCGCGACGGCGTCGACCGCCTCTTCGAACGGTTTGGCGTAGCCGATTTCCGACAGCCAGGTTGGTCCGCGGTTGCCCCGGCCGGTGGCGTCGACGACGAGGTCCGCGGGGATCTTCAGCGGCTGCCCGCCGCGTGGCAGGACCCGCGCGCCGGTCACCTTGCGGCCGTCTTGGCTGGTAAGCAGTCCCAGCGCCTCGGTACGATCCTGAATGACCACATTGGACAGTCGGCGGACCCGGTCGCGCAGGTAGCCTTCCAGCGTTGGGCGGCTTACGCCGAGGCCGAGCAGTCGGGTGTCCTGCCGCGGGAACCGCATCCCGTCGCCGAACCAGATGAGGTCGCGGCCGAGGTCGAGCGGCAGCGCGCCCAGCGCGGTGATGTCCGCGGCGAAGTCGTCGAACAGTTCCTCCAGGGCCTCGCGTCCGAAGGCAAGCAAACCGTGGGTGTGCTCCCCATGCGGCACGCCGCGGCGGTTGTCGTGGTTTTCGGGAAGCGCGTCGCGGTCGAAGACGGTGACCTTCTCGAACGACGCGCTGAGCACGCGCGCGGCCAGTAAGCCGGCGATGCTCGATCCAAGCACGACGGCGTGCCCAGATCGGTCTTGGACAGACACGGTGTTCTCCGTTTCGTCTCTAAGGTTGGCGCCACGAAACTAAGGCCACCCGAGCCAGTGACGAAAGCCGATATGCGATCCGAAAGCCGATAGGTGTGTTCGGTCACGTCGCCGCCGACCAGGCATGCCGTATGGCTCGTCGGATCGACGACCACCACACTGTCGGCATTCCGCGGAGCGCATGTCGGTGACGTCGGTCTTGCGCCCTCGACCGGTGGCGAACACCGCGCCCGGGTGGCCAACTTCGGCGGCACGTCGTGGAAATCGTGGGCAGCTGGCACCTGCCCGAAGGTTAGAAGCCTCGCTGTGTCCCAACCAGGTCCATCGCCCGCACCGCTGGCTGCGACAAGCTGCGCCGCAACGGCCATGCGCGAACTCGGCGGTGCCGTCCCACGGCGACCACGTCGATACGCCCGGTCTCGAACGTGACGAGACCGCGGTGGACCGCAGCCTCTACGCCAGGGCTGGTGTGCTTGTCGCGGCCAGGGCCGCCGCATCACTCACCGATGGAGCGCCAAGTTCGGCTGCGGCTTCGGTAAGACGTTGCCACGTCTCGGACCGTGACCACCCCCGCTCGTCGGCCAGCCTCGGCACGTCGAAGCCTGCTTCGCTCAGCCGGAACAGAAGGTCACGGGGCTCGTGCCGAAGCATTTCAATCGTCATGTCCGTACCGATCAATCGATCGCGCACGTGCGTAATGAACCGCGGCGGACTCGTGGCCAGGTACTCCTCATCAAGGGCCCGTACCCGTAGACAGATCGCCGCCTTGAGGTCCGGTCGGTCCTGGATATTGAGGTCGACCGTGAACGATTCTGTCGGCTCGAGCAGCCACGTCAAGGAGGTTTCCGAAAGGGGCTGATCGACAAAGTACGTCAGGGTGTCGGGAGGGAGGTCGCTCATACTCTCGGGGCTGTCGAGACCTAGCTCGCGGGCCAGTCCATTTTCCAGGTTACGAAGGTGGGTGAGTACCGCCTGACCCTGCAGGATGCTGATCTCGACCCAAGGGTCATCGGCGACCCGGACACGCCACCGTTGCTCGAAGTTCCGAGAGCCGCCGAACTTCGGACCGATCGTGAGGCCGGCCGCCGGTACGCCTGCGCTGAGCTCTGCGGAAGCCGCTCCTGTCGTCACCAGTTCTTCGAGCCAGAGCCGCGCAGAGGTGACGACTCCGGAATAGGCGTCGGCCGTATCGGTCTTCGCGCGGAACCGGGCGACACCGGACTCATTGTCGGGAACGGGGAGTTTCCAGATCGGCTCCGATCTGTAGCGGCCGCCGAGAGAGGCGACGTCCGCGTCCACAACCGCATCAACGCGCGTGGTCTCCACCGTGTCGGCTCCCCAGAACCGCCAGAACTGCTTGGGTACCAGTCGTTCGACGACGTACTGGGATGGCGGCGATAGGTGGAATCTCGAGATGAGCTGTGTACCGGCGCCCGCAGGAAGGGTGGACCCGTCCACATTCTTACCGGATCCTGTCTCTATCCAGTTGATCGTCGCGGTGCCAGCCATCTCGCCCCTTTCCCGATCGCGATTGATGTACAAGCATTATGGACCCAACCAACCTGCCGACACCGGCAAGTGATGGCGGTCTCGGGTCGGCCCGTGCGGTTTATCCAGGGACGTTCGATCCCTTCACGCCGGGTCACCTTGATGTGGTTGACCGGTCGCGCCGCATGTTTGATCAGGTTACGGTCCTGGTTGCCGTCAACGACGGCAAGCGGCCGTCCCAGGCGACTGCTGTGCGGGCGAGGGAGATCCGCGTCAGGAACTCGACCGATTGCATGCGCGAGTACGAACTCGCCGCGATGAACGAAGTGATGGGCGTGACGACGTTGTTCGTGCCTGCCCGGCCGGAGTTGGCGGCGATGTCGTCCACCGCCGTGCGGGCGCTGCGAGCATGAGGTGCTCAGGACGGGCCGACCGCGAGCGGCTCCTCGGCGCCGAACACCCCGACACCCTGGCCGGCGACTGGCTGATACCAACAAACACCGCGTGCCAGCCGGTAGGTGATCTCCGCCTGCGATCCATTCCTATGGGGTGACGGCGAACGACGCGTTGGTCAGCGCCATTTGGATTCGGCCAGGGCCCTGTGGAAGCAGCGGTGGCCACGTTAGAGATGCACGGGAGTGGCCGATTTCCGGTAGACGGCGAGCATGTTGGTGAGCATTTCGTTGATGACGTCGTACTCGGGGGTACCGGCCCATGCGATGAGTGTGGGCCGGTCGTGCCCGGAGATGGTGATCTTGTCATCCGGGTAGGCGTCCCCCACCCGGTCAATCTCCTCGAAGGTGTACCAGCCAACGCACAGCACCTTGTCGTCGATCCTGATCGCGCGTACCGACATCGGGGCGAACGCCTTGGAAATCTTGAGGACTGCGTCGGGGTAGTCCTTGTGCCGCGCACTTATGTCCTGCTCCATGGTCTGCGGGATGCGGTCATGTTGCTTCTGGCTGCCGATACGCGCCGCCGTGTCCTCCTGTTCGATGAACAGCTCGATGGTGGCGCCTTGCCTCATGGCCGCGGTCATCACGTTCATGCTGTTCTTGCCGCTGTACTGGAACAAGATCACTTCGCGGGCGCCCTCGCGGTCGATGTGGTCGACCAGCTGCCGGTATGGCTCGTAGTCTGTGGCGAAGAGCTGGTTGTGGGTAAGGCTATGCACGGCGGCGGTGTTGTCCCGGATTACCTGGCCCAACGTCTTCGTGTTGTCCTCGACGGTAACCCGCAGCGCTGCCGCCTCGCCGGTGACGGTGTCCTGAAGTGTCGCCACCGATGCGGCCGTCGCCCGATCGCCGAACCGGTCGCGTAGCAGGGCCAGTGCCAGGAAGACCAAGGTTGGTGGCAGTAGCGCCTGCGCGATCTTCCCGCCAGGAAGCCCGAGCACGCTGGTGAGGGTGAGGATGGAAGCGGACACGGCAGTGGCGAGTGCTATCCACAGCTCGATGAACGCCGTCAGGTGTTCACGCAGACGCTCCCAACGCCCCATCGCCGTTACGCCCCCTTGCTCCTCGGGTCGCCAGCGGACCCGATGGTAGCGGCACGCGGCCATGCAACGTCGTACATAAACCCCATGTAGCAGGGTCGATGGCTGACTAGGCCCGGTCCGGCGCCGGCAAGCACTGACGTCACGCTGCTTCTGGCGCCGGCGAGGGAACGAAGATGGGAACTGCGTCACTGGACAAGGCCGGCAGAATCGGCGGTGTGGAGTTCCGGTTGCTCGGAGAGGTCTGCGTCGTGGCGGACGGAGCGGGCCGGGTCGATCTCGGCACGCCGAAGCAGCGCGTGGTGTTCGCTGCGCTGGTGCTGGCGGCCGGCCATCCAATGTCTGTCGATGCTTTGACGCTGGCGGTTTGGGGTGAGCACCCGCCGGCCAACTGCCGCAACGTCCTGGCCACTTACGTCTCGCGGCTGCGTCAAGTCCTGGCTCGCGTGCCCGGGACACCTCGGATCGCTAACCAGGCCCGGGGATACGTGCTGGCATGCGACCCGGCAACCGTGGACGTGTTCCGGTTCCGGGCCGCCATCGCCCACGCCCGGCAGGCACTCGACGACGGAGATGACGAGCTGGTCGTGGGCCGACTCAGTGAGGCGCTCGCGCAGTGGAGTGGCGAAGCGCTGGCCGGGCTGCCGGGCGACTGGAGCGTCCAGGCGGCCGTGCATCTGGAACGGGAGCGGCGGGATGCGCGCGCTATCCGGATCGATGCGCTGCTGCGTGCGGGCCGGGGCGCCGACGTGCTCGACGAGCTGTACCGTCTGGTCGACTCGTTCCCACTCGACGAGCAGTTCGCGACCCAGTTGATGCGCGCGCTGAGCGCCGTGGGGCGCGGCGCCGACGCGCTCGCCGCGTACCACACGCTTCGGGATCGCCTCGCGGCCGAGCTGGGGGTGGAGCCGTCCGCGCCCGCTCAGGAGGCGTACCTGATGGTGCTGCGCAGCAACGGTCCGCCTGAGGTACCGGTCGCGCGGCTGGCACCGGCGCAGCTTCCGGCCGCTGCGGTCGAGTTCACCGGTCGCGAACCGCATCTGGCCGATCTCGACCGGCTACTCGACGTCGGTGGCACTATGGTCATCTCGGCGATCGCCGGCAGCGCCGGTGTCGGTAAGACCTCGCTCGCGGTGCACTGGGGTCACCGGGTCCG
>DASRII010000355.1:0-13274 GCA_035650075.1 Micromonosporaceae bacterium | reverse complement strand
GTTCGGCTTCATCGGCATCGGCTGGGTCATCCTCGTCTCGGCCGTGCTCCAGACGTTCTACAACGTCGAGATCTCGCGGTACGTCCTGGCGACCGGCGAGGTACCGGTCGTCGGCTGGGGACGCGTGCCGCCCGGGTACCTGTTGTGGGTCCCGCTGTCGGTATTCGTGGTGATCTTCGCGTTCATCGCGGGCGGCTGGGCCGCATCGGCCGGGCAGGGTGTTTATGCATTGGTGCACGGCACCATCCCGGTAACCGGGGCAGAGGAGCCCCGCATCTGGGCGATCGCGTTACTGGTACTCGTATTCCTCATCACCGCCGCGGCCAAGCGGATCAGCCGCTCCCTCGAGCTGGCCAACTGGGTCATGGTCGTCACGATCCTGGTCGTGCTCCTGGTGATCGACCTGATCCTCGTTCCGCCGCGCATCTGGTGGACCGCGATCCGCAGCTTCGTCACCCCTGCCGCGCCTCCGCCGGGCATCACCGCCACGCAGATCGGCGCGCTCGTCGGGTTCACCGCGCTCGCGTCCGGCCTCAACTGGTACGTGATGGGCCACTATCGGGACAAGGGCTACGGCATGGGGTACCGCACGGGCTACATCTCAGGCATGCGGGGTGAGCGGAAGGAGATCCTGGCCAGCGGGACGACGTTCGAGGCGGACGAAGCGAACACGGCGCGGTGGCGGCGCTGGTACCGGTTGCTGCTGACCGACATGTGGGGCATCTTCTTCGTCGGCGCGATGCTCGGCATGCTGCTGCCCACGATCCTGATGGCCCGTGCGGTCGAGCTGTCCGGAAAGAAGCCGACCACGGCCAACGTGCCGACGTTCGTGGCCGGCGTGCTGGACGAGCAGTACGGCCGGTTCCTGTTCTACACCGCGCTGTTCGTCGGCGTACTCATCCTGTTCAGCACCCAGCTCGGCATCTTCGAGGCGATGGTGCGGGTGACCACCGACGCCGCGCACGCCACGAGCCCTCGGCTACGCCGGTTGCTCGAGGGTGACCCCCGCAAGCTCTACTACCCGTTCATGTTCGTGCTGCTCGTCGTCATCTCGGTGGTCCTGCACCTCGCGTTGCCGGTCAATCTCGTGCAGTGGTCGGCGAACATGTCGAACCTGGGGGCGCTCATCTTCCCGTTCCTGTTGATGTACCTCAACAGCAGGCTGCCAAAGCCCGCCCGCCCGCGCCCGTGGCACTACGTGATCCTCGTCCTCAACGTGCTGTTCTTCGGGTTCTTCTTCGTGAACTTCATCGCCGACTTCTTCGGTGACCCGCTGATCACCTTCTGAGGTGGTATGGGATCGAGGCGTCGCCAACCCCCCGGGGCGGCGCCTCGTCTCGTAGACTCCGGTCCGTGTCGAGCAACGGGGGTCTGACGTTCGCTTCGCTGCGCTTGATCGGCGTCGGCATCGGCGCGCTGGCGTTGGCCGTCTCCGGTGTGTTCGGTGGTCTGGACAGCGTCGAGCACGGTCCGCCGGTGCTGGCCGCCGGCGCCACCTACGAGGGCCAACCGTGGTCCGTTACGGTCATCGGTGCCGAGATGCGCGCCAACCTGGACGACCTCGAGCTCGACTTCATGCAGCCGGACGAGCCGGGCAACCGCTGGCTGGTGGTTACCGCGACGATCGAGGTTACCGCGCCGGAGAGCCGCAACGACCTGTCCGACATCCTTCGACTGTCCAAGGTGGACGATCTCGTGCGACCCGAGCCGCGCAGCGTAGTCCTCGCCCGGGATCTGACGCTGCTCGGCTACCTGAATCCCGACATGCCGGAGCGCGTGCTGTTCGTCTGGGAGCAACGGAGCAGCGCACCGGGGCCGGCGGAGCTCGAGATCCTCGTGTACGGCAAGACGTACCGCGTCAGCACGCTCAGCAACAGCCGGCAATGGCTGGACCTTCAGCTACGCGCCCGGGTCCGGGTGCCGGTCGGGTCCGCGCCATGATTGCGCGCCACCGCGCGAAGCGGTCCCGGTTCGCAACGGGCGTGTTGCTGCTCGGCGCACTGGCCATCGGTGGGGTCGTCACCGCGGTCACTCCCGACACCGACGTCCACGCACGACCCTTCGCGCACCGCGGCACCGTCGGCGAACCCGTCGACGGCCGCACGTTCGAGGCCACGGTGGTCGGGTTCCGCGGCGCCGCGCGGTTCGCGACCGACGAGATCGCCGCCCCGGACAAAGAACACGACACCGACGGCATCTGGCTCATCGTCACGCTGCGGGTCGTGGCCAAGGACAAGACAACAACGATCGGGTACGGCGCGGTGCGCGACGCGCGGGGCCGCACCTACCTCGCGTCGACCCGCATCGACCAGCCGCTCGTGGGTAGCGGGCGAGACCTGCAACCGGGCATCCCCGTCGAGGGCGATGTGGTGTTCGAGGTACCGCGGGACGCCGTGACAAGCCTCGACCTGCTGCTCGCCGACCCCAGTCTGGACCTGAGGCTGGACGCCCTGGTCGAGGTACCGCTGCCGATCGACGCGACGATGGTCGACCAGTGGCTGCGGATCCCCTCCCCGGGCAAGGTCTCCGACCCGAAGGTAGTGGCATGACGCACGGGTGGTGGCGGCGCAACCGGTGGGGGTTGATCGTGCTCGTGCCGGTACTGGCGCTGGCGATCGGGCTCCAACTCGACGACGCGTACCACCTCTACTGGAACGGCCAGCCCCGGCAACCGGTCGCGGCCGGACCGGATGGCTGGGCCGACTTCGCCGGCGGGCGGATCCGCCTCGTGGAGTTGGGACCAGCGGCGGACGTCGAGGCGCCCACCCGCACCCAGGTCTGGCGGGCGCGGCTCGAGTTCGCCGTACCGGCGCAGGACACGCTGGGCGCCTGTGACATCTCGGTCGAGGACGAGGCGGGCCGCGTCTTCGACGCTCGCCCGGACGAGCTGATCGGTGCGGACGTCCCCTTCCCGTCCTGTACGCCCGAACTCGACACCCCGGCCCGGAACGCCACCGGCCCGGTCACGTTCTCCACCGTGGCGCACTTCGTCCTGCCGGCCGGGGCGCGACCGGTCGCGGTACGCGTCACACAGTTGACGGCACTGCCCCGGTACGCGCGGCTGACCCTTGTGAGACCCTAGCGACCGGCAGCACGCGGTCGATCGCCGCGGCGAGCAGCGCGGCGAGCAGGATCGTCCGGACCCCTTCGTTCAGCATGGTGAGCGGGGCGTCCAGCGGTCGCCACACCTCGTTGAGGTCGTGCGGCCCGACCACGAGCCGTTCCAACTCCCAGAGCCAGTCCGCGGCGGACTGGGCGAGCAGGAACGCCAGACAGAAGAACAGCATCGGGACGAGTCCCGCCCGGAACAGCAAGCGCAGGCTGTCCAACAGCGGTCCGAAACGGCTACGGGCCTCCACCGTCGTCTCCACGCCGAGCCACCGAATCAGGCGCGGCAGGGCGGCCCGCCGGCCGGTGGACCACCGTTCGGTGACCTGCTGGCGCAGTTCTTCGGTGGTCTGCTCCGGCCGCCCGATTCGGCGACCGAACACGACCGCCCCCACCGCGAGCCACGCGATCGGTACGACGAACACTGAGTCCACGGCACCCGTCAGCCCGAACAGCCAGGCGCCGGTGGCCCGTGCCGGTCCGGCGAGCGGGCCGAGCGAGTCCGCGACGTCGTACCACGTCGCGCTTGCCCAGTGCACCAGCCGGCGGCCGGCCAGCCAACCGCTGGTCGCCTCCTGGACGGTCACGAACACCACGGCGACCAGCGTGATCCAGATGACCTCGACGTACGCGCCGAGCAACCCGCGCCCGGCCCGGAACCTGGCTCCCTCCCATCGCGCCAACAACCAGCGCAGCACGACGGCGACCGCTACCACCGAGACGAGCGTTACGCTCAACTGGAACGGCAGGCGCGCCGAGACGTCGATGTTGCCCGGGTTGTCGAACAGGTCCGCGGTGGACAGTGTCTCGGCCTGCCAGACGCGGTACACGTACTCGTTGATGTCCTTGTTCAGGTAGCCGTACGACGCGTACACCGCGAGGAACGGGACCAGGATGCTGCCGAGGTGGTCGAGCAGCTGGGATCGGGAGTCCATAGTGGACTGAACGGCAGTCGACAGCGACGGGCGCATCGCGCGGAGCATCAGCACGAACGCGGTGAGCGTGGTGATCGGTACGAGTATGAGCACCAGGAAGCCGAGCACGCCGTTGACGTCGCTGACGCGTACCGCCGCGGTCATCACCAGCTCGCGCCCTGCGCTGCCGGCGAGGTACAGCACGGCCAGCACCGGCCAGTGCCGTACGAGCAGCCGGCCGGCGGTGGCGAGGACGGTACCGAGTCCGATCACCGCGAAAGTCACTCAGCCCCAAACTTCCTGCGCGGTCTCGACGATGAGGCGGAGCTTGGCGATCTGCTCGTCCTTGGACAGCACGTTGCCCTCCACTGTGGACGAGAAGCCGCATTGCGGGGACAGGCAGAGCTGCTCGAGCGGGACGTATTTGCTCGCCTCGTCGATGCGGCGCTTGAGGGTGTCCTTGTCCTCCAGCTCGCCACGTTTCGTGGTGACCAGGCCGAGCACGACCATCTTGCCCGGCGGTACGAACCGCAGCGGCGCGAAGCCACCGGACCGCGCGTCGTCGTACTCCAGGAAGAAGCCGTCCACGCCCAGCTCGGAGAACAGCGCCTCGGCGACGAAGTCGTACCCACCCTCGGCCGCCCACGACGACCGGAAGTTACCGCGGCACATGTGTGTCGTGACCGTCATGCCCTCGGGGCGACCGGTCAGCGCCTCGTTGATCTGCTTGATGTACCGCTCGTGCTGGTGCTCGGGATCGCCGCCCTGGGAGGCCACCATCTCCCGCTGCCGCGGGTCGTTGAGGTACGCCAGGCTGGTGTCGTCGAGTTGGAGGTAGGTGCACCCGAGCTCGCCGAGCCGGCGGATCTCCTCGGCGTACGCCGCGCTCAGGTCCCGCCAGAAGCCGTCCAGGTCCGGATACACCGCCGGATCGATGGCGGCCCGGCCACCGCGGTAGTGCACCATGCTCGGTGACGGAATCGTCAGCTTCGGTACCGCGGTCGTCGTTTGTCCCTTCAGGAACGTGAAGGCGTCCCCGAAGATGGTGTCCCGCAACGTGATCGGAGCATGGACGCGCAGTGCCGCCGAGGCGAACTCGAGCGTGCCCTCGTCGTTGAAGAACCGCACGGTCAGCTGCTCGTCGGCCTTGCCGATGCCGCCGAGCTGGTAGATGAAGTCCATGTGCCATGAGGTACGGCGGAACTCGCCATCGGTGGCCGACCGCAGGCCGATGTCCTCCTGCATCCGGACCACGTCGCGGATCGCGTCGTCCTCGGCCGCTCGGAGTTCGCCCGGCGAGATGCGCCCGGCCGCGCGGTCCTCGCGGGCGCGGAGAAGCTCGGGTGGCCGCAGAAGGCTGCCGACGTGGTCTGCGCGGAAGGGTGGCCTGCTCATGGTACGCACGCTATCGGCGGAGCCCATTTCGCGCCAGAATGGCGCCATGACCCGCGTCAGGGACACATTGCGGTACCGCCTCACCCGGCGCCTGGCCGCACTACCGGCCCGCTGGCAGCTTCGGTTGTCCGGCGGCAAACCCATCGTCCGCGACGGACTCACACTCGATCCCCAGATCCAGATGTTGCTCGCCCTGCGCAGCCGCGTGGTGACCGAACCGCTGACCGCGCTGTCTCCGGTGGATGCGCGGGCGAGGGTGCGGCGCGAGTCGCAGGCAGCGGCCGGCCCGCGCATCCCGGTCGGCTCGGTCACCGACATCACGGTCGACGGCGCCGAAGGCCCGTTGAAGGCCCGCCACTACGCCCCGGAAGGCGGGAACGGGCCGGCCCCGTTGCTGGTCTTCCTGCACGGCGGCGGGTTCGTCATCTGCGACCTCGACACGCACGACCAGGTCTGCCGGATTCTGTGCCGGTACGCCGGTGTGCATGTCGTCTCGGTGGACTACCGGCTCGCGCCGGAACACAAGTTCCCCGCGGCGGCGGACGACGCCCGGGCCGCGCTGCGGTGGGCGTTCGCCAACGCGGCGGCGCTCGGCGCGGATCCGGACCGGATCGCGATCGGCGGCGACAGTGCCGGTGGCAACCTCGCCGCGGTTACCGCGCACGCCGCGGCGCACGACGGTGGTCCGGCGCCGGTGTTCCAGCTCCTCATCTACCCGACGGTCGACCGCGGCCGGCCGTACCCGTCCCGCGACCTGTTCGCCGAGGGTTTCTTCCTCACCAGAGCGGAGATGGACTGGTTCGACGCCCACTACGGCGGGACCGAGAACCGCGACGACCCGCGACGAGCGCCGCTGCGGGCCACCGATCTGTCGGGGCTGGCGCCAGCGCTCGTCGTCACGGCCGGCTTCGACCCGTTGCGCGACGAGGGCGAGGCCTACGCCGCGGCGCTCGAGGCCGCCGGCACGCCGGTCACCCTCCGCCGCGTTCCATCGATGATCCACGGGTTCATCAACATGGGCGACATGAGTACGTCGGCCCGCCGCGCCACCGTCGACATCGTGGAAGAGTTCGGCGCACTGCTGGCCAAGGTCTGAACACACGCCGAGCGGTCGCGGCGCACCCGGAGCGGCGCCGCGACCGCCAGGCCCCTGCTACACCACGGTGCAGGTGCTTCCGTTGAGCGTGTACGACGCCGGCTCGTTGTTGGTCGTGTTGTTCCAGCTCGCGTTGAAGCCGAACTCGACGAACCCTCCGTTCGGGCCGATGACGATGTTGTAGTCGACCGGGTTGGTCACCGTGACGTTCGCCCCGGACTGCGTATGCCGGCCCTGCCACAGGCTGGAGATGACCTGCCCGTTCGGGAACGCGAACGCCAGTGTCCAGCCGTTGACGGCCGTACCGCTGGTGTTCGTGATCCGCACGCTGGCGCCGAAGCCGCCCTGCCACTGGTTGCTGATCGTGTACGCGACCGAGCAGCCGACCCCGGTACCGGTGGTGGTGAACGTAACCAAGCCGGAGTTGGCGGACAGGTTGCCCGCGCCGTCCCTCGCCCGGACGTAGATCTGGTACTGCGTTCCCGGCGTCAACCCGGTCAGGTTCACCGAGTTCGTCGTCGACGTGGCCAACTGCGGGTCGGTCGCGCCCTGCTCCCGGTAGATGTTGTAGCCGGCAAGCCCGCTGCCACCGGTGTCGGTCGACGCGGTCCAGTTCAACGTCGCACTCGTCCCGGTGATCGCCGACGCGACCGGCGTACCGGGGGTCGACGGCGGGGTCGTGTCGTTGGACTGGGCCGTGGTGAACGTGACCGACGCGGACGGTGTCGACTGGTTGCCCGCCCCGTCCCTGGCCCGGACCCGCAGGACGTACTGCGTCTGCGGGGTCAGTCCAGTGAGGACGACGGAGTTCGTCGCCGAGGTCGCGATGACCGTGTTGGACGCGTTGATGATGTCGTAGCCGGCGAGCCCGCTGCCACCGGTGTCGGTCGACGCCGTCCAGTTCAACGTCGCGCCGGTGGACGTGATGGCCGACGCGGTCGGCGTACCGGGCGTCGACGGCGGGCTGGTGTCGACCGGGCCGGACGGTTCGGCGACGAGGATGCCGCGACCGTTGCTGCCCATGTATACCCGGCCGTAGACCCGCGGGTCACCGGTGATGGCGTCGCCCGCGTTGCCGTACTGGTGCTGGGCGTCGTTGATGCGGACCCAGGTGACGCCGACGTCGTTGGTGCGGTACACGCCGCGGACGCCGTCGATGGTCGCCATCGTGTAGACGGCCGGGTTGGTGCGGCCCGGCGCGGGGGCGCCGAAGCCGATACCGACCCCGCTGGTCGACGCGGCGAACTTCGTGAACGACGTCCCGGAGTTCGTCGACCGCCATACGCCGGTCTCGCTGGCTACCCAGATCTCGCCATCGGTACCCGGGATCGCCTTCAAGTTGCCGGTCGCGCCGAACCCGGTGGCGGTCTGGGTGAAGCTCTGTCCGCCGTTCGTGCTCACGTAAACGTTGCCGTTCGCGAGCGCGTAGAACTTGTTCAGGTTCACCCGGTCGCCCTCGACCTTGGCTCCCGCGGGTACGCCGGACGACTGCGTGAACGAGCCGCCGAAGCTGGTCGCGAAGTAGACGCCGACGTCCTCGGTGCTCCACACCACCCGGCTGTGGTTGGCGTTGGTCGCGACCGTTCCGGCATCCGCTCCGCCGGGTGCGTTGCCCTGGAACCAGTTCGCGCCACCGTCGGTGGAGAAGGCGATGTTCGTCGCTCCGGCGCGGTCGGTCCGGCCGACGCGCACCATCCACGCCGGCTCGGCCTGCGCGAAGTCGATGCTCGTCGTCGCGCCGAAGTGCGGGTTGTTGTACATCACGCCGGGTACCGCGTCGAGGTTCGTGTGCCGGAATCCGCCGATGTCACCGAGCCCGGAGAACAGTTGCGCGGGGCCGGTGGGCGGGCTCACCAGGTCGAGCACCGCGGTCTCCTCCAGGCCGCGGACCATCGGCGCGAGGTTGACCGTACCGCCGGTGTCGAGTGCGCTGAGGTTCGTGGTACCGAAGATGATGGCACCGGTACCGAACATCATCCGGTTGGAGTTGAACGGATCGATCTCGAGCGCCTCGGTCATCCAGCCCAGCTTCGGTACCTGCTCCGGCAGCGACTTCTGGTCGTTGAACGTCAACCACGGGACCGAGCTGATGTTGAGGTTGTACTTGTTGGTGCGGCTGGGCCAGGCGTAGTCGTAGAACGTCCGCCACGTCGCGCCGGCGTCGGTACTGCGGAAGATGATCGTGTCCGGGTACCACGAGCTGTATCCGGTGGCCATCACGGTGTTCGTGTTCTGCTTGTCGATGGACAGACCGGCGAAGCCGTACCAGTTGGCGCCACCGCCGGGAGTCGGCGGCGTGACGTTCGTCCACGTGCCCGTCGAGATCTGGTACTTCCACAGCGCGCCGGTGCTGCCGTCGTACGGCCCGCCCTTGTCGCTGGTGGTGATGTAGAGACTGCCGCCCGCGACCTCGCCCTGGTGGGCCATCGCGCCGGTCGGCTGGCCGGCGATCCGTTCCCACGTCGTGCCGCCGTTGGTCGAGCGGTACACGGTGTTCTGCAGGTCGGCCACTCCGACGTAGATGCCCTGGGTGGTGTTGCCGGCGGTCCCGGTGGACTTGTCGAACGCGACCCACACCACGCCCTGGTTGAACGTCAGGTACTGGTTCGGGTCGGCCGGGTCCTGCACGTAGTTGCCGGCGTTCGGGAAGTTGGTCACCTTGGCCCACGTGACGCCGGAGTCGGTACTGCGCCACAGCCCCTGGCCGGCCTCCGCTCCAAAGTAGAGGGTGGCGTTGCGGTTCGGGTCGACCGCGAGCCGCTCCCCCATGCCGCGGCCCGGCATGTTGCCGCCGACCTTGAACGGCAGCTGGGTGGACTGCCAGGTGGCGCCGCGGTCGGACGAGCGCAGGATCGCGCCGTTGTTCGGGTCCCAGCTGTTGAGGTACATGCCGACGGCCGCGTACACCCGGTTCGTCTGCACGGGGTCGGTGGCCAGGCTCAGCACGCCGTTCCATCCCCAGCGGTCCCAGCCGACCCAGTCCAGCATCGGTACCCAGGACGACGTGGACTGGTTCCACCGGTACGCGCCGCCGATGTCGGTACGGGCGTAGATGAGGTTCTGCTCGGTGGGGTTGAAGACGATCCCCGGTACGAAGCCACCGCCGTCGATGCGAACGTTCCGCCAGCTGTACGGCTCCGAGGTGGCGGCGATGGCCGGTACCTCGCCGGCGATCTGCCCGACCACGGCGAGGGTGCCGGCGGTCAGCGTGACCGCGAGCGCCCGAGCCAGATGTCTGCGCAGTTGCATGTGCGGCTACCTTTCTGGTGAAAGTAATCGCCGCACTAGCCCGGAAGGCGGCGCGCTGAGCGCGTTGTTGAGCGAGATCTGTCGCGAGACTGCCCGTCAGCCTGGCGCCGGCTCCTGACCCGAGGTTCACACGCAGTCATCGCGTTGTCAATAGTTTGACGTACCGACAAACAACCCCGCAGACAAGACGCCGCGCCGGGGTCGGAGCCCCGGCGCGGCGCCGGCTGTGTGGGTTGGAAAGGGTCAGGTTCGACGTCGCCGGTTGTTGCGGCGCGGGTGGCTGTAACGCGCCATCGTCACCGCGCCCGGTAGCGCCGCGGCCATGCCGATGAAACGGTTGTTGTTCGAGTTGCCGGAGGCTGAGCTCCGCCGAGTGGTCGTGGTCGTCGCGTTGATCCCGGTCGTGGACTGCGCGGGCTGGGTGTTGCTCACCGAGGCGCCGGCCGGCACGACCTGTGCGGCCGCCTCCGCCGGGGTGAAGAACACGTTCGCCGCCAGGTCACCTTGCGGGATGTCGGTGTTGCGTGCGATGACTTCTGCCAGCGTCTTCCGCGGCTCGATGTTGAAGTTGTTGCGGATGAACGGCAGCAGCGGGTCGTTGACGTAGTAGAACCGGTCACCGTCGCGGAGGGCGGCGAACTGCTTCTGCCAGACGGCCAGCTGCGTCTGGCCGAACTCGCGTCCGGCGATGTGCGGCTCGGACAGGATGCCTACGAAGGCGTCCACGTTGTTCACGTTGCCGCCGTAGATGGCCCTCAGCTTGGCGGCCAACGTGCAGCGCCGGACGCCGCGGGTCGCGTTGTCGGCCTCGACCGTTGTCGGGTTGCCGTTGACGTCGAAGAGCGCGACGAAGTCCAGACACTGCGGGCTGTTGATGCCGAGCCCTGCCGGGAACTGGTCGGTCGACTCGCCGGTGATCGAGGTGAACGAGGTCTTCGACGACAGCCCGAGCGCGTTGCGGAGCCCGTTGTACGTCGGCATACCGTGGTCCCGACCGCGCTCGATGTCGATCGCGCCGAGGTCCACCACGCCGTTGAAGCAGTCCGGCAGCTCCGGCCCGTCCAGGCACTCCGGGTTGC
Source organism: Micromonosporaceae bacterium (assembly GCA_035650075.1). Taxonomy (GTDB): domain Bacteria; phylum Actinomycetota; class Actinomycetes; order Mycobacteriales; family Micromonosporaceae; genus DASSUC01. The sequence continues at coordinate 2,433 of DASRII010000355.1, read as the reverse complement.
CGGTAACCGGTACCCGGAACAGGACGCTGCGGAGCTGGTTGTCGATCTGCTCGTCGTTCTTGTACTGCGACTCGAGCCCCAGACCCTTCAGCGCGGGACCGAGCTGGATCTGCTCGAGCAGGGTGGGGTTGAAGAACGCGACGTTCAGCGGGACGGCCAGCGCGACGTCGGCGCCGTCGATCACGATCTCGACGCCCTGCGCGGCCATCGCGTTCAGCGTGGTCTGGCTGTACCGGGCCAGCTCGGTCTCGATCTCGAGCTCGCCGTGGATCATGCTGTGCGCGCGGTATCCGACCGTCGCGAACTCGTTGCCGAGGGTCGCGTTGACGAACGGGTTGTAGCCCTGGTACGTCGGCAGCGTCACGCCGATCGCCGGCAGGTACTGCGTGTACGTGATGTGCTGGATCTCCATGATCACGACAGCGCGCGCGATCTGGAACTTGTCCTGCTGCGAGATGGTGCTCGGCAGCACCGACACGATCCTGTTGTGCTCGCGGGCGAACAGCGTGTGGATGGACGTCAGGGCGAAGTTCTCGTTGGCCCGGACGTCACCGGCCACCTTGGCCGAGTTGGGGTTGGACAGCAGGCGACCGTCGATGGCCATCGTCGGAGCGGCCGACGGGTTGCCCCGCGCGTCCCGCCGCGGCAGGTAGTTGCTCGGCATCAGCAGCCGGGCACCGTTGTTGTCCGGGTTGCCGTCGACCGAGCCCTCGCGCAGCCAGTCCAGCCGAACATCGGTGTCGCCGTACACATTGGACGCTTCGATGTACGAGCTGACGGTGTTAACTTGCTGCCGCGCATTGGTGACACCGGTACCGGGTGCCGCCTTCGACCGCACGAACGGAATGTTGCCGAGGGTGTTGGTGAACTCCTCGAGCGGGTCGGCCGCGTTGAACGGAATGTTAGCCGTCGTACCGGCCTCGTCCCGCAAGCCGAAGACGTGGTCGATGAACTGGCCCCACGCGAACACCCACTGGCTGACCTCGTTCTCCGAGAACAGGTTCTGGTGGACGTCGTTGTGGACGCGGTTGGAAACGAACCGGCTGTTCGGTCCCGAGACGGGTACGCTGCGGCCATCCGCGTAACGGGACGGCGCTATCCGGATGTAGTTCTGTCCGGCCCTACCCCAGTTGGTGTTGACGGTCAGGTTGTTGTTCTGGCCGCTGAGGCTCTGGACTTCCCAGATGCCGAGGATCGGGCGGTCTGATATGCCGCCATCCTCCGCCGAGGCGGATGAGGTCATGGCGATGCTGGCGGCGACCACCACCGTGGCGAAGGTGGCGACGAGGGTTTTTCTTCGCCACCCTCCTAAGCGACCATGGCGTACGGTTGAACGCATTGGTCTCTCCTCCCAATACGAACTGTTCGGCGCCGTAAATTGCGCAGTGATTCCCGAGCCGTCTCGCCGCGCCCGGTCAAAGCACACGAGACAGCTACCCAAGTGAATTCGGTTTTCCGGCACAGGGACCATGCGCCGTTAGCGGCCGGGGCGAGGTGGCCGCGAGTGAGAACTCCTTAGGTCAAGCGCGAGGTAAGCGGAGACAAAGCCCTACCATGAAACCTCCCGCCCGGTCGGGGAAGCGCTTCGACGTAGCGGCAATACTTGTCGCCAGGTCAGCACCTGTCAATAGAGAAGCTTCGAAGTCATGAGCATCGCGACCGGCCAACCTACCGCTGCGTAACCTCGGCACGTGGTACCCGTGACGCCACGTCGAGGTGGTGAGCGCTAGAACTGGATTGTTTCGACAAAACGGCTCATGCCCCCCAGGGGATATCCGTGGGGTTATCAACCACGAAACGGGGTACGCGCGTCCATCACATCGCGGTACGGGCAATGTGGTATGGAAGGTGGGAGGGCAACGACGGCGAGGAAGGCAGGGGCGAGTGGGCGACCGGCTCGAGGAGTACCGGCGCAAGCGTGATGCGCGCAAGACACCAGAGCCCGTGCCCGCGGTAGCGCCGGAAGCCGGGAGCGACAACACGTTCGTCATCCAGCAGCACCACGCCCGCTCGCTGCATTGGGACCTTCGCTTGGAACGCAACGGCGTCCTGGTCTCGTGGGCGGTACCGCGTGGCGTTCCCCGCGATCCGAGCCGCAACCATCTGGCCGTGAACACCGAGGACCACCCGATGGAGTACGCCGACTTCTCCGGTGAGATCCCGGCGGGCGAGTACGGCGCGGGACGCATGACCATCTACGACCGCGGCACGTACACCACCGAGAAGTGGCGCGACGGCGAGGTCATCGTAATCCTTCACGGTGAAAAGGTTTCCGGTCGATACGTTTTGTTCCGGACCGCCGGCAAGGACTGGATGATCCACCGGATGGATCCGCCCGAGCCGGACTGGACGCCGATGCCGGAACTGGTTCCGCCGATGAGTGCGATGGCCACGACCCGGCTACCGACCGCCGACGACGACTGGGCGTACGAG
>DASRII010000354.1:0-25065 GCA_035650075.1 Micromonosporaceae bacterium | reverse complement strand
GAGATGAACGATGTTGACGCAACGGTGCGCGAACTCCGTTTACAAGCCGCTCAAGGCAAGGATGTCGCACAAATTGCAACCTGGCTACGCGATGAATTAGGTGAAGGTGCGACGTTCTTTAGCTTTGCAAACTGCTTGTTTCTGGCGTTCCAGATTCCTGTCGGGGCGATTAGCCGTGCCCAGGAGTGGCAAGGTTTTGGCTGGGGCGGTTCACTCTCCGACGAAGAACTCAATCAACTCCTCGCCCCGCTGGTGCCAAGACTTGTCCCACCTGGTGAGACGTCGACCGGAGGATTGCCACCGGATCGCCGTACCGGCAGATCGAATGACCTTGATGAGTAAGGTTGTTGTGCCAACCTTGGCGGCGCTGGTCATCGCAGGCGGCTGTGCCAGTCCAAGTGATGGCCCTGCCGCGGCATCCACACCGACTGCGGCGTCACCTTCGAGCGATGCTCTCGCCAAGCGTTACCGGATACCGGACGGCTTCTGCGGGTCGCTGGATTACAGCCTGCTGGTGCCGCAGCTCGGAAAACATGGAGACGCCACTCAGGGTTACACGGGCGTCGGGACGAATTTCGAATCGACGGATGGACTCAAATGCAGCCAGGATTATCAGGCCGGCTCCGCGTCGCAGTCTGAGGCGTTCCTCGAGGTCGCGGTTTTTACCTACGAATCTACGGTTGGTTCACAGCTGGCGTACGATACTTGGCCGAAGATTCGCGACGGATTAACCGACGGTAGTCTCTCAGCAAAAGTCGATCAGATGCATTTTGTGGTCGACGATGATTCGTACTCTGTCTTCATCCGAGATTCCAATCTCTTTGTCTACGTCACCGTTCTGCTTATCGGTGGTGCGGCGAGACCTCCAATTGACGCGCTGCGTTCGCCAGTGAATGCGTTCGCAAGTCATGTCGTCGATCGACTACCTACGTCCGCTTGAGACCTCACAGCACCGCGGGACGCATCCGCGGCGCCGCGGTACTGCCCCGGACCGTCAGATGTCCGGCGTCGTCCTGTTGGCTGCTGATCCGTTCACCGGCGAGAGCCGCGAGCAACAGGCGGGCCGCGCGTGCGCCGTACGCCGGGATGTCGCGCGTCAACGCGGTGAGTGGCGGGTGCACGAGGGGGCAGAGCGGGGAGTCGTCCCAGGCCACGATCGACAGATCAGCCGGGACGTTCAGCCCCATCTCCTGGGCCACGCCCAGCCCGGCAATCGCCATGACGTCGTTGTCGTACAACACCGCCGTTGGCCGGTCCGCGGAGCTGAGCAGTCGCCGCGTCGCGCGCGCACCCTCTTCGCCGGTGTAATCCGAGGGAACCGTCACCGCGCCGGCCAGGCCGAGCCGCGCGCACGCCTCGGCGAATGCCTCGGTCCGGATCGCGGTGTGAAGCAGGTCGGGCAACCCGCCGACCCGCGCGATACGCCGGTGCCCAACGGCGACCAGATACTCGACCGCTTCTACGACGGCTGATGCGTCGTCGGACCACACGTTCGCCAGGGAGCCGACGCCGCCTGGACCGCCGATGACCACAGCGGGCAGCTGCAGTTGCTCCAGGACCGGTACCCGCTTGTCCTGCACCCGCAGGTCGCAGACGAACACACCGTCCACCCGGTGCTCGCCCCACCAGCGCTGGTACACGGCGATTTCCGCCTCCTGGTCGGCGACCACCTGCAAGGTCAAAGCGTATGACCTTGCGGAGAGTTCGGCCTCCACACCGCTGATGAGTTCCATGTAGAACGGTTCGACACCGAGGGTTCGGGCCGGGCGGCAGAGCGCTAGACCGACCGCGTTCGCCATCGCGCCGGACAGGGCGCGGGCGGCGCTGTTCGGCTTCCACCCGATCTCGTCGGCGATCGCCATGATCCGCCGCCGGGTCGCCTCGGACACGCCCGGCTGCCCGTTGAGGGCGTACGACACCGCGCCCTTCGAGACACCCGCTCGCCGGGCGATGTCGGCGATCGTCGGCCGCTTCACGGACGCTCCCCTCGTGTTGGCGCCATTCACGGTACTGCCTGCGCAGGTCGAGCCGGCCATCGGCCGGTCCTGTGGTAACGCTTGCTCGGTTAAGTGGCAGTTACCACATCCTTGTGGTTCGCGCAGATCTGCTCCAGAGAGCGCTCAAACACGCAGAAGTGAGCCGATCACGGAACTAAATGTCACGGCTCGGGAACGCTCCCAAGCCATCATTGACAGTCCAGGGTGGTCGCCCTACCGTGTGCCTACTTACCCGGTTCAGTCATGTTCCCTTTGATCATGGGAGCGTTTCCAAATCTTCGGAGGCGGCATTGAAACGGTCTTGGTCCAGCCGGATGTACGCGGCTGCCGTGTGCGTGGCCGCACTCGGCTTGGCCTCTGCGTGCAGCGGAGAGAGCGGCACCGGTGGCAACAACAACCAACCTGGCGTAGTCACGCTCAAGGTCGCGTTCTGGGGCGACTTCGGCTTCGGGGTGGTCGAGGACAAGTTCGAGGAGGCGCACCCGAACGTTCGTATCGTCCTCGACTCCGGTGAGTACAACGCTCAGCACGAGAAGCTGCAGAAGAACATCATTGCCGGGTCGGGCGCGGCCGATGTCGCGGCGATCGACGAGGGCTTCATCGTCTCGTTCCGTAGCCAGGCCGACAAGTTCGTCGACCTGAAGAGCAAGGGCGCGGGCTCGTACGAGAGCAAGTACCTGCCGTGGAAGTGGCAGAACTCGATGTCGCCCGATGGCAAGCAGATCGGTCTCGGCACCGACGTCGGTGGCCTGGCCATGTGCTACCGCACCGATCTGTTCAAGGCGGCGGGCCTGCCGACGGACCGTGACGCGGTCTCCAAGCTGTGGCCGGACTGGGCTTCGTTCATCAACGTCGGCAAGCAGTACGTCGCAAAGACCGGCAAGAAGTTCGTCGACTCCGGCACGAACGTCTTCAATCCCGTCCTCGGCCAGCAGCCGGTCGGTTTCTACGACCAGAGCGACGCGCTAAAAATGGACGGTGGCCCCAAGGTCGCGTTCGACACCACGGTTCAGGTGATCCAGGCCGGTCTCTCAGCCAACCTGGCCGCCTTCTCGCCCGAGTGGAACGCCGGATTCACCGGTGGCCAGTTCGCCGTGCTCGCCTGCCCGGCGTGGATGCTCGGGCACATCCAGAACACCGCGCCCGGCACCCGGGCCAAGTGGGACATCGCGGCGATCCCCGGTGGTGGCGGCAACTGGGGCGGCTCGTGGCTGACCGTCCCGGCGCAAAGCAAGAACGCCGATCTGGCGTACGAGTTCATCAAGTTCTTTGTCGAAGAGCAGAACCAGATCGACATCTTCAAGAAGGTCGGCAACCTGCCGTCGCAGCCAGGCCTGTTCCAGAACAAGGACCTCTTGGACTTCAAGAACCCGTTCTTCAGCGACGCACCGACGGGCCAGATCTTCACCAAGGCGGCACAAGGCCTGAACCCGCAGTACCTCGGTAAGAAGAACGGGCCGACCCGGGTCGCCGTCGAAAACGTCCTCAACCGCGTTCAAGCTGGCACCCTCCCGGCGGCTGATGCCTGGGCCGAAGCGGTGAAGGAGGCTGACAAGGCCTCGAAGGCTTGACCGAGAGTCCCTCGAGCCCCGTGTGGTGGGGGGAGTGCGGGGTGGGCACCCTTCGCGCAGGGCGCCCACCCCGTCCCGCCTGACGGCCGACGCGCTGAGACGCGGAGATGATCTGGAGGTCCTCATGTCTGTCACCCGTGCCGCGCCACCGGTGCCAATGCGTGACGACGACCAGCCGCCCAGCAGCCCGACGAAGGTCACCAAGGCGCCGATGACATGGCGCAACCGGTTGCACCGGTTCGACATGAAGTATGTGCCGTACCTGCTGATCTCGCCGTTCTTCGTGCTGTTCGTCATATTCGGGCTCTTCCCGATCGTGTTCAACGGCATCGTGGCGCTGCGAACCTGGCGGCTCGACGACCCGTCGAAGGATGGCTGGGCGGGTTTCGAGAACTTCAAGCGACTGTTCGGCGACGAGGACTTCTGGAACGCGCTCTACAACACCTTCGGCATCTTCTTCATGTCGACGATCCCGCAGCTCTTCCTCGCACTGGTCATCGCGAACATTCTCAACCGGAAGCTGCGTGGGCAGACCTGGTTCCGGGTCGGCATACTCCTGCCGTTCGTCACGCCGGTCACGGCTACCGCCCTGGTGTTCAGTGTGGTGTTCGCCAAGGACTTCGGCTTGCTGAACTGGATGCTGGGGATCGTCGGCATCGGTGAGCCGAACCCGATCGACTGGCGGTCGAGCAAGCTCGCCTCGTGGACGGCAATCTCCACAATGGTCAACTGGCAGTGGATCGGGTACAACGCTCTGCTCTACCTCGGGGCGATGCAGACCGTGCCGCGAGACCTGTACGAGGCCGCCGCCATGGACGGCGCGGGTCCGTGGCGGCAGCTGTGGCGTATCACGGTCCCGTTGATTCGGCCGGTCATCATCTTCACCGTCGTCATCGCGTCCATCTACGGGTTGCAGATTTTCACCCAGCCGATGCTCTTCGAGCTGAACGCACAGGCCGCCACGGGTGGCGCGAACGGGGAATGGCAGACGGTCGCGCAGCTCATCTACAAGGTGGGTTGGAAGAACCTGAACCTCGGGTACGCCGCCGCGATGTCCTGGGCGCTGTTCCTCATCATCGTGATCGTGGCCGCGGTCAACGCCCTCATCACCAACCGGCTCGGAGGGGGACGCAAATGAGCGCGACGACAGCCACCGCGGACGCACCCGCCGAGTCCGTGTCCAGCAAGGCACCTGTCGGGAAACGAGCACGCGCCGCGCTGATGGGGCGCGCTCCACAGGACACTCCGGGCAGTGTCTGGAACTACCTGTTCCTCGCCATCGTCATTCTCTTCTCGGCGTTCCCGCTCTACTGGATGTTCGTCATCGCGACGAGCACGAGCGAGGCGCTCGGCCACATCCCGCCGGTCGTGATACCCAGCGACCAGTTGCTCGTGAACCTACGTGAGGTCTTCGGCCTGCAGGAGGTGTACTTCTACGAGTCGCTGGTCAACAGCGTCATCGTCTCCGGCATCGTGACGGTATCGGTGCTCTTCTTCTGCTCGCTGGCCGGCTTCGCGTTCGCGAAGTTGCGGTTCCGTGGCAGCAACTTCCTGATGGTATTCATCATCCTGACGTTGACGATTCCGAACCAGCTCGGCGTCGTGGCCCTCTACATCATCATGGGCAAGCTCGAGTGGAACGGTACGCTGCTCGCCGTCATCGTGCCCGGGTTGGTCACCGCGTTCGGCGTTTTCTACATGCGACAGTACATTCTCAGCGCGATACCCGACGAGCTCGTCGAGTGTGCCCGGGTCGACGGTGCCACCACGATGCGGATCTACTGGAGTGTCGTGCTGCCCGCGATCCGGCCGGCCCTGGCCGTCCTCGGCCTGCTGACGTTCGTCGGTACCTGGAACGACTTCCAGTGGCCATTGATCACGCTTGGCGGGACGGAGTATCCGACGTCGATGGTCGCCCTGTCCGATTTGGCGAGCGGCAACTATGTCGAGTACCGGCGGGTGCTGTCCGGCGCGTTCGTCGCTACGATTCCTCTGCTCATCGCACTGTTCGTCGGTGGCAAGCAACTCGTTCGCGGAATCATGGAGGGCGCGGTGAAGTCGTGACGTTGCGACCACTGTCCAACGGCTGGTCGCTCACGGGGCCAAACGACATCCACATCGGCGCGACCGTACCGGGCTGTGTGCATACCGACCTTCTCGCCGCTGGCCTGATCCCGGACCCGTTCCTCGACGACAACGAGAACCAACTGGGTTGGATCGGCCGCGCTGACTGGACTTACGAGACAACCTTCCAGTGGACGGACACCGGCGCGGAGCGGGTCGACCTGGTGTGTGACGGCCTGGACACCGTGGCCACGTTGACCGTGAACGGTACGGAGGTCGGGCGCACGGCCAACATGCACCGCGGCTACCGCTTCCCCGTGGCGCTGCACGACGGCGAGAACCACCTGCGGATCGCCTTCGAGTCGCCGTACCGCTATGCCGAGCGTTGGCGGGACGAGCTCGGGGACCGGCCCAACGCGTACCCGCAGCCGTTCAACTTCATCCGCAAGATGGCGTGCAACTTCGGCTGGGACTGGGGACCGAACCTGGTCACCGCCGGCATCTGGCGGCCCATCGCCCTGCACTCGTGGACGACCGCGAGGCTGGCCCGCGTCCGTCCATTGGTGACGGTCGACGAAGGCACCGGACGGATCGAGCTCCACGTGGATCTCGAGCGGACAGACGACACCCCGTTGCGCGTCGAAGCCGCGATCGGGGATGTCCGCACCGAGGTCACGGTCCACCCTGGACAGTCGAGCGCCGTCCTCGAGCTCGAGGTCATCAACCCCGCACTCTGGTGGCCACGGGGGTACGGCGACCAGGCGCGCTATCCGCTGGAAATCAATCTGTCCACAGGAGACGAGACGCTCGACACCTGGCACCGGCAGATCGGCTTCCGCAGTGTCAAAATCGACACCGCACCAGATGAGCACGGCTCGGCGTTCACGGTCGTCGTCAACGACGTACCCGTCTTCGCGCGCGGTGTCAACTGGATCCCCGACGACCCGTTCCCGTCGAGAATCGACCGCGAACGGTACGCCACGAGGCTGCGCCAAGCGTCTGCGGCGGGAGTCAACTTCGTCCGCATCTGGGGCGGCGGCATCTACGAGTCCGACGACTTCTACGACGTCGCCGACGAGCTGGGCCTGCTGGTCGCGCAGGACTTTCTGTTCGCCTGTGCGGCGTACCCGGAGGAACAGCCCCTGTGGGACGAGGTCGCGGCCGAGGCGCGGCACCAGGTCACGCGACTCCTCGCACACCCGAGCCTCGTCATGTGGACGGGCAACAACGAGAACCTCTGGGGGTACGCCGACTGGGACTGGCCGCCGAAACTCGACGGGCGCACCTGGGGCGAAAACTATTACCACGAGCTGCTTCCCCGCATCGTGGCGGAGCTGGATCCCACCCGTCCGTACTGGCCCGGCAGCCCGTACTCCGGCGACCGGAACCGCCATCCCAACGACCCGAACCACGGCACGATGCACATCTGGGACGTCTGGAACACCGACGACTACCTGCGGTACCGCGACTACACACCGCGGTTCGTGGCCGAGTTCGGTTACCAGGGTCCGCCCGCGTACGCGACGTTGAGAAGAGCTCTCAGCGACGACCCGCTGGCAAGTGACTCGCCCGGCATGCGCCATCACCAGAAGGCGATCGATGGTGACGCGAAGCTCCAGCGCGGACTCGACGCGCACCTGCCCGCGCCGCGGGACTTCGACGACTGGCACTACCTGACTCAACTCAACCAGGCCCGGGCGGTCAGCGTCGGCGTCGAGCACCTCCGCGGCCTGTACCCGCGCTGCATGGGTGCCGTCGTCTGGCAGCTCAACGACTGCTGGCCAGTCACCTCGTGGGCCGCCGTCGACGGGGCCGGTCGCCGCAAACCGCTGTGGTACGCCCTGCGCCGGTCGTACGCCGATCGGCTGCTGACGATCCAGCCCCGGGACGGCGGTCTCGCTCTCGTCGCGGTCAACGACGGGCCGACCCAGTGGACGGTCGAGGTGGCGGTCACCCGGCTCACCATCTCGGGTGAGCCGCGGGGAAAGACGTCGGTGGAGCTGAGCCTCGGGCCCCGGGAGGCGACCACCGTACCGCTGCCCGCCGATGTGTCCACACCGGACGATCCGACCCGGGAGGTCCTGCTCGCCGACGCCAACGGGCAGCGGGCATGGTGGTTCTTCGCGGAGGACAAGGACGTCGCCTACCCGCCGGCGGAGTACGAAGCGATCGTCGAACCCACCACGGACGGCGGCCAGCGGGTGACCGTCACGGCTCACACGATCCTGCGGGACGTTGTCCTCTATCCGGACCGCCTCGACCCGGCGGCCGAGGTGGACGACGCGCTGGTGACACTGCTCCCGGGCGAGTCCCACACGTTCGTGGTCCACTGTGGACAGCCGTTCGATCCCGTCCGACCGTTCCTGCGATGCGTCAATGATCTGATGGGATGAGAACCGTACTCGCGGTCGATGTCGGCGGCACGAAGCTGGCCGCCGGGGTCGTCACCGTCGATGGCGCGGTCCTCGCTCGCGCCGAGGTGGCTACCCCGGCGACCCTCGATCCGGAGGTGCTGACCAAGGCGCTGATGGAACTCGCGCGCGAGGTGACCTCGAGCGGGCCGGCGCCAACCGCGGTAGGCATAGGCTCGGCCGGGCCGCTCGACCCCGCCGCCGGCACGGTCAGCCCAGTGAACATTCCGGCTTGGCGCGACTACCCGATCGTCGAAACCTTGAGCGAGATCGCGCCGCACACACCTACGGTCCTCGCTGGCGACGGCCACTGCATGGCGCTCGCCGAGCACTGGCGAACCCACCACCACAGCCGGGCCTTGCTCGGCATGGTGGTGTCCACCGGTGTCGGCGGCGGGCTGGTACTCGATGGTCGGCTCCACCTCGGTCCGAGTGGGAACGCCGGCCACATCGGCCACATCGTGGTCGACCTGAACGGGCCACCGTGCGCGTGCGGCGGCCGGGGCTGCGTGGAGGCCTTCGCCAGTGGCCCCGCGATGGTCCGCTGGGCCGACGCACACGGTTGGCCCACCACAGACGCACGGGCTCTGGCTCGCGATGCCGCGAACGGGCACGAGACCGCTACCCGTGCATTTCGCCGAGCCGCCGGGGCGCTCGCCGCGGCCATCGTCTCCACCGCTGCCCTCGTCGACCTGGACGACGTGGTCATCGGCGGCGGCGTGGCCGACGCCGGCGAGGTGATCTTCGCCCCACTCCGGGCGGCGGTCGGTGAGCTGGCGGGCCTGCCGTTCGTACGGCGGGTACGTATCCACGCCAGCCAGTTGGGGCGGGACGCCGGGCTGCTCGGCGCCGCCGCCCTCGCCTTCGACGCTCTACCCGGAAGCAGGAGACAGGCATGAGAAGACGGTTGCTCAGCGCGCTCGCCGTCGGCGCGGTCATGGCCGGACTCGGTGCGGCGCCCGCCGCTCCGGCCGCGGCCAGCCAACCCGGTGGTGGTTTCGTCACCCGACAAGACAACCAACTTCGGTTGGACGGTCACCAGTTCCGCTTCGCCGGAAGCAACAACTACTACCTCATGTACAAGTCGCGGTTGATGGTGGATGACGTATTCGCCGACGCGAAAGCGGCCGGGTTCACGGTGATACGTACCTGGGGGTTCCTGGACATCGGCAACCAGGACGGCTCCAACTCGGTACACGGGAAAGCCGATGGAGTCTACTTCCAGTACTGGGATGGCACGAGACCCACATACAACGATGGTGCCGACGGGTTGCAGCGGCTCGACTATGTCCTCGCGGCCGCCCGGCAGGCCGGAATCAAGCTGGTGATTCCGCTGACCAACAACTGGCGTGACTTCGGCGGCATGGACCAGTACGTCCGCTGGCGCGGTGGGCAGTTCCACGACGACTTCTACAGCGACCCGGTGATCCGCGGCTGGTACAAGGACTGGATCACCCACGTGCTGGAGCGCACGAACACGATCACCGGCGTCCGGTACAAGGACGACCCGACCATAATGACGTGGGAGCTGGGCAACGAGCCGCGGTGTATCGGCTCGGGCGTCTACCCACGGTCGGCGAACTGCACGACCCAGACGCTCATCGCGTGGGCGGACGAGATGACCCGGCACATCAAGTCGGTCGACAACAGGCATTTGGCCAGCGTCGGTGACGAGGGTTTCTTCTGCGACGACCCGGCCAACTCCGACTGGACCCGTAACTGCAACGAGGGTGTGGACACGCTCGCGTTCACCCGGCTACCCGCGGTCGACGTCATGTCGTACCACCTCTATCCGGACTTCTGGGGCAAGGACCTGCCGTGGGTCGCCGACTGGATCGAGCGGCACGTCCGGGAGGCCCGCGAGATCGGCAAGCCGGTGATGCTCGGTGAGTTCGGCTGGCTGGACAAGTCCACCCGCAACCCGGTCTACCAGCAGTGGACCAACACGTTCGACAAGGCCGGCGGTACGGGGTGGCTGTACTGGATCCTGTCCGGCATCCAGGACGACGGCTCGCTGTACCCGGATTTCGACGGGTTCACCGTGTACTGCCCGACGCCGGTCTGCAAGACGCTGACCAACGCGCACGAGGAACTGGCTGGTCCCGAGCGCTCGCGTCCCCCGGTGGCCGACCACGACGTGGCGGTCACCGAGTTCAACCAACCGGTCACGCTGACCCCGCCGGCCAACGACATCGCGTACCGGACGAAGATCCGGCCGAACAGTGTCGACCTCGACCCGACAGCAGCCGGCCAGCAGAGAGACGTCAACGTCCAAGGTGGACAGTTCAGCCTCGGCTCTGCCGGCGTGGTGAGCTTCACGCCGACCGAGGGGTTCGTCGGCAAGGCCGTCGGCCACTACGTCATCCAGGATCAGGCGGGCCGCTGGTCCAATGTGGCCGATCTGGTCGTCACGGTGAAGCCAGACCCGACGGCGGCGATCGTCATCGCGTCCTTCGAGACCGGCGTCGAGGGTTGGGCACCCGGCAACTGGCAGAGCAACGCCGGTACGGTCAGCCAGACCGACGAGTTCGCTACCCACGGCTCGTTCTCCCTGCGAGTGACCACCGCCGGCGCCGACGGCGGCTGGTTCGGGCTCAACTTCCCGACGCCGCTGAACCTGTCCGGCAAGGCGCTGCTGCGTTACGACCTTCAGGCGAGCGCGGCCGCCGGCACCTCGCTGAACGCGGCGATCCAGGTGACCTCGAGCTTCGAGTGGTGTCAGGGCAACAACTGGGGCTGGGCCAACCCGGGTACCAGCACGACCGTCGAGATCGACCTTATCAACGGTACGTCCTGTGTGGACCTTCCGAGCAAGCTCGGTGACGTCCGAGCGATCTGGGTCTGGATCAGCGGCGGTGGCCAGTTCGACTTCGACCACGTGCGGGCCGAGTAGGAACCGTCCGGCGGGTGGGCGGGGGAGTATCCCTGACCCACCCGCCGGCCGCTAGACAAGTGGCGTGTTCATCACTGGCTGAACCGGGGTACCCGTTACGCCGTGTACCCCATTAGCCCGTGATGCTCACTGGACGGTTAGGCATGCCCCGCTCGCCAGATACTCACCCCCGGACCCGGACCGTGTTCGCCCTGCTCGCGGAGAAGGCGGACGACTGGTGGTACGGCTATGACATCGCCCGGCGGACCGGCCTGCGGTCCGGCACGCTCTACCCGATCCTGGCCAGGCTCGCCGAGCGCGGGTACCTGGAGACTCAGTGGGAGTCGGATCCGCCGTACGGTCGCCCGCGACGTCACCTCTACCGGTTGACGCCCGCCGGTGCCGAGCAGGCGGCCGAGGTGCAAGAGGAGCCGGACCGCGATTCGGGCTAGTCCGGGACCTTGCGGTAGGCGCCGTCGCTCGCGCTCGTGGCCATGGAGGCGTACGCACGCAGGGCCGCGGAGACCGTCCGCTCGCGGGCCGCTGGCGTGTACGGCCGTTCACGCTTGTCCTGGGCCACCCGCCGGGCGGCGAGCTCCTCATCGGACACCCGCAGCGCCACCGACCGCGCCGGGATGTCGATGTCGATGACGTCCCCGTCCTCTACGAGCGCGATCAGCCCGCCGGAGGCGGCCTCGGGGGAGACGTGCCCGATGGACAGTCCCGAGGTACCGCCGGAGAACCGGCCGTCCGTGATGAGCGCACACGCCCGCCCGAGGCCGCGGCCCTTGAGGAACGAGGTCGGGTAGAGCATCTCCTGCATCCCGGGGCCGCCGCGCGGTCCCTCGTACCGGACGACGACCACGTCACCGGCTACCACATCGCCCCGCAGGATGGCCTCCACAGTGGACTCCTGCGACTCGAACACCCGGGCCGGGCCACTGAACTGGAGACATTCGGAAGGTACGCCGGCGGTCTTGACCACACAGCCCTCGGGTGCGAGGTTGCCGACGAGCACGGCGAGCCCGCCGTCGGCCGAGTACGCATGCGCGAGGTCCCGGATGCAGCCGGCCGACGCATCGAGGTCGAGCGACGCCCACTGGTTCATCGTGGAGAACGGCTCGGTCGTGCGTACCCCACCTGGTGCCGCGTGGAACAGAGCGGTAGCGGTCGACGAAGCGGAACCACCGCGGATGTCCCATGTGGACAGCCAGGCATCCAACGAGGGCGCGTGTACCGCGTGCACGTCCCGCCGCAGTAGCCCGGCGCGGTCGAGCTCGCCGAGGATGGCCGGGATGCCACCGGCCCGGTGCACGTCCTCCATGTGGTACTGCGGGCTGCTCGGCGCGACCTTGGCCAGGTTGGGCACACGGCGCGAGATCGCGTCGATGTCGGCCATGCCGAAGTCCACATTGGCCTCTCGTGCGGCGGCCAGCAGGTGCAGCACCGTGTTTGTCGACCCGCCCATGGCCACGTCGAGCGCGACGGCGTTCTCGAAGGCGGCGCGGGACGCGACCGCGCGTGGGAGCACGGACGCGTCGTCGGACTCGTACCACCGCCGGCACAGGTCGACGATGAGCCGGCCCGCGGTGACGAACAGCTCGCGCCGCGAGGCGTGGGTGGCCAGCGTCGAGCCATTGCCCGGCAGCGCGAGCCCGATGGCCTCGGTGAGGCAGTTCATCGAGTTGGCCGTGAACATGCCGGAGCAGGAGCCGCAGGTCGGGCAGGCCGACCGCTCGATGGCGCCGAGCTGCTCGTCGGTTACCGACTCGGTGGACGCGGCGATCATGGCGTCGATCAGGTCGATCTTGGAGTGCACCACTCCTTCGACGGCGACGGTCTTGCCGGCCTCCATCGGACCGCCGGAGACGAACACGGTCGGGATGTTCAGCCGCAGCGCGGCGAGCAGCATGCCCGGTGTGATCTTGTCGCAGTTGGAGATGCAGACCAGCGCGTCGGCGCAGTGGGCGTTGACCATGTACTCGACGGCGTCCGCGATCAACTCACGGCTCGGCAGGGAGTAGAGCATGCCGCCGTGGCCCATGGCGATGCCGTCGTCGACGGCGATCGTGTTGAACTCGCGCCCGACGCCGCCGGCCTCGGCCACCGCGTCGGCGACGAGGCCGCCGAGGTGCTTCAGGTGGACATGCCCGGGTACGAACTGGGTGAAGCTATTGGCAATTGCGACAATTGGCTTGCCGAAGTCGTCGTCGGTCATACCGGTAGCGCGCCACAGGGCACGGGCTCCGGCCATGGTGCGACCGTGTGTGGAGGTCCTCGACCGCAGTTCAGGCATCTGGCCAGTGTCGCACTGCTGACTTTGGCGTCGCACTCCGTGTCCCCTATCGATCATGGCGATGCGCAACAGTGTTCGCGTGGGTGTCGCACCGGGCAGCGCGATCGCCGCCGTCCTTTGTCTCACCGCCGCTGTCCCCGCGGGCTGGAAGCTGCGTCGCGCCGTGGGCAGGTCCGGAGGACCGGTACAGCTGGCGTACCTCTTGCTCCTTACCGGTCTGGTCATCGGTGCCGGCAGCCCGGTGGTCGCCGCGATCGCGGGGGTGGCGATCGACGTGGACAACCGCGGCCAGCGGATGGGGCTCGCGGCGGCCACCTCGTCGATGTGCGGGGTCGGGGCGGCCGTACTCCTGGCCGGGTTGCTGTACCTGCCCGGTATCGCGGACTCGGCCAGCGCTCGGCTGCGCCAGCTGCTCGACGGGGTTCTACTCGCCGGCGGCCTGGTGTTCCTCGTCTGGGTCGGCCTGGTCTCCGCACACGCGCACACGCTGCTGACTACCGCCGGGATGTGCCTGGTCGTGGCCGTACCCATCGCGGTAGCCAGCGCGATCGGCGGGATCGTGCTGGTCGTGGCGATCCGAGCCCCCCGCCCGCGCGGCGGCCTCGCCCTGCTGTCGGTCGGGGTGGGGCTGGTCGCGGCCGGCGGCGCCGGCTCGGCCGCGTGGCTCTGCCTCGGGGTCGGCGGGCTGCTCGTCGTATCCGGGCTGGTGCTGGCCGCCGGCGTGCTGCTGGTGGCGTTCTGCGCGCCCTACGGCGACCGGATCGCCGCGCCCGAGGACGGCACGTACAAGGGCGGCATGCTGTACCCGATCCTGTGCGTCATCGCGGTGGTGAGCGGTTCGGCCGTCCGGATCAGCACCGTGGGCAGCCTGGACTCGGTGGGCTTCGGCATCGGCGTGGTCATCGGTATCGCCCTCGTCGCCCGGTTGGCTCTGGCGGTCCGGGAGGAACGCACCGCCAACTCCCTGCTCGCCGGCCGCGAGGCTCACTTCCGGGAGCTGGCCCACACCGATCCGCTGACCGAGCTGGCCAACCGCCGCGGCCTGCTGCGGGCCCTGCGCGAGCAGGCGGTGGGCGGGCCGCCGTGCGTGCTGCTCGCCCTCGATCTCGACGGCTTCAAGAACGTCAACGACATGCGGGGGCATGACGTCGGCGACGAGGTGCTCGTCGAAGTCGCCAAACGGCTCCGCCACGGCCTGCGGCCCGGCGATGTGGCAGCGCGGCTGGGCGGTGACGAGTTCGCGGTACTGATGTGGGCCCGCCCGGACGAGGCCGAGCGGGTGGCGCACCGGCTGCTGGACGTGCTGTCGGTGCCGTACCAGCGCGAGGCCGGCACGCTGTTCATGACCGCGAGCATGGGACTCGCCGGCTGCGCCACCGCCGATGACGTGCACACCCTGCTGCGCAACGCCGACCTCGCCCTGCGCATCGCCAAACAGCGCGGCAAGGCCAGGATCGAACAGTACGACCCGACGTACGACCAGCTGCTGCGCCGGCAGACCACGCTCGAGACCGAGCTGCGCGGGGCGATCGCCCGCGACGAGCTCTACCTCGCGTTCCAGCCCGTCGTCTCGCTGCCGTCGACCCGGCCGGTCGGCGCGGAGGCATTGCTGCGGTGGCGGCATCCGGAGCTCGGTCAGATCGCACCGACGGAGTTCATCCCGGTAGCCGAGGACGCCGGACTCGCCGGCAAGCTCGGCCTCTGGGTGCTGCACCGGGCCTGCCGCGAACTGGCCCGCTGGCACGCCGAAGGGCACGACGTCTGGGTGTCGGTCAACGTCTCCATCCGGGAGCTGCACTCGCCGGCGTACGTCGACAACGTCACCGACGTCCTGCGGGCCCACGGCGTACCGCCGCAGCGGCTGGTGCTCGAGGTGACCGAACACCAGGTCGCCATCGACGTGGACGCGGTCGTCCAGCGGCTCGCGAGCCTCCGGGCGGCCGGGGTGCGGATCGCGCTCGACGACTTCGGCGCCGGGTACTCCTCGCTCGGTCAGCTGCACCGGCTCCCGGTGGACATCCTCAAGATCGACCGTAGTCTGCTCGACCAGTCGACCGACACCGCGCCGCTCATCAGCGTCGTCGTCCAACTCGGCCACCGGCTGGGACTTACCGTCATCGCCGAGGGCGTCGAGGAGGTGGGCCAGCGCCGGTTGCTGGAGGACATCAGCTGCCCGCTGGCACAGGGCCATCTCTTCGGCTACGCGATGCCGGCCGAGCACCTCGAAGCCCGGCTGGCGTCCGCCGCGCCCATGCCGCCGCCGCGCCGCGAATCATTGCCACGCCGCGATACACCGCCACGGCGCGCCCAACATATGGGACCTGTTGACTCAGGGCGTGAGATGCGTCAGGCTTAGCCCATGTCGAGCACTCGGTTCTCGCGAGTACTTACCTAGGCGCACTCTTCGCCGCGAAGAGTGCGCAGGCCCCGTGCATCCCGCACGTGGGCCTTCTTTCTTGCCCAGGAATTCCTACCCGATTTACCAGCTGAAAGCAGCGACGATGACCAGGGAAACCGTGAGACCGACACCCGAGACGCTCGCGCAACGGGCCCACCCGCCGGCCCAACCATCGACCCCCGCACCTGCGACCGCGGCACCGGCCCGCACTCCCACCACCGGCGCGGGTTCGCTCGTCAAGTCGCTCGAGGCGCTGGGCGTCGACGTCGCGTTCGGCATCCCGGGCGGGGCGATCCTGCCGGCGTACGACCCGCTCTTCGACTCGTCGGTCCGGCATATCCTGGTCCGCCACGAGCAGGGCGCCGGGCACGCCGCCACCGGGTACGCCCAGGCAACCGGTCGGGTCGGCGTCTGCATCGCGACGTCCGGACCCGGTGCGACGAACCTCGTGACGCCGATCGCCGACGCGTACATGGACTCGGTCGGCATCGTGGCGATCACCGGGCAGGTACCGAGTGGGGCGATCGGCTCGGACGCCTTCCAGGAGGCGGACATCCAAGGCATCACCCTGCCGATCACCAAGCACAACTACCTCGTGCAGCATCCCGACGAGATCCCGCGGGTACTGGCCGAGGCGTTCCACCTCGCCGCCACCGGCCGGCCAGGCCCGGTGCTCGTGGACATTCCGAAGGACGTCCTGCAGGCGCAGACCGTCTTCAGCTGGCCGCCACCGCTGGACCTCCCCGGGTACCGGCCGACCCTGCACCCGCACGGCAAGCAGATCCGGGAGGCGGCCCGGCTGATGACCACCGCGCGCCGGCCGATCCTGTATGTCGGCGGTGGCGTCCTCAAGGCGGGCGCCGCGGGCGAGCTACGCAAGCTCGCGGAGCTGACCGGCATCCCGGTGATCACCACGCTGATGGCCCGCGGGGCTTTCCCGGACTCGCACCGGCAACACCTGGGCATGCCCGGCATGCACGGTACGGTCGCCGCGGTCTACGCCCTGCAGAAGTCGGACCTGATCGTGGCGCTCGGCGCCCGCTTCGACGACCGGGTCACCGGCAGGCTGGACAGCTTCGCGCCCGGCGCGGCTATCGTGCACGCCGACATCGACCCGGCCGAGATCGGCAAGAACCGAGCGGCGGATGTGCCGATCGTGGGCGACGCCCGCTATGTCATCGAGGAGCTGGTCGCGGCGGTGTCGGCCGAACACACCACGGGCCACCGGGCCGACCTGACCGAGTGGTGGGGCCAGCTCGACGACCTCCGCGAGCGGTACCCCCTCGGTTGGGACGAGCACGCCGACGGCACCCTCGCCCCGCAGTACGTCATCAAACGGCTCGGCGAGATCGCCGGCCCGGATGCCATCTACGTCGCCGGCGTGGGCCAACACCAGATGTGGGCGTCGCAGTTCATCTCCTACGAGAAGCCGCACTCCTGGCTCAACTCCGGGGGCCTGGGCACGATGGGGTACGCGGTACCGGCCGCCATGGGCGCGAAGGTCGGTAAGCCCGAGTCCGTGGTCTGGGCCATCGACGGCGACGGTTGCTTCCAGATGACGAATCAGGAGCTGGCCACCTGCGCGCTGGAGAGCATCGCCATCAAGGTCGCCATCATCAACAACGGCAGCCTCGGCATGGTGCGACAGTGGCAGACGCTGTTCTACGACGAGCGGTACTCCAACACCGACCTCGGTACCCACAAGCACCGCATCCCCGACTTCGTGAAGCTCGCCGAGGCGCTCGGCTGCGTCGGCCTGCGCTGCGAGACCGAGAGCGACGTCGACAAGACCATCGAGGCGGCGATGGAAATCAACGACGCCCCGGTCGTCGTCGACTTCGTCGTCGGCAAGGACGCGATGGTCTGGCCGATGGTCGCGGCCGGTACCAGCAACGACGAAATCATGTTCGCCCGGGGCATGCGCCCATCATTCGACGAGGACGAGCTCTGATGTCTCGACACACTCTCTCGGTTCTTGTGGAGAACAAGCCTGGGGTACTGGCCCGGGTCGCCGGTCTGTTCTCGCGGCGTGGCTTCAACATCGACTCGCTGGCGGTCGGGGAGACCGAGATCGCGGAGATCTCCCGGATCACGATCGTCGTCAATGTCGAGGACTCGCCTCTCGAGCAGGTCACCAAGCAGCTCAACAAGCTGGTGAACGTACTGAAGATCGTCGAGCTCGACCCGGCCAGCAGCGTCCAGCGCGAACTGTTGCTCGTGAAGGTGCGGGCCGAACGTGCCGTACGGTCACAGGTACTGGAAACCGTGCAGATGTTCCGGGCCCGCGTCGTCGACGTCTCCTCGGACACGCTGACCATCGAGGCGACCGGTACCGCCGACAAGCTCGATGCCCTCCGGCGTGACCTGGAACCGTTCGGGATCAAGGAAATGGTGCAGTCGGGCCTGGTGGCGATCGGCCGCGGCTCACGTTCGATCACCGGCCCGATCCTTCGGGCCGCGGCGTGACCACGCTCCGTCGATCAAGGGCAAATCGGCGTGATTTGATCTCTGTTCCACGGCAATTCGCCCTTGATCGACATGGACATATAGGGAGTTGAGAGTGACTGAGGTTTTCTACGACGACGACGCCGATCTGTCCATTGTGGCCGGTCGATCGGTGGCCGTGCTCGGCTACGGCAGTCAGGGGCACGCGCACTCGCTGTCGCTTCGCGACTCGGGCGTGGACGTGGTCGTCGGCCTGCCCGAGGGTTCGAAGAGTCGGGCCAAGGCGGAGGAGCAGGGGCTGCGCGTCGCCGCTCCGGCTTCGGCGTGCGCGGGCGCTGACCTGATCATGGTGCTGGCGCCGGACACCGCCCAGCGGTCCATCTACGCGTCGGCGATCGCGCCCAACCTGTCCGCCGGCAAGGCGATCTTCTTCGGTCACGGGCTGAACATCCGGTACGGCTTCATCACCCCTCCGTCCGATGTGGACGTCTGCATGGTGGCGCCGAAGGGGCCTGGACACCTGGTCCGCCGGCAGTTCGTGGACGGCAAGGGGGTACCGGTACTCGTCGCCGTCGAGCAGGACGCCACCGGCAACGCTTTCCCGCTCGCGCTGTCGTACGCCAAGGCGATCGGCGGTACCCGGGCCGGCGCGATCCGCACGACGTTCACTGAGGAGACCGAGACCGACCTGTTCGGCGAGCAGGCGGTGCTGTGCGGCGGGGTGACCTCGCTGGTACAGGCGGGGTTCGAGGTGCTGACGGAGGCCGGGTACTCGGCCGACGTGGCCTACTTCGAGTGCCTGCACGAGCTGAAGCTCATCGTCGACCTGATGTACGAGGGCGGCATCGCGCGGATGCGGTACAGCGTCTCGGACACGGCCGAATACGGCGACTACTCCCGCGGCCCGCGGGTCATCGACGAGCGGGTCAAGGAGTCGATGCGGCAGATCCTCGCCGAGGTGAAGTCGGGCGAGTTCGCCCGCGAGTGGATCGCGGAGGACGACGCCGGCCGGCCGAACTTCACCAAGTGGCGCGAGCAGGGCGCCCAGCACCCGATCGAGGAGACCGGCCGCAAACTCCGCTCGATGATGAGCTGGGTAGACCGCCCGATCACCGAAACCGCGTAACCCCGCCACCCCGCCCTCGCCCCGCCCGCCCTGCCCGCCCCGCCCGACCCCGTTGATCATGAAGTTAGTTGGTGTGTCGACGGCGTGTCGCCGCATCAACTTCATGATCAACGGGGTCGGGGGCAGGGGGGTCATGGGCGGTGGTGGCGGCGTTTGGCCAGCCAGTTGGCGGCGCCGGGGCGGCGCAGCAGCAGCACCATGGCGAGCGCGCAGGCTGCCGCGGCGCCCGCCCGGAGCCCGACGAACGTGACGTCGCCGGTGTCCAGCGCCGAACCCGGCTGTGCGCCGGCGTTCGCCAGGAACACCATCGCGAACGACAGGGCCGCGAGAGCGAACCACGTCCACCCGGCGACCATCGGGATCCGCGACCAGCCGAGCTTGGGTAACCCCCACACGCTGAGCGCGAACGCGACGAACAGTCCAATCGCGACGGTCGACACGATCACGGCGACGATCATGCTGCCGCCCCAACCGGCCGGCCTGTCGCGGATAAGGTCCACGGTCAACGGCACGTACACCACGGCCAGGGCCGCCGCGCCGATCGCGTTCAGACCGGACAGCACCGTGGCTACTTTCACCGTTGCCGGCGCGGGGCCGGCCTCACCCTCCAGATAGCGCTCCGAGATCGGGCGCAGCCATTCACTACGGGTCCCCGTCATGGCTGCCACGGTGTCACGTGGGCGCAAGGAACTCCAGGTCCACCTTGGTGCCACCCAAGGCACTCGTACCCAGACGCATCGACCCACCCGCCGCCTCGGCGGTACGCCGGGCGATGTCCAAACCCAACCCGGTCGAGCCGGCGCTCTGTCCGCGCTGTCTACCGTGGACATCCGCGGGCAGCCCCGGCCCGGCATCCTCGACCGTGAGCAGGCCGCCGTTGGGCGTCGGAAACACCGTCACGCGCAGCGCAGCACCGTCCGGCGTATGGCTGAACACGTTGTCCAGCAACGCGTCCAGCGCGGCCACGAGGTCCTCGCGCGAGGCTCGGACCGGTACCGGCTGAGTGGGCGACTGCCGGTGTACCGGCCGGCCACCGTCCTCGGCGAGGGCCGACCAGTACGCCACCCGTTCGGCGGCGACCTGCGCGAGATCCGCGTAGGCGCGTACGCCTTCCCGAACGGGGCGCCGGGCGGTCCTGATCACTTCGTCGACGGCGCGGCCGAGCGCGTCGACGTCGGCGGACAGCTGAGCCCGCTCGTCGGCGTCGCGCAGCGCTTCGGCGTCCAGGCGCAACGCGGTCACCGGGGTACGCAGCCGGTGCGCCAGGTCGGCCACCTCCTCCCGTTCGGCGGCCAACAGCTCGCTGATGCGCGCGGCGAGCCGGTTCAGCTCCGCGCCGACGCGGCGGATCTCGGGCGCCCCCGACGGGGTGACCCGGGCGGCGAGGTCGCCCCCGGCCAACCGGTCAGCGGTACCGGCCAGCGCCGTCACCGAGTCCACGAGTCGCTTCCCGAGCCGGTCGGCGATGACCAGGCCGAGCCCGAACAGCAGCAGGCCGAGCAGGGCCAGCAGCGTCCAGGTGCGGGTTACGCCGGCGTGCAGTACCGGCTCCGGCACGTACGCCCGCACCACCGCGCTCCCGTCCGCACCCTGCACCGGTACGAGCACCTCGACCCCGGCGCCGGACCGCGCGACGAAGGCCCGGCCTCGGGTGGCCAGCTCGACCGCCGGGGTACGAGTGGCCGGCGCCCCCACGATCCGACCGTCCGGCAGGAACACCGACTCGTCCGTACCGAGCTGACCCTCTACTGTGGATGGATCCACGGCTACCAGCGCGGCGAGGGACTGGGCCCGTAGCGTCGCCGCCGAGATCGCGCTCTTCTCCGCCTCGCTGCGCAGGAGCAGTCCCAGCGGTACCAGGAAGGCCAGGAGCACCACCGATGTCGTGGCGGCCACGAGGACGGCCAGCTGCCCACGTACCCCAACTCTCATGGCTTGCCCTCGCTCCGCTGCGCGCCTCGAGCGGCGCCTTCCCTCGGCGCCACACCACGGCCTGGCGGCCGGAGTGTCGCCTCGGTCCAGGCGCCGCGGCGCTCCGCTGCGCTCATGGCTTGCCCTCGCTCCGCTGCGCGCCTCGAGCGGCGCCTTCCCTCGGCGCCACACCACGGCCTGGCGGCCGGAGTGTCGCCTCGGTCCAGGCGCCGCGGCGCTCCGCTGCGCTCATGGCGCTGCCAAGCGGACGCCGACGCCGCGGACGGTGTGCAGGTAGCGCGGAGCATGCGCGGTCTCGCCAAGTTTGCGCCGCAACCACGAAAGGTGTACGTCGACCGTCTTGTCACCGCCGCCGTACGGCTGACGCCACACCTCGGCGAGCAGTTCGCGTTTGCTGACGACCTGCCCGGTTCGCTCGGCCAGGTAGTGCAACAGGTCGAACTCGCGGGGTGTCAGCTCGAGCGGCTGGTCGTCGAGGGTGGCGGTACGCGTACCCGCGTCGAGCATGAGCCCGGCGATGCGCAACGGCTCGGCCGGCCGGTCGACGTCGGTGCCGCGCCGCAACACCGCCCGGATGCGCGCGTCGAGCTGTGCCGCGCCGAACGGCTTGACCAGGTAGTCGTCGGCGCCCGCGTCCAGGGCCCGGACGATCTCGGCCTCGTCGTCGCGAGCCGTGGCGACGATGACCGGTACGGTGCTGATCGCGCGGAGCATGCGCAGCACCTCGTAGCCGTCGACATCCGGCAGCCCGAGATCGAGTACCACGAGATCCGGGCTGTCCCGGACGACCGCCTGCAGCCCGGTCATCCCGTCCGGGGCGGAGCTGGCGGCGTGACCCCGCTCGGAGAGCGCCCGCAGCAGAGCCGAGCGCACCTGTGGATCGTCCTCGAGCACGAGGATGTGAGGCATGCTCGCGACGGTACCCAACCTTGGCGTCGCCTTAGCGTGCGTTTAGCGTTGGGCGAGCGAAGGTAGCAGCCATGACGACGATTGTGCTGAAGAGGATCGCGACCTGGTTGGCGGTCGCGGCGGTGACCATGGGGGTGGCGGCCGCGGTGGTGCTGTTCGCGGCCGTGGGCAACAACGGTGGCGACGTGCTGAGCCAGGACGACGTATCGCGGGCGCTGGCAGACGACGGCCAGGCGCCGCCGGGGCCGACGGCGCCCCTCGGTGGTCAGTTCGGGGCGTCGGACAAGCAGACACTGGCCAGCCGGGCTGGCACGCTGATCGCCGCGTGCGACGGCGATGTGGCGGTGCTGCAGCAGTGGATTCCGAAGAACGGTTACCGCGTCGACGAGGTCGTCCACGGCCCGGCCGCGCGGGTGAGCGTCTGGTTCGAGAGCGACAAGTTCGAGGACGTGGAAGCCGTGGTGACCTGCCGTCAAGGGACGGCCGTGCTGACCGACAACGTCGAGGCCGATGACCACGGCGGCGGCGGCGACAACAGCGGTCCCGGCGGTGGCGGAGGCTCCGGCGGCTCGGGTCGCGGGTAACGGGTGAGAACGGTCACGGTCGGGGTTCGAGGAATTCACCATCGACGGCGCCGTACGATCGCCGAGTGCGTCCAGTCGTACTCATTGCCGAAGATCTTGCGCCGGCCGCCATCGATGTGCTGGCCCATGACTTCGAGGTTCGCCACGTCGACGGCACCGACCGTGCCGCCCTGCTCGCCGCGCTGGCCGAGGCTGACGCGCTGATCGTCCGGTCCGCGACCCAGGTCGACGCCGAGGTGATCGCCGCCGGGAAGCGGCTCAAGGTCGTGGCGCGGGCGGGCGTCGGACTCGACAACGTCGAGGTGGCGGCGGCGACCGCGCGAGGTGTGATGGTCGTCAACGCGCCGACCTCGAACATCGTATCCACCGCCGAGCAGGCGGTCGCGCTGCTCCTGTCCGTGGCCCGCAACACCGCGTCGGCATCGGCCGCGCTCAAGGGCGGCGAGTGGAAGCGGTCGAAGTACAGCGGTGTGGAGCTGCAAGGCAAGACAGTGGGCGTGATCGGCCTGGGCCGCGTCGGGGTGCTGTTCGCACAGCGGATGGTGGCGTTCGGGACCAGGCTGATCGCGTACGACCCGTACGTGCAGCCGGCGCGCGCCGCCCAGCTCGGCGTACGCCTCGTCGGCCTGGACGACCTGCTGCGCGAGGCGGATTTCATCTCGATCCACGCAACCAAGACCCCGGAGACCGTCGGGCTCATCGGCGCTCGCGAGCTCGAGCTGGTCAAGCCCGGCGTGCGGATCGTCAACGCGGCCCGGGGCGGGCTGGTCGACGAGCAGGCGCTGGCCGACGCGCTCGCGACCGGGCGGGTAGCCGGTGCCGGCATCGACGTCTTCACCAAGGAGCCGTGCGTCGCCTCGCCACTGTTCGGCTTCGACAATGTCGTCGTGACCCCGCACCTCGGTGCGTCCACAGTGGAGGCTCAAGACAAGGCCGGGCTCGCCGTGGCGCGCAGCGTCAAGCTCGCGCTGGAGCGGGAGTTCGTCCCGGACGCGGTCAATGTCCAGGCCGGCGGTCTGGTGGCGGAGGACGTACGGCCGCTGCTGCCGCTCGCCGAGCGGCTGGGCCGGGTGTTCACCGCGGTGGCTGGTGGGGTCGCGGCGAGCGTGAGCATCGAGGTGCGCGGCGAGATCGTCGAGCACGACGTGTCGGTGCTGAAGCTGGCCGCCACCAAAGGATTGTTCGCGGCCGTCATCGAGGAGCAGGTGACGTACGTCAACGCGCCCATGCTCGCGGCGGACCGCGGCGTCGAGGTCGACCTGAGTACGTACACCGACTCGCCCGACCACCACAACCTGGTGACCGTGCGCGGTGCGCTGCCCGACGGCCGTACCGTCAGCGTCTCCGGCACCGTGCTGGTGACCCCGGGTCGCGAGGTACGCAAGCTCACCGAGGTCGACGGCTTCGACCTCGAGTTGGCCGCCGAGAGCATCCAGCTGTTCTTCCGGTACGTGGACCGGCCGGGCGTGGTCGGCACGATCGGCTCGATCCTCGGCGATGCCGGCGTGAACATCGCGGCGATGCAGGTGGCCCGGCGCAAGGCCGGCGGTGAGGCGCTGATGACGCTGACCGTCGACTCTCCGGTGAACGCCGACCTGCTCGACGCCGCGGCGCGGGCCATCGGCGCGACCGCCGCGAGCACGGTGAACCTGGACGACGACTAGCCCCACCCGTCCGTCGATCAAGGACTTGTGCACATGGTTTGGAGATCGAACCATGTGCACAAGTCCTTGATCGAAGGAAGATGGTGTGTCCACATCGCGGGACTGGGCGGCCACGTTGCGGGACGATGCCTTAACGTCCATTAGGTGACGCGCATCGCGGTGGTTGCTGGCGACGGTATCGGTCCCGAGGTGGTGGCTCAGGCACTGAAGGTGCTCGATGCCGTGCGACCGGGGATCGAGACGACCGATTACGACCTGGGCGCCGCCCGATACCTCCGGACCGGAGAGGTGCTGCCGTCCTCGGTACTCGATGAGCTGTCCCGGCACGACGCGATCCTGCTCGGCGCGGTGGGCGCGCCCGACGTGCCGCCCGGGGTCCTCGAACGCGGCCTGTTGCTCGCGTTGCGGTTCCGGTTCGACCAGTACGTCAACTTGCGTCCGGCCCGCCTGTGGCCCGGTACGGTCGGCCCGCTGGCCCGGGTGAAGCCCGGCGAGATCGACTTCGTGGTGGTCCGCGAGGGCACAGAGGGTCTCTACGCCGGCGCGGGCGGCGTGCTGCACGGGCACACGCCCGCCGAGGTGGCGACCGAGGAGAGCCTCAACACCCGGTTCGGCGTCGAGCGCGTGATCCGCGACGCGTTCGCCCGGGCCGCTCGGCGGGAGCGGCGCAAGGTCACGATGGTCCACAAGACCAATGTGCTGACGCACGCCGGTGGCCTGTGGGCGCGCACGTTCGCGGCCGTGGCGGCCGAGCACCCGTCGATCGAGACGGAGTACCAGCACGTCGACGCCGCGG
>DASRII010000353.1:0-33479 GCA_035650075.1 Micromonosporaceae bacterium | reverse complement strand
CAGGCGGACCATGGCCATCGTGGTGGCGACCTTCTGTTTGCCCGAGCCACGCTTCAGGTCGGCATAGGCGGCGGCGGGCGGGAGCTGCAGCGGGATCGTCGTGGTCCGCCGCGACGGCAGGTACCCGCCGAGCGCCTCGCGCCGCTCCTTCAGGTACGCCATCTCGTCGGAGCCCTCGCCGGGGTGGTAGTACGGCGGGAGGTACGGGTTGCCTTCCAGCGCCTCGTCGGGGATGTCCAGGTAGAGCCGGTCGCGGAACGACTTGAGATCGTCCAGCGTGAGCTTCTTCATCTGGTGCGTCGCGTTGCGGCCCTCGAAGTGCGAGCCGAGCGTCCAGCCCTTGATGGTCTTGGCGAGGATCACCGTCGGCTGGCCGGTGGTGGTCACGGCCGCCTGGTACGCCGCATAGAGCTTGCGGTAGTCGTGCCCGCCGCGCTTGAGACCCCAGATCTCGTCGTCGGACATGTGCTCGACCATCTTTCGGGTCCGCGCGTCGCGGCCGAAGAAGTGCTCGCGGACGTACGCCCCGGACTCCGCCTTGTAGGTCTGGTAGTCGCCGTCCGGGGTGACGTTCATGAGGTTGACCAGCGCGCCGTCGGTGTCCGCGGCGAGCAGCGGGTCCCACTCCCGGCCCCAAATGACCTTGATGACGTTCCAGCCCGCGCCCCGGAAGAACGCCTCCAGCTCCTGGATGACCTTGCCGTTGCCGCGAACCGGGCCGTCGAGGCGCTGCAGGTTGCAGTTCACGACGAAGACGAGGTTGTCCAGCTCCTCGCGGGCGGCCACGCCGATCGCGCCCAGGCACTCCGGCTCGTCCAGCTCACCGTCGCCGACGAACGCCCAGACCCGCTGGTCCGAGGTGTCCTTGATGCCCCGGTGCTGCAAGTACCGGTTGAACCGGGCCTGGGTGATCGCGTTGAGCCCACCGAGACCCATGGAAACAGTGGGAAACTCCCAGAAGTCGGGCATCAGGCGTGGGTGTGGGTAGCTCGGCAACCCGCCGTGCGGATGGGACAGCTCCTGCCGGAACCCGTCCAGCTGCTGCTCGCTCAGCCGGCCCTCGAGGAAGGCCCGAGCGTACATGCCGGGCGAGGCGTGCCCCTGGAAGTAGATCTGGTCGCCACCGCCCGGGTGGTTCCTGCCGCGGAAGAAGTGATTGAAGCCGACCTCGTACAGGGAGGCCGCGCTGGCGTAGGTCGAGATATGTCCGCCGACTCCGATCTCCGGCCGCTGCGCGCGGTGCACCATCATCGCGGCGTTCCACCGGATGTACGCCCGGATGCGCCGTTCGACGTGCTCGTCGCCGGGGAACCACGGTTCGCGCTCCGGCGGGATCGTGTTGATGTAGTCGGTCGTCGTCAGCGGCGGTACGCCGACCTGCCGCTCCCGCGCCCGCTCGAGCAGCCGCAGCATGACGTACCGGGCGCGTTTGGCGCTCCGGTCGTCGATGAGTCCGTCGAACGACTCGACCCATTCGCTGGTCTCGTCTGGATCGATGTCCGGAAGCTGGCTCGGCAGGCCGTCACTGATTACCGGGCGCTTGCGCTCCGTGGCCACGGGCGTTCCCTCTTTGTTTGGGATTTATCGTCTCGACGTCCATCCTGCCTCGTGACCGGCGCCGCGTCACGCCAACCCGGCGCGGAGGCGACGACGGACACACCCGTACCGGCGGGTAATCTACGGCAGCTTCTCGGGTTTCAGCCGGGCGTGGCCACGGATCCGTCGCCGGATCTGGCCTTCGACCACCTTGACCGCGAACATCGCCTGCTCGAACCGCAGGACCGCGTTGCCCACGAGCTGCGCCGCCGTGAGCACCGTCACCTCGGCGTCCAGGCGGCTCTCGGGCGTCTGCCCCTCCAACCGCGGGTAGCGCAGCGGGAGCAACGCGAGACTCAGTGACTCGAGGTGACCACGGCCCTCGCTGAACCGCCGGTAGACGTTCTCGTTGCCGTAGATGTACAGCCTGATCTCGAGCGTTGGCGGTATCGCGTCGAGCAGCTCCTCGACGATCTCGTCGATCTTGATCCCGGCTTCTTCCGCCGGCGACTCGGCCAGGCGTTCCAGGGTGGCGCGGGCCTGGGCGAACCGGCCCTTTGCGGCACGCCACCACTCGCCGAGCTCGGCGTGGACGGCAAGCGCCTCGGCCCAGCCGTGCCGGCGGCGCTCCAGCCAGTCGGCGAGCCAGGTACCGCCCATGGCGAACACCCCACCGACGAGGGCGCCGATCAGCGCGCTGACGAACGCCTCGGACGACAGGACCAGCGGCACCGCGCCAGCGTGCCACACTCGGCGCGTGGAGACTGAGGTCATCACCGTACGGACCGGATCGCGGGCCACGGTCGTGAACATCACCGACCAGGCGGCCACGTTCGTGGCGGGCCACGGCGGCGACGGGCTGCTGCACGTTTTCGCCCCGCACGCCACCGCCGGCATCGCGATCATCGAGACGGGCGCCGGTTCGGATGTCGACCTGCTGGCCGCGTTGGACGAGATCCTGCCCGCCGACGACCGGTGGCGGCACCGGCACGGCTCCCGTGGTCACGGTCGGGATCACGTGCTGCCGGGTTTCGTGGCCCCGTACGCCACCCTCCCGGTGATCGACGGCCGGATCGCCCTCGGCACCTGGCAGTCGATCTGCCTCGTCGACCCGAACGGCGACAACCCCACCCGCCAGGTCCGCCTGTCCCTCCTACGCTGAACCACCCCGGGCCCTCCCCGTTGATCATGAACTTTGTTGGTGCCTCGACGGCGTGTCGCGCTGTCAACTTCATGATCAACAAGGGGTGTCGCGGGCCGGGGTGCGAGCGCTACCGTGTCGGCACGGAGGTGAGCCGCATGCTCCCACCCCGCCTCGTGCGCCGGCTCGTCCTGGCACCGCTGGTATTCGTACTGGCCGTGGCCGCCATCGTCGGGCTGCCCGTACTCGCCCTCGTCGCGCTCGTCGCGTCGGTACCCGCCAGCCGGCAGCGACGCGGCTTCCGGGTGCTCTCGCTCGCGGTGGCCTGGCTGCTCCTGGAGTCCGTGGCGCTCGTGGCCTGCCTCGCGCTGTGGATCGTCAGCGGATTCGGCGGCCGGATCCGCACGGCACCGTTCCAGGATCGGCACTACGCGGTCGTGCGGTGGTTCCTGGCGAGCCTCTATTCGGTGGCGACCAGGGCGTTCGGGCTGCGCGTCGAGATCGACGAGCCGCCGGCCACCCCGGAGGAGATGTCCCGACGGTTGACCCGCCCGGTCATCGTCCTCAGCCGGCACGCCGGACCGGGGGACTCGTTCCTGCTCGTGTACCACCTGTTGAAGCTGTACGGGCGCCGGCCCTGCATCGTGATGAAGGCCGCGTTGCAGTTCGACCCCGGGCTCGACGTAGTGATCAACCGGCTGCCACACGCGTTCGTGCACCCGAGGCGGACCGCCGAGGGCATGGTGACCGCGGAGATCCAGCGCCTCGCGAAGGGTCTCGGGCCGGCCGACGCGCTGGTCATCTTCCCCGAGGGCGGCAACTTCACGCCGGGTCGCCGGGTCCGTGCCATCGAGCGGCTCGAGCAGGCCAACCTCACCGAGCAGGCCGAACGGGCCCGCGGCATGTCCAACCTGCTGGCCCCGCGGGTCGGCGGCGCGACCGCGGCCATCGACTCCTGCCCCGACGCGGATGTCATCTTCGTGGCGCACACCGGGCTCGACCACCTGATCACCATCGGGGACGTCTGGCGGGACCTGCCCGTCAACCAGGTGATCCAGGCGAAGTGGTGGCGCGTGCCGGCGGCGGACGTACCGCGCGAGCGCGAGGAACAGGTCAGTTGGCTCTACGACTGGTGGGAGCGCATCGACACCTGGATCGACGAGTCAAAGACGGAAGCCCAGGTCCGGCGTCACTGACAGCGTGTCCATCTGGGCGCGCTGCAGCCTGCCGGAGTAGTCCCAGTTCATCGCCTGCCAGCGGGTGAACTGATCCAGCACCCACATGCCGGACTGCCGCGAGCCGTTGCCGGACCGGCCGTTGCCGCCGAACGGCAGGTGCGCCTCGGCGCCGGACGTCGAGTTGTTCACGCTGACCATTCCGGCCGAGACACCGGCCCGGAACGCGAACGCCTTCTTCGGGTCGGTCGTGTAGATCGAGGACGACAGGCCGTACCCGGGCGCGTTCGCCAGCGCGATCGCCTCGTCCAGCGTGTCGTAGGGCATGACCCCGACGATCGGCCCGAACGTCTCGGTGGTGAACAGCTTGTCGTCGGGCCGGACGTTCCCCACGACCGTCGGGTGGTAGTACAGGCCCGCTTCCGGGTCGCCGACGAATCCCGGCCGCGGGTTCGTTGCGGTGACGCGGCCGACCCCGGTCGAGCCGAGCACCCGGTGATGGTCGCCGAGCCAGCCGAGGTACTCCTCGAAGCGGTCCGCGAAGCGCTCCGCCAGCAACGGTCCAAAGAGGACATCGGTCCGCGTCGGGTCGCCCACCGCGGCTTTGCTGACCGCCGCGTCCAATCGCTCCACAAAGGACGGGTACGCCGAGGCGTGGACGATCGCGGTACCGAGGGAGGTGCACCGCTGTCCCGCCGTACCGAAGCCGGAGAAGAGCGCGCCCTCGACGGCGAGTTCGAGGTCCGCGTCCTCGGTGACCACCATGGGGTTCTTGCCACCCAGCTCCAGACAGGGCGACTGGAGGTAGCGGCCGCACAGCTCGCCGATGCGACTGCCCACTTCGGACGATCCGGTGAAGCCCACCTTGTGTACGACACCCGCGGCCAGGGCGGCCGCCAGACCGTCGAATGTGGACTGTCCGTCGGCGTGCACCACGTCGAGCACCCCGGCCGGTACGCCCGCGGCGCGGATCAGCGCGGCAAACGCGTCGGCACAGGCGCTGGCGTACTCGGCGGGCTTCCACACCACGGTGTTGCCGCACAGCAGGGCCGGTACGAGGTACCACGACGGAACGGCGACCGGGAAGTTCCCGGCAGTGATCACCAGTGCGACTCCGACCGGTACCCGGAATGTGAACAGCTGCTTGTCGGGCATCTCGCTCGGTACCGTCTGGCCGTACAGCCGGCGGCCCTCACCCAGGAAGAAGTCGCAGGTGTCGACGATCTCCTGGACCTCGCCGCGCGCCTCCACGATCGGCTTGCCGGTCTCCCGGGTCACCAGTTGCGAGAGCTCCTCGAAGTTGGCCGAGACAAGCCGCCCGAGGTTCGCGATGACCTGCCCGCGTACCGGTGCCGGTACCGCCGCCCACGCGGGCTGCGCCTCCCGGGCGATCCGGCACGCACCCACCAGTGCCTCGGGTCCGGCCAGCTCCACCTCCGCCACGACATCGTCGAGCCGAGCGGGGTTCACCGAGCGGTATGTCGTCATCCCGACAGCAAACCACGCCCGGTCGATCATGAAGTTGGTGTCGCGACACGCCGACCACCTGCCAACTAACTTCATGATCAACGCAAGAGGTCCGCAACGGGAGGGTGGGTGGCGTCGGGTTGCCCTAGTCGGTAATGCTGTGTCCCGTGACCACCCCTCAAGATCTGGACACGCGGTTCAAGGCGGCGATTGGAGGGCTCTCGTCTCGACCGAGGCTCACCGCCTTGCACGCGCCGATACGGGACGGGGTGCATCTGACCGGTGCGCTCGCGCTGGATCTGTTCGAGGCACAGCTCACCAGTCGGCAGCTGGACCTGGCCGCGCGGTGGCTACGGGGCTCCGGCGAGGGGTACTACACGATTGCCTCGGCGGGCCACGAGGGCAACGCGGCGGTCGCCGCGGCCAGCCGTCCCACCGACCCGGCGCTGCTGCACTACCGCTCGGGCGCGTTCTACTGTGCCCGGGCCGGGCAGGCCGACGGCAAGGACCCGGTACGCGACGTGCTCCGCGGGGTGGTCGCCTCGGCAAAGGAGCCGATCGCGGGCGGGCGGCACAAGGTGTTCGGCAACCGGGACCTGCACATCATCCCGACCACGTCGACGATCGCCTCGCACCTGCCGAGGGCGGTCGGGCTCGGCTTCGCGATCGAGCGCGCGCGGCGGCTCGCGGTACCCGTGCAGCAGCGGCAGAGCCGGGGCGGACCCGCCGCCGAACCCGCGGGCTCGCTGTGGCCCTCGGACTCGGTGGTGATCTGCTCGTTCGGCGACGCCTCGATCAACCACGCCGCGGCGACGGCGGCCTTCAACACCGTCGGCTGGTGCGACCACACCGGGCTGCGGCTACCGGTGCTGTTCGTCTGCGAGGACAACGGGATCGGCATCAGCGTGCGGTCGCCCGACGGCTGGGTCGAGGCGGCCCTGAAGTCCCGCCCGGGTCTGCGGTACTTCGCGGCCGACGGCTGCGACCTGGTCGGGACGTACGAGGTCGCGACCGAGGCGGTCGCCTGGGTGCGCCGGCATCGCCGGCCGGCCGTGCTGCACCTGTCGGTCGTGCGGTTGATGGGACACGCGGGCGCCGACGCCGAGGTCGCCTACCGGACGCCGGCCGAGATCGCGGCGGACCTCGATCGCGATCCGCTCGTCGCCACCGCGCAACTGGTGATCCGCTACGGGCTCGCTGCCCCGGACGACCTGGTCGCCCGGTACGACGAGGTCGGCTGGCAGGTCCGCCGGGTGGCCGAGGAGGTCCTCACCGAACCCCGGCTGTCGAGCGCCGGCGAGATCGTCGCCACCCTCGCGCCGCGGCGGCCGCTTCGGGTCAACCGGGCCGTCGGCGAGGCCGCCGCGAGGGCCGCCGGGCCGCAGGCGACCCTGCGTGCCGAGGCGTTCGGCGGCAAGGTTCCCGAGCAGGCGGGACCGCTCACGCTCGCGCAGACCATCAACGCCACCCTGGCCGACGCGCTGGTCGGCCACCCGGGCATGGTGCTGTTCGGCGAGGACGTGGCCGTCAAGGGCGGGGTGTACGGCGTCACGAAGGGTCTGCGCGACAGGTTCGGCGCGCCGCGGGTCTTCGACACGCTGCTGGACGAGACGTCGATCCTCGGCCTGTCGCTGGGTGCCGGGCTGGGTGGGCTGCTGCCGGTACCGGAGATCCAGTACCTGGCCTACCTGCACAACGCCGAGGACCAACTGCGCGGCGAGGCCGCGACGATGCAGTTCTTCTCGCAGGGGGCGTACCGCAACCCGATGGTCGTACGCGTCGCGGGGCTCGCCTACCAGGAGGGGTTCGGCGGGCACTTCCACAACGACAACGCGCTCGGCGTCCTGCGGGACATCCCGGGTCTCGTGGTCGCCGTACCGGCGCGGGCGGACGACGCGGGCGCGATGCTGCGGACCTGCCTGGCGGCGGCCGCGGTCGACGGGAGCGTCTGCGTCTTCCTCGAGCCGATCGCGCTGTACCACACCCGGGACCTGTACGCCGAGGGCGACGGCGAGTGGCTCGCGCCGTACGTCCCGCCCACGGAATGGGGTACGACCCACATCCCGGTCGGTCGCGCCCGGGTATATGGCATCGGCTCCGCGGAGGACCTGACGATCGTGACGTTCGGCAACGGCGTACGGATGTCGTTGCGGGCGGCGTCCCGACTCGCGCAGGAGGGCATCGGCTCGCGCGTCGTGGACCTGCGTTGGGTCAGCCCGCTCCCGGTCGCCGACATCATCCGGGAGTCCTCGGCCACCGGGCGGGTACTCGTGGTCGACGAGACCCGCCGCTCCGGCGGCGTGGGCGAGGGCGTGCTCGCCGCGCTCGTCGACGCGGGCTACGTCGGCGTCGCCCGGCGGGTCGCCTCCGTCGACTCGTTCGTGCCGCTCGGCGCGGCCGCCCGGCACGTACTAGTCAGCGAGGAATCGATCACTGCGGGTGCGCGCGCGATCTTGGCCAGGTGACCTACTTTCCGGCAGGTGAGGCGTCGGCCGACCGATTTGGCGGTCTGCACGGTGCGCCACTTGCGCAACAGCGGCCCGGAGTGTGGACTACGCGCTAATGACAAACAGACGAGGAGGCACGCGACAGTGAGCGCGACCGCTGGTCAGGCTGCCGAGGGGGTACGGAGCCTGGCGGACCGGTTCGGGGTCGAGCCGGGGATGGTCGTCATGGAGATGGGGTACGACGACGACGTCGACGAAGATCTCCGTGACGCGCTGATCGACCGCTGTGGTGAACTCGTCGAGGAGGACACCGACGAAGTCGTCGACGCGGTGCTGCTGTGGTACCGGGACGGTGACGGCGATCTCGTGGAGCTCCTCATCGACGCCCTGGGCCCGTTGGCCGACAACGGTGTCGTCTGGCTGCTGACGCCCAAGGCCGGCCGCCCCGGACACATCGAGCCGAGCGAGATCAGCGAGTCCGCGCCGACCGCGGGCCTGCAGCAGACGTCGACTCTCAACGCCGGCAAGGACTGGAGCGCGGCCCGCCTGGTGGCGCCACGGGCCGCCCGAGCCCGTCGGTAGCGGATTCTCCGGTCCAGCCGCCAGCCTCGAGGCGTGGCATGCTTTGACGTATGCCGATCGAAGTGGGTGCCGAGGCGCCCGATTTCGCGCTGAAGGATCAGAACAACCAGGACGTCCGGCTGTCCGACTACCGCGGCCAGCGCAACGTGCTGCTCGCGTTCTACCCATTCGCGTTCACCAGGGTGTGCGGCGGAGAGCTGTGCCAGGTGCGGGACCACCTCGACGACTTCGTCAACGACACGTCCCAGGTGCTCACCGTCAGCGTCGACTCCGTCTTCGTCCACAAGGTATGGGCCGAGCAGGAGGGGTACGACTTCCCGTTGCTGGCCGACTTCTGGCCACACGGTGCGGTGGCGTCGGAGTACGGCGTCTTCGACGCGGAGAAGGGCTTCGCGCAGCGAGCCACGTTCATCATTGACCGGTCCGGTATCGTCCGGTTCGTCGAAGTGTCACCCACCCCGGTGGCGCGGGACCAGGACGGTTGGCGCAAGGTACTGGCGTCACTCGGCTCTTGATCGGGTCAGCCGGGTAAGCTTGCCGCCGACCCGGGCGCGTAGCTCAGTGGAAGAGCACTCGGCTTACAACCGAGGGGTCGCTGGTTCGAACCCAGCCGTGCCCACCGAATGGTCACCCTGTGACTGTGTCGGGATGTCGGTGCCCCCGGGCGGCGGTGGTGGTTCGTCCATACCGAGCGCGTTGAGCTGGCTCGACATGAAGGTCCGCAGCCGGGCCCGGTAGTCGCGGTCGAACTGTTGCAACGCCTCGATCTGCTTCTGCAGCGTCGCGCTCTTGGCGGCCAGGCTGCCGACCACGTCGTCGTACCGTTTCTGCGCCTCGCGTTCGAGCTCCTCGGCCCGGGCATGGGCCTCCTTGCCAGTGGCTTCGGCCCGCGACCGCGCGTCGGCCATCATCTTCTCGGCGTGGGCCCGGGCCTCTTCGGAGTGGGACTGCGCGTCCCGGACGATCTGCTCGGCCGCGGACCGGGCATCCGCCAGCGCCTTGCCGGCCTCGCGCCGCGCGTTGTCGGCGTGGGCCTGGGCGTCCCGGACGATCTGCTCCGCCATGGCCCGTGCCTCGCCGCGGATCTCGTCGCCCTGACGCCGGGCGGTGGCGACATGGTCGTCGGCGGTCCGCTGGGCGAGGACCAGCACCTGCAACGCCTGTCGCTGAGCGTCGGGTTCGCCCGACATGGGTGGCGGCGGCGGCGCCGGAGGCGGTGGCTGGTCCATGAAGTCGTTGTCCCCGGCCGTCCCCCCGAACAGCCTTCCGACCCGGCCCTTCACCCGATTATCGGACACCGGACGACCTCCCTAGCGACGCTCGTCAGCGGCGGCATGGTACCAAGCTCAGGCACGTCCGGACGAGGCCTTGGGTCTGTCTTCCGGATCCCTAAAGCGTGAACTGGCCCGTCGCCATCGCGGCGCAGGCGCCGACCGCCACTCCGGCCAGCACATCGGTCGGGTAGTGCACGCCCAGTAGCAGGCGGGAAAAGCCCATCAGGCCGATGATCGCCGCGGCGACCGGCACCCCGACGATCGGCACCAGCGCGATCGCCGCGGCCGTGGTCGAGCACGCGTGGGCGCTGGGAAAGGACAACCGGCTCGGGGTACTACACAAGGCGGGAAGGTCGGTGGCCGACGGTCGGGGCCGGCGGACGACCCGCTTGATGACGATGGCCGCACCGTGCGCCGCCACAGCCGCGACCGCGACCGAGAACAGCACCGGACGGTGCGCGGCATCCAACAAGCCGGCGAGCGTACCGAGCACGATCCAACCCAGCGCGTGTTCGCCGAAGAAGCTGGCGATCCGGGCGCCGCGGACGAGTACCGGGTGAGCGGTGTGGCGGCGGATCATCCGCAGTGTGGCGATCTCGTAGTGCGCGAGCATCGGGTCAGAATAGACAATCCGCTCTAACTACATAAAATGTGTGTTCGTGTCGATAACGCTGACGGCCTGGCCGGTGCTGTCTCCGGAACCCGCCGAGCCACCCGTCGAGGGACCCGGGGAGCCCCCGGTCGAGCCACCGCGGCGTACCGCGGTGGTGCGGGACCTGTTCGTGGCGCTGCGCCCCCGCCAGTGGGTGAAGAACCTGTTGGTTTTCGGGGCGTTGCTCGGCGCGGGTCAGGTGTTCGAGGGCCGGCTGCTGGGCGTAGCCGGGCTCGCGTTCCTGGCGTTCTGCGCGGCGGCGAGCGCCGGGTACCTGCTCAACGATGTGCTCGACCGGCGCGGCGATGCCGAGCACCCGAAGAAGCGACACCGACCCATCGCCGCGGGGCGGATCACCCCGACCGTGGCGCTCGTCCTCGCGGCGGGGCTGGCGCTGGGTGGGCTCGCGCTCGCGGCCGTCCAGAGCGTCGAGCTGGCCGCGGTCATCGCGGTGTATCTGGCCGTACAGACGTCGTACTGCCTCTGGCTGCGCCAGATGGAGATTCTGGACATCGTCACGGTCGCCACCGGGTTTCTGCTGCGGGCCATCGCCGGTGGGGTCGCGGTCGAGCTGCGGTTGACTCCGTGGTTTCTCGCGGTGGTGGGTTTCGGGTCGCTGTTCGTGGTGGCTGGCAAGCGGTCCAGCGAGATAGCCGGTGGCGGCGACGAGCGCGAGGGCGGGCGGCGGGTGGCCCGGCTATACCAGACGAGCTTCCTGCGCACCGTCTCGATGATGGCGCTGGCGGTCACGATGATGACCTACTGCCTGTGGGCCTTCGCGCGGTACGAGGAGGGTGGGCTGTGGCTCGCCCTGTCCGTGCTCCCGTTCGCGGTCGCGATCCTGCGGTACGCCCAGATCGTCGACGCGGGACAGGCGGAAGCGCCGGAGCACGCGCTGCTGTCGGACTGGATGATACGTATCGCGGGGGTCTGCTGGCTGGCGCTGTTCACCGCGGAAGCCGCCCGTGGTCCCGTGCCGGCACACGCGCGTGAGCTGATGAACACCGCGGCGCTGTTCCTGGCTACCGGTGCGGTGTTCTACACCGCCTGGCTGCTGGCGGCGGCTTCGCGTACCGCCCGCCGGGTCAGTGAGGTGCTGGTCACGTTCGCGGTCCTGGCGGCCACGCTGACGGTCCTGCTCGGCTTGTCGATCGGTGCGGTGCGCGGCGGCTTCGCGCCGGTACCGCTCGGGATCGCGGCGATCCTCCTGGCGCTGGTGGTGCATGCCTGGCGGTGGCGGGCGGATCGCGGACGGGCGGCGGGCCGCGCGCTGCGGCTGGCCAAGGCCGGCTTCGTCCACCTGCCGAAGCTGGCGCGGTCGCATCCGCTGATCGCCGTATTCGCGGTCGTTGCGGTTCTGCAGTTCGCGTACCGGGTGGTGCTGGGAGTGTTGCTTCCGGTGGTGGACTGGGACGGGCTGATGTACCACCTCATCGCGTCGGACATGTGGATTCTCGACGAGCGGATAGTGCACACCCCACAGTCGGTCTGGGCCGACAACTACCCGCTGACCGCCGAGCTGTTGATGGCCTGGCCCGGGGTGTTTCTGCACACGATGCGGTTCGCCTCGCTGGTGCAGGTAGCCAGCTCGCTGCTGGCCGTGCTGGCGACGATCGCGATCGCGCGCCGGCTGGGCGCCACCCGGCCGTACGCGTTGCTGGCCGGGCTGGTCCTGCTGTCGATGCCGGTCTTGCTGGCGCAGGTGAACAGCGCGCTGGTGGACATTCCCGCGGCCGCGTTCGCGCTGGCGGCGACGAGCCTGACGCTGACGTTCACGAGCGCGCCCCGGCGCAGCCGGGCCCGGCGGTGGATCGTGCACGTCCTCGTCATCGGCGCGGCCGTCGGTCTGGCGGTCGGGGTCAAGGGAACCAACCTCGTCGTGGCGGCGGTGCTCGGTGTCGTGATACTCGCGTCGGCGTACCGGCTGCGGAACCGCCAACCGGTGGGCGGGAAGACCCACGGGTTCGCGGCCACGGTGACGATCTGCCTGGTGGGTTCGACGGTGGCGGTCGGTGGTTTCTGGTACCTGCGCACCTGGCTGGCGCATGGCAACCCGTTCTACCCCTTTACGATGCTGGGCTTCTCCGGGGTGGGTGACGTGGAGGAGCTCTTCATGGCGGCCAATACACCACCGGAGCTGCTCGGGCTGCCGCTGGGTTGGGTGGGTCAGCTGTTCCGGTCGATGGTGACCGATCTACAACCGGGCAGTGTGATCGCGACCCACCACCGGTTGGGCGGTGCCGGCTTGGCCTGGCTGCCGGTCGTCCTACCCGCGGCGATCGCCGGTGCTTTCGGTGCCGTGCGGCGCCGGACCGGCAGCGCCGTCGTGGCAGGACTGGTCGGGGTAGCCGTACTGGCGCTGAGTCCCGCCCCATGGTGGCTGCGCTACGTGCTGACCGCCCTCGCGATCGGCTGCGCTTTCGCGGCCGCCGGCGCCAGCCGGTTGAGCCGCCGCACCGGTACCGTCGCGACCGGTATCGTGCTCGCGCTGTCGCTCGTCGGCGCGTGGTTCGCCACGAACCAACTCGCGATCGTCCACACCAACGACAAGCCCTGGCAACCCAGCTCACCGGCGGACATCGGTCGGCTGGCCGTGGATCCGCAACGGGACAGCAAGGTGTGGCCGTGGTACCACTACCGGGGCATGGAACTGTTGACTCCCGGTACGACGATCGCGCTGGCCTACACCGCGCCGGGGCCGCTGCCGAAGCAGTACGAGCAGACGTTCCTGCACCCACTCGTCGGTACCGACCTGCGGCACCGGGTGGTGGTTCTCGGCGGGGAGTTCGCCGATCTGCCGATGTTGAAGGCCAGGCTCGCCGCGGTCCGAGCCGACTACGTGATGGTGCATGCCAAGCAGCCGATCGCGGCCAAGGTCGCGAAGGACACGACGGGGTTCATGCGGATCACCGGCGACGCCGAGCGCATCTGGGGGGCGGACATCTACCAGATAGGGCCGATCCCGGCGTGCCGGCGGAAGGCACCGACACTGACCGTCCGGTCCAGCCGCGCGGGTACCGGGAAGGTGTTTCTCGCCGGTGAGCTGATCGACGGGTGCGGCCAGCCCATGCACGGCACGCGGGTGGAGGTGTGGCGCGGCGACGCCGGGAAGCCACAGTGGACCGCCGAGCAGATCGTGGCCGTGGCCGACACCGACGCCAAGGGCCGGATCGCGGTCAACGCCGTCGGCACGTACGTGGCCGAGGACCGGTACTTCCTGCGCTGGCGGGGCGATGCCAGCCGTCCCGCCGCCGCGTCGTCGATCGTCAACGTCCGCTGGCGAGACGATCCCTGATCAGTGTCGCCACCCGGGAGGAGGCCAGTCCGTCGCCGTACGGACTGGCCTCCTGCTCCAGGCGGCGGTGTACCGCGTCCGGATCCGCGAGCACCCGAGCCGCCGCGGCGCCGATCCCGGGTCCCGGCGGTACGAGGGTCGCGAACGACCGCAGCGACTCGGGGCGCTCGGTCGACCGCCGCACTACGATGAGCGGTCGCTTGAGGACGGTGACCTCCTCCTGCAGCCCGCCTGAGTCGGACACGAC
The DNA here is from genome assembly GCA_035650075.1 of Micromonosporaceae bacterium. Taxonomy (GTDB): domain Bacteria; phylum Actinomycetota; class Actinomycetes; order Mycobacteriales; family Micromonosporaceae; genus DASSUC01. The sequence goes on along the minus strand of DASRII010000353.1, from coordinate 19,663 downwards.
GAGCGCCGCGTCCTTGGCGAGGGACAGGAAGTCCGCGTAGCCCAGCGGTTCGCACCTGGTCAGCTCGGCCAGGATTCCGTCCAGGCCCGCGGCCGCGGCCGCCTTGGCGGTACGCGGATGCAGCGGCATCACGACCGGCCAGCCCCGGCGCACAAACTCGGCCAGCTCGCGCAGGATCGCCTCCAGTGCCGACGGCGAGTCGGTGTTCTCTTGCCGGTGGACGGTCGCCAGCACGTACCGGCCCGGCCGGACCCCCCAGGCGGCCAGCCGCCGCTGCCGCTCCACAGTGGACGGCAGGTGCAGCCGTACCGCCTCGACGATGGTGTTTCCGGTCAGCTCCACGCGATCGGCGGGGATGCCCTCCGCCCGTAGGTACGCCACGTTGGTCGGGGTGGCCGCACACAGCACGTCGCCGAGGTGGTCGACCAGGACCCGGTTGTGCTCCTCCGGCATCGACCGGTCGTGGCTGCGCAGGCCGGCTTCCAGGTGCAACAGCGGTACCCCGTGGGCGTTCGCGGCCAGCGCGCCGGCGAGGGTCGAGTTCGTATCGCCCTGTACCACCACCATGCCCGGACGCACCTTGGCGAACAGCTCGTCCAACTCGAGGGCAGCCCCGGCGACCTGCCCGAGGCGCGAGCGCCCGCCGACGGCCAGGGTGTGCTGCGGTACCGTCAGGCCGCACTCGGCCAGGAACACCGCGGACATGGCGTCGTCGAAGTGCTGTCCAGTGTGGACGACATAGGCCAGGTCACCGAGCTGGTGGAGGAGCGGCGCGAGCTTGATGATTTCCGGTCGCGTACCGAGCACCACCGCGACGACCGGGCTCATCCGGCCGGTGCGGGCTCGGCGACCCGGGTCGTCTTGACCCACGTGTTCCGCCCGGTGATCAGGCCCAGGAAACCGCGCCAGATCGCCAGCGAACCGAGCAGTGCGGCAAGCAGCAGCAGGTGGCCCGAGGTCAGCGCCCGCAGCGGCCCGGTGCCCGGCCGGCGCAACCGGTACAGGTACGCGCCGATCCAGTTGGGCACGAACGACAAGGTGTACCAACCGGCCAGCGACGCGGCGAGCATGGGCAGCTCGTCGAGGCGCAGACCGAGCGCGGCACCGGTCAACGCGTCCAGGCCGTGCCCGGCCACCGCGAGGAGGAACAGACCGGACCAGAGCAGCTGGGTCCAGGGCAGCAGCAGGTACAGCATCAGCTCGATCGCGCCCAGATGGGAGACCTGCGGTGCCCACCAGATGCGGGGCAGCTGGGCGATACAGCTCATGTGCCCCTGCGCCCACCGGGACCGCTGGCGCAAGAGCTGCCGCCACGACTCGACGCCCTGCTGGTCGACGTACGCCCGGGTGGTACTCGTCAGGCGCCAACCGGCCGTGGCGAGCCGGGCGGTCAGGTCGAGGTCCTCGGTCAGGCACCGCGTCCACGGCCGGGGTCCGAGGCCGCGCAGCGCCGTGAGCCGGGTGAACTGGCCGTTGCCGCCGAGGCTGACCGTACCGAGTGCCATCCGGCCGAACTGCGCCACCGAGGAGACTCCGGCCATCTCCACGTCCTGCATCCGACCGATCAGCATCGTCCGGTTTCTAATGTGGACGGAGAGTTGAACGCCGCCGACGGTCGGATCGGCGAACAGCGGTAGCACGGCGTCGAGCGCCCGATCCGACAGGCGGCCGTCGGCGTCCATCACGCAGACGAGCACCTGGTCGGCGGCCAGCCCGTCCGCCTCGACGAGCCGCTCCACCATCGCGAACCCGGCGTTCAGCGCCTCACCCTTGCCGCGGCGGGCGTCCGGCAGCTCACGGCGTACGACATGCAACCGGCCGGCAGCCCCGGCGGCAGCGGCTCGCGCTACGTCACCGGTGTCGTCGATGGATCCGTCGTCGACGACGACGACCGTCACCCGGCGATCGGCCACGAGCCGGCGGACCGTCTCGCCGATCACCGGTTCCTCGTTCAGGCAGGGCACGAGCGCGTACACCCGCCGTATTCCGCCTCTCGACGCGCGTGGGCGCGGGACACTACGACGGCGTAGCGCCCGCACCCCGAGCACCGTCAGGGTCAGGTAATAGAGCATTCCCAACCCGACGAGGAAGAGCTGAACCGCGATCGTCGCGGTCACTTGAGGCGGGACCGCCGCAACAAGCTCGCCCGGACGAGAACTACGCCGGCGACGACGAGAGCGACACCCACCATGCTGATGGCGGTGGCGGCCACCCCGGTGACGGGGAGGGTTGGAACTGGAACTGGATACAACGAAGCCTCCTCGAGCAGGTACGAACATGCTAGGGAGTGTTATGACAAATTACGACATAACACGCCTATCCTGACCTGGTGACTCACCGCGGGTTGCCGGACCCACGCCGGGGTGCGGGTTCACGCGGAAGCGTCGCCACCTCGGGCCGACATCTGGCCGTACCGCCGGACACCTTGGACGCCGAACTCGCGACTCTCTCCGACGAAAACGTCGTCGAGGCCCGTGCCGCCGGACCAGTCTTCGTCCGCCGTGCCCGAACCCGCAGAACGCGATCCGCCACCTTCGTTCCGGTACTCGACACGCGAGACCGGACGATCGCGGCGGTACTGACCGCCGGTTGGGCGGTCTCCTTCGCGGCATTCTGGTCGTGGTGGCTCCGGCCGGAACACCGGACCGGATGGCCGGGACTCGTATTGAACAGTCTGTTGCTGTTGTATCTGACCGTCGTCCCGGCGTACTTTCTCTACGCCGTCGCGCGGCTGCGAAGGGTCGACCCGACGATTCCCGTTCCCCGGCTGCGGGTGGCCATGGTGGTCACCCGCGCGCCGTCGGAGGACTGGTCGCTGGCGCGCACGACCCTCGAGGCGATGCTCGGACAGGACTACCCGCTCCCGTACGACGTATGGCTCTGCGACGAGGATCCCGACGAGCGGATACGAGGCTGGTGCCGGACGAACGGCGTACGGGTATCCAGCCGCAAGGGAGTGCCGGAGTACCACCGCGACACCTGGCCGCGGCGTACCAGATGCAAGGAGGGCAATCTCGCCTTCTTCTACGACCACTGGGGGTACTGGAACTACGACGTCGTCGTCCAGCTCGACTGCGACCACGTACCGCGACCGGGTTATCTCACCGCGATGGTCCGCCCGTTCAGCGATGCGGCGATCGGTTACGTCGCCGCACCCAGCGTGTGCGATGCCAACGCCGATTCGTTCTGGTCGGCGCGCGGCAGGTTGTACCGGGAGGCGACCTGGCACGGTGCGTTCCAGCTGGGGCACAACGGTGGACTCGGGCCGGTGTGTATCGGTTCGCACTACGCGGTTCGGACCAGGGCCTTGCGGGACATCGGCGGTCTGGGACCGGAGCTGGCCGAGGACTTTTCCACGACGTTCCTGCTCACCTCCGCCGGCTGGCAGGGGGCCTTCGCCATCGACGCCGAGGCACACGGCGACGGCCCGATCACCTTCGCCGACATGGTGACCCAGGAGTTCCAATGGTCACGCAGTCTCACCACGATGCTTCTCGATCTGCTGCCGGACCATCTCGGCCGGCTTCGTGGCGTGCTCCGGTTGCGTTTCGTGTACGCGTTGGCGTACTACCCGCTCCTCGCGGTGACGGTCACGGCCGGACTGGTCCTGGCTCCGATCGCGGCGGTGACCGGGCGTCCGTGGGTCAGTGTCAACTACCTCGAGTTCGTCCTGCACATGTCCGCGCTGTCGGTGTGGTCGCTGCTGCTGACCCTGTTGCTCCGGCACCGCGGTCTGCTCCGTCCGCAAACCGCGCCACTCGTCAGTTGGGAGAGTGCGTTGTTCACCGTCGCGCGGTGGCCGTATGTCGCCTTGGGTGTCCTGGCCGCCGTCCGCGGCGAGGGCCGGAAACCGATCACCTTCAAGGTCACCCCGAAGGCACGGCGGGAGCTCGCACCGCTGCCGATCCGGCTCACCGCGCCGTACCTCGTCATCACGCTGGTGCTGTCGGGAGCCGCCCTGACCGGTGAGGCGACCAACACCGCGGCCGGCTATGTCTTCCTGTGCGTTCTCGGCGCACTGTGCTATTCGGTCGTCTCGGTGGCGGTACCCGTGCTGCACATCGTGGAAGCCGCCCGCGACGCGCGGATCCCCGTACCGGACGCGGCCGGTACCGCACCTGTCGCATTGCTGGCTGGCCTGTCCACGGTCGTCCCGCTCGCGCTCGCCGTCGCCCGGTACCCCGACTACGCGATCCGGATGTTCGGATGGTGAGCCACCCACCGCGAACGGTTCTGGTGACCGGCGGTTCCGGCTTCATCGGCAGCCATACCTGTGTCGAGTTGCTCGAGCACGGATACGAGGTGGTGGTTGTCGACAACTACTCGAACAGCACGCCGGTGGTGTTGGATCGCGTCGAGAAGATCGCCGGCCGGCCGCTGCTGGCAGCGTACGACCTGGATCTTCGCGATCGCGACGCACTCGGCCGGGTCTTCGAGGCGCGACCGATCGACGCGGTCATCCACTTCGCCGCGAAGAAGGCCGTCGGCGAGTCCGTGCGGATTCCGTTCGAGTACTACGACACGAACGTGGGCGGCACGACGAGCCTGCTGCGGGCAATGGACCACCACTCGGTACGCCGGTTGGTGTTCTCCTCGTCGTGTTCCATCTACGGCGCGGCGGCCGTCCTGCCGATCGGCGAACGGGCCGAACCGCGGCCCACCAACCCGTACGCGGTCTCCAAGTGGCTCTGCGAACAGGTCCTCGCCGACGCCACGAAGCATTGCCCGCGGCTCGAGGTCTTCGCCCTGCGCTACTTCAACCCGATCGGCGCGCATCCCAGCGGACTGTTGGGTGAGGTGCCAACCGGCGTACCGAACAACGTGATGCCGTATCTGATGCAGGTCGCCATCGGTCGGCGCGACCGGCTGAGCGTGTTCGGCAGCGACTACCCGACACCGGACGGCACCGCGGTTCGCGACTACATCCATGTGACGGATGTCGTTTCCGCGCATCGCATCGCGCTCGAACGCCTCACCGGGACTCCGGGTATGCGGGTGCTCAACCTCGGCACCGGCGTGGGCACCTCGGTGCTCGAGCTGATCCGCGCCTTCGAGGACGCCTGCGGTCGACGCATCCCGTACACCGTGGTGGGCCGCCGGCCGGGCGACGTGGCGGAGCTGGTGGCCGATCCGGCGGCGGCGGCCCGGGAGTGGGGCTGGTACGCGACCCGAAGTCTCGTCGACATGTGCCACGACGCGTGGCGGTTCCAGCGGCTGAACCCGGCCGGCTACCTCGGCTGAGGCTGCGGCTGAGCGGCCCCGAGGACGGCACCGGACAGTGGACGCCCGAAGTAGTCCGCCGGTCCGGGGTCGATGCCGAACAGCCCACGCAGGTCCAGCGCCTTGCCGGCGACGGCGGATCCGACCCGCGGTACGACGGCACGGCCGGCCTCGGGGCCGAGCTCGGCGCCGCCGGCGAGCTGCGGATCGACGGCGAATCCGGAGTTCCGCGACCCGACCCGCTCCTGGCCGGTAGCTGCCCGCCAGGACGCGAGGTTCGAGTGGACCGCACGTCCCCAGCCGATCCCCCACGGCCCCGACCGGGCGTGGTAGTTGTTTCCCTGGAACGTGACCTCGGCCGGTGAGTATTCGAAGGACGCCACCAGTCCGACGCCGTCGGCGATGAAGATGTTGTTGCGGATGGTGATTCCGGACAGGACTCCCTTGACCCGTACGGCGGGGGCGTTCGCGACGCTGTTCGCCGACGCGATGACGGTGTTGTGGTAGATCTGTGCGTTGCTGACGATGCCGTCGAGCGAGATCCCGCCGTACCTGGTCAGCTTGCGGCCGTCGTTGCTGCTGATGTTGAAACGAACCGTGTTGCCGGAGTGCCCACCGGCCTTGTTGCCGCTGTAGAGCATGTACCCGGCTCCGTCGTTGCCATACGACAGGTTGTATTGCACCGTCGACGACGTGACGTTCTGATCCAGGTCGAAGCCACTGCCGTCCAACCGGCCAGCGGTGTGATTGTGGTACGAGGCGTTGTGCTGGACGACCAGCGAGGTGGAGTCGTACGCCCAGATGCCGACCGGGCCTTCGGGAGCATCCGCGACGGATCCGTTGTCGTGGGCGCTCGACCGCTCGATCAGCCCCGTGTCGACACTGCCGAAGACGATGCCGCTGCCGGTGTTGCGGATGTGGTTGTCCGGGTCTCCGAGGGTGTCGTACACCTCGACGCCGGACACGGTCACCGCTTCGTGCGCGTACCGGGGCGCGGCGATGTCCAGCGGCGGGCCGTAAGTGAGCAGGCCGGCCTCCTTGTTGCCGCGCAGCACGCTGTTCCGGACGGTCACGTTGCGAAAGCCGGTACCGTTGCTGCTCGCGCCGAGCGTGACACCGACCTTGAACCGGGTCACGTCGACATCGGAGACGACCACGCCGTCGAGCTTCCGGTCGCCGGGCAGATCGCTGTAGATGCGGACGCCACCCGCGGAGTCGTACGCGACCTCGTCGCCGATCAGCACCAGATTCCGAATCTCGACGCCGGCGGTGTTGTAGACAGCCACCGCGGAGTCGCCGACCGCCTCGATCGTCGCCCGACCGTCCCCATAGGAGTCGATCACCACGGGAACGGCTGCGTCGCCCGCTTCGCCGGGACCGATCGAGACCCTTCCGGAAAAGCGCGATCCGCCTTCGAGTAGGAGCCGGTCGCCCGGTCGCAGAACCGCCTTCTCGGCCCGGTCGAGCGTTCGCCACGCCGTCGACGGAGACAGTCCGTCCTCGGCGTCGTCACCGTGCTGGCTGAGATGGAACGTCCGGTGCTCGGATCGGCCGGTGTGGACCGACTGGACCAGATGGGCGCCGATCAACAGCGCCGGCGTCGCGACGACACCGAGGCCGATGAGGTTGACCCGTCGTCGCGAGTTCATCGGTCGCGCCGTCACCACGCGGGACAGAATAGGCTCAATCTGGACCAATGCCGTGATGGCCGCGCCGGCCCGGCCAGATCCACAGCAGCGCGACGGCGGCGAGCCACCGACCACGGTCTGCGGGGGGTTACCTGACCAGCACCGTCCCGTGCGCCCGCACCCGGTCGGCGATCTCCGGACGCAGCAACGCCGACGGCGGATCGACCAGCGACGTCACCCGGACGAACGTGGCCGCGAGCTCCGCGTCCTCGGTCGCTACGAGCTGCAGCTGGGCGAGGTACTCCGGGGTCAGGGGGGACTTGGGCAACGCCGGGCCGGTCACTCCGGCGAGAGCCATGTCCGGGCCGACCGCCAGCGCCCAGGGCGCGTCGAGCGTCCGCGACAGCCGCTCGAAGTACCGGTGGGGATTGGGTTCCCCACCGGTACGCAGCACGTCGCGTAGCGCGGTCGCGCCGAGCGCCGCCACGCTCATGCCCTGGGCGTACACGGGATTGAAGCTGCACAACGCATCCCCGATGACGAGCAGTCCCGCGGGCAGCTCGGTCAGGCGCTCGTACCGGTTCCGCACGTAGGTCGGGCACCGGAACGGCGCGGCCTCACCCACCGGCCGGCCCACCCGCACGATGGCGTGGATGTCCGGCGCGGCCAACGTCTCCGCGTACGCGGCGAACCCGCGGGCATCCAGGGGCGGCCGCTCGCCCAGCACCCCGGCGAGGGTGACGAGCGCCCGTCCGCCCTCCAGGCGTTGCGCGACACCGCTGCGCCGCTGGCCGGGGAACCGCGAGGTGACCACGACGACGTCGTCGCCGAAGGCACCCGGCGGCACTTGGAACATTCGCGAGGAGTACCTCAGATCGATGTGGACCCGTTCCTGCGGCGGTGCCTGGTAGCCGAGCGCCGCGAGCCAACGCAAGGTGTGGGAGCCGCGGCCGGTGGCGTCGACGACGAGGTCGGCCGGTACGAGCCGGGAGCCCCCGCCGTGCGTGCTGGTGGCCCGTACCCCCGTGATGCGCCGGCGGTCCCGGGAGGCGGCCAGGCCGACGATGTCGTACCCGTCCAGAACCTCGACATTCCACAGTGACCAGACGCGGAGCCGGATGGTGCTCTCGATGAGCGGCCGGCTCGCGGACAGCATGGTGAGGCCGGCGTCGGCGCGCCGCAACTGGCGACCGTTGAGGTGCCAGCGCACGTTGCCGAGGATGTCACCGGGCAGCGCGCCCTGATCCAGCAGTTGTTCGGTGATGCCCGGCAGCAGTTCCTCCAGGACGATTGCGCCCTGCGGGAGCAACCCGTGCACGTGATGGCCGTGCGGGACTCCGCGGCGGTGCGCGACGCTGGACAGCAGCCGGTCGCGTTCGATGATGGTGACTTTGTCGTAGGAATCGGCGAGCACGCGGGCGGCCAGTAGACCTGCGATGCTTCCCCCGAGAACGACCGCGTGACTACGGGCGTTGGACATGTGACGACACCTCCTTGCCTGCGAGGATGGCGGTCGCGACGTGATGTCTCTGCGTACAAATACCGGCAAGGGGTGTGACTAATGTGACTGTCGAGCCGTTCACGGTTCGCGTCGACGACGAGGTGCTGGACGATCTGCGGCAGCGCATCCGCCGCACGCGATGGCCAGACCAGGTGCCGGACATCGATTGGCGGCAGGGCACCGAGCTGAGCTACCTGCGAAGCCTGCTCGACTACTGGGCCGACGGGTTCGACTGGCGGACCCAGGAGCGCGAGCTGAACCGGTACCACCACGTCCTGGTCGAAATCGACGGGGTGCGCGTCCACGCCGTCCACGAGCGGGCCCAGCACGGCACGGGATTACCGCTGATTCTCAGCCACGGCTGGCCGAGTGCCTTCATCGAGTACCTACAGCTCGTGCCGTACCTCACGGATCCGGCGGCACACGGCATCGACGGCCCGGCGTTCGACGTCGTCATCCCGTCGCTACCCGGCTACGGATTCTCCGAACGGCCGGCCCGCACCGGGGTCAACTACCGGTACGTCGCCGGGCTGTGGCACCGGCTCATGAACGAGCTCGGCTACTCGCGGTACGGCGCGCACGGCGGGGACTTCGGCTCGGGCGTCGCCGCGCTGATGGCGCTCGACAACCCGGCACCCGTCATCGGCATCCATCTGTCCAACCTGGACATCGGGCCGGAGCCGCTTCCGGGTTCGGCGCGGCTGACCCAGGCCGAAGAGGCGTACCTGACCCTGCGGAGCGCGTGGGACGACGCGGAACGCGGATACAGCGCCATCCAGTCGACCAAACCGCAGACCCTCGGGTACGGGTTGACCGACTCACCGGCCGGACTGGCCGCGTGGATCATGGAGAAGTGGCGTTCGTGGACGGACAGCGGAGGAGACCTCGACTCCCGCTTCTCCCGGGACTTCCTGCTGACCCTGCTGACGATCTACTGGGCGACGCGGACCATCACACCGTCCATGAGGGACTACTACGACAACCGGTGGCACCGGGTGGAGCTGGGTCCGGACGACCGCATCCGGGTACCGACCGGGATCGCCCTCTTCGCGCACCAGTTCGTGTTCGAGGGCGAACCGCCGCGCGAGTGGGTCGAGCGGCGGTACGACGTACACCGGTGGACGCCGATGCCGCGGGGCGGGCACTTCGCTCCCGCCGAGGAGCCGGAGCTCGTCGCGCGCGACATCGCCGCCTTCTTCGGCAGCCTTCCGGGCTAGCCCCTTCGCCGATCAAGGGCAAGTCGGCGTGATTCGATCTCTATGGCACGCCGATTTGCCCTTGATCGGCGGGCCGGGGCCGGGGGGCTAGCTGCCGTTGCGCATCTTGTACGTCTTGACGGCGGCCTCGATGCGCCGCTGGTTCCGCGTGCCGGGGGCGATCGAGCGCCGGACCCGCCGGTAGAGGTACACGCCGCCGGCCACCACCACGGCCCCCACGATCAGGTACACCGCCAAGCCGAGCAACACTTTGAGCAACCAGATCGCCAGCGCGCCGACAGCCACCAGAGCCAGCAGCCCGCCGACGAGCCACGCCAGCATCTTTCCCGTGTTCATGCTCCCCAGCGTGACGGGTGCGGGCAACTGGGTCCATACCACAGGGGGAGTGTGTTGTTAGACGACCAGGAGCGTAGGGTCATCGGGTACTACCACCTGCGCGAGTCGGCGTGGGGGTACCGGCTGCTGCTGCGCGGTACCCGGCACTTCGGCTACTACCCGCACGGGCGGCGGGCCGGTATGTCGATGGCCCGGGCGCAGCGGCTGATGGAGGACCGGCTCGGCGAGGCGCTCGCCCTCCCACCCGGCGCGCTCGTGCTCGACGCGGGCTGCGGCGAGGGCCACGTGGCCGGACACATCGCGCGCCGGTTCGGACTGCGGATCGAGGGCGTCGACCTGCTCGACGTGAGCATCGCCCGTGCCCGCCGTTCCCCGACGCCCGGCGTCAACTTCCGCGTCGGCAGCTACGCCCGCCTGCCGTTCGCCGACGCGACGTTCGCCGGTGTGTACACAATGGAGACTCTCGTACACGCCACCGACCACCGCCAGGCGCTGGCCGAGTTCCACCGCGTGCTCGAGCCCGGCGGGCGACTGGTGCTCGTCGAGTACTCGATGCCACCCCAGGACGAGTTGACCGACGCGCAGCGGCGGGCCTTCGCGGCGGTCAACGAGGGCTCGGGCATGTACAGCTTCGCCGAGTTCACCCACGGCCGGTTCCCGGAGATGCTGGCCGAGGCGGGGTTCGACTGTGTCTCCACTGTGGACGTCATGCCCAACGTCGTGCCCATGCTCCGACGCCTGCACGACGTGTGCTACCTGCCGTACGCCGTGGGGCGGCTGTTCGGCAGGGTCCTGGTGAACTCGATGGCCGGGGTGGAGATGTACCGGCTGCGCCACCTCATCGGCTACAACATCGTGGTCGGCACCCGCCGCCCGCTGTAGCGCCGATCTAGGACGGGGAGGGCGGCGACGGCCGAGGGGGAGGGGCTAGCGGGCCGGGCGGGGGTTGTTCGGGCGGGAGCCGGCTGGGCGGGAGCCGGCCGGTCTCGTACCTGCCCACCGCCGCGCGGCAACTTGCGATATCCTGTTATCTGCCATGACGTACCCCCTGCACACCCCGACCAACGACCGCGGCGCTCAGGAGGTATGCGTCACGCGGCCCGGTGAACCTGCTCTATCAGCCGCTGGACCTGCAGCCGGGTCGGACGGGTCGGTGCCATGGCCGCCTGCAGGTCGACGAGCAGGCGCTGGACGGCGTACGAGTCGGGCAGCTGCCAGCCGACCTCTTCGGGTGAAACCTCCCAGCGCACCCGACCGGCGAGCTCCCGGGACGGTGGTGCGGCCACCCACGAGTGACGACCGTGTAGCACCACATCGACCGAGCGGGCCAGCTCCGGCCGCAGCGGATCGCCGGGGGACACGAATATCAGGTAGCTCCCGGTGCCGGTCACCGCCACCGGGGCAGGAATGGGCCCGCGAGCCACTACGACGCCTAGCCGGGTGGGCAGCTCGAGAACATCGAACTCTCGGCCAGTTGGGAGTAACACTGTGTAGGGGTTGCGGTGCCACCACGTCACGACGAGACTTGAGTCGCGCGAGGCTGCGTCCGTCCATCCCTCGAGTGCCGGATGACAGCCAAAGGTCGGACAGCCGGGGTCGTCGCAGCGATGCCGTTCGCCGTTGAACGCTGCACCTGGCATGACGTCCCACCCGTGCGCCGCGTAACGCTGCGCGGCGCGGCGCAACAGGACCGTCTCTATGGGCCTGAAGTGCACGAAAGTCCTCCAGAATCCAGCGGCTGGCGTCACCGTGGGACGTCAGCACCGTCACTAAACGCAGAGCCGGGTCGTTGTCTCTGGCAGACATGCCATCTGCAAGTTGCAGTGGGCCTATACAGAAAGTACGAAACAGGTTCCGAGGACGAGCGCACATCGAGTGCGACATCGTCCACCACGGGGGAGAACCCTTCGACCGCTCGGGCTCGGCGCCCCCTGCGCCGGGAAAGGGCCCTGAGCGGTCGCCCACAACGCTCATCACCGCCGGGTGAGTGGAAGGGAAGGGACCGGACGTGGACGAGCTGCCGATAGGCCGCCGAGTTGCGTACTGGCGCGGTCGCCGCCGCATGTCGCAGCAGGTCTTCGCGGACCGACTCGGAAAATCGAAGAGTTGGGTGGACAAGGTCGAGCGCGGGGTGCGCCGGCTCGACAAGTTCTCTGTCGTATACGAAATAGCCGACGTCCTTCAGGTCGACGTACAGCTGTTGCTCGGCAAAGATCCCGAACGCCGACCGGACAGCATGAGCTGCGTCGACCAGATCGAGGTCGAGGAGATTCGCGCGGCCCTGGAACGGTACGACCAGATCAGCGCGTTCTTCGACGCCCCGCCGGAACCGCCGGTGCTGGGCGAGATGCGCAAGGCCGTCGGGCACGCCTGGCTGACGTACCAGCACGCGAAGTACGGCGTGCTGGCTCGCACGTTGCCGAAGCTGCTCCGGGACGCCCAGGCCGCGGACGCCGCGTTCCAGGGCGCCGAGGAGGGTCAGTGCGCCGCGCACCTGCTCGGGCAGGTGTACCAGATCGCTTCGTCCTCGCTACGCAAGCTCGGCGAGCACGAGTTGGCCTGGCTCGCGGCGGACCGTTCGGTCGCGGTGTCGCAGCGCGCCGGCGATCCTCTGCTCGCCGGCACGGCGACGTACCGGACGGGCATGGCCTTGCTGGCCCTCGGGCGGGCCCGCGCCTCCCTCGAGGTCAACGTGAACATCGCCAACCGGCTGGCCCCGGGCAGCAACGGGGACCAGGCCTCGCCGGAGCGGCTGTCGGTGTACGGCATGCTGCTCCTGCAGGGGGCCATGGCGGCCGCCCGCATCGGCGACAGCGCGACCGTGCGGGACCTCGTCAACGGCGCCGATGACGCCGCGCGGTGTCTGGGCGGGGAGTTCAACCACTACTGGACCTCGTTCGGGCCGACGAACGTCAGGCTCCATCGGGCCGCGGCAGCCGTCGAGCTCGGCGAGGGACGACTCGCCGTCGAGACCCACCGGCAGCTCGACCCGGAGAGCTTCGGCGCCCTGCCTCCCGAGCGGCGCGCCCATCATTACCTCGATCTCGCGCGTGGCTACGCTCAGATCGGCGACGTGGAGAAGGCGAGCGAGACACTGCTCGAGGGTGACCGGCTGGCGCCCGCCGAAATCAGGTGCCGGCCGATCGCGCACGAGTTGCTCGGCGACGTACTGCGGCGCACCCGCGGCACGCCCGCTCAAGCGATCACAGAGTTGGCCGAGCACATGGGAGTGGGCATATGACCGTTATCGTCCGAGAATGACCGCCGCGGGTGGCCGCCGCGGTGTCCTCTATGCCATCGTGTGCGGCTCTCCGGTCTCCCGCAACGTCGGAAAACTCATCGACCTCGCCCAGCGCGACGGCTGGGAGGTCTGCCTGATCGCGACCCCCGATGGTCGCAAATTCATCGACGTGGGTGTCCTCGCGCAGCAGACCGGTCATCCGGTGCGGTCGACGTACAAACTTCCGGGGGAGCCGGACCTGCTGCCCCTGGCCGATGCCATCGTGGTCGCGCCCGCCACGGTCAACACGATCAACAAGTGGGCGGCCGGGATCACCGACACGCTCCCGCTCGGCTTGCTGATCGAGGGACAGGGCCGGGGACTGCCGATCGTGGCGATGCCGTTCACCAACGCCGCGATGGCCGCGCACCCGGCGTTCGTGTCCAGCGTGGCCACCTTGCGCCGGTGGGGCATCACCGTCCTGTTCGGTGACGATGTCGTGAAGCTGCACCCGCCCGGTACCAGCGAGCTGCATCTGGATGACTTTCCGTGGCACCTCGCGGTGGAGGCGCTGGTAGCCTCGCGCCCGTGAGGGTCGTTGCCGATGTCGTGGCCGCGCTCGATGAGCGGTACCCGCCGGCCTGGGCGGAAGACTGGGACCGGGTGGGCCTCGTGCTCGGCGAGCCATCGGCCGAGGTCGACACCGTGCTATGTGCGGTGGACTGCGTACCGGCCACCGTCGCGCAGGCCGTCGAGATCGGCGCCCAGGTTCTCGTCGTACACCATCCGCTGCTCCTGCGCGGCGTGTCGAGCGTGGCTCCGACCACCTACAAGGGACGGATCGTCCACGACCTCATCAAGCGCGACGTGGCGCTGTTCGTGGTGCACACCAACGCGGACGTCGCCAACCCGGGGGTCTCCGACGCGCTCGCCGCCCGGCTCGGGCTGTCCGGCCTGCGCCCGCTGCGTCCGTCCACTGAGGACGACTCGCGCGGGGTCGGCCGGATCGGCACGCTGTCGACACCGCTGACCCTGGCCGAGCTGACCGGGAACGCCGCGGAGGCACTGCCCGCCACCGCGTGGGGGGTACGGGCCGCGGGTGACCCCGAACGGCTGATCCGCACGGTGGCAGTCTGCGGTGGCGCGGGAGACACGTACCTCGCGGACGCCGCGGCCGCGGGAGCCGACGCGTACCTGACCGCGGACCTGCGCCACCATCCGGCCAGCGAACACCTCGCCGGCGGCGGTCCGGCGTTACTCGACGCCGCGCACTGGGCCACCGAACGGCCCTGGCTCGACGACCTCGCGGACGAGTTGCGTACCGCGCTCGGCGTCACCGCCGTGGTATCCGACCTCGACACCGATCCGTGGACCGTGCACGCTGACTCGAAGGAGCGGCCGTGAAGGCTGACCCCGATGCCCAGCAACGCCTGCTGGACCTGCAGGCGCTGGACACCGCCCTCGCCCAGCTCGCGCACCGGCGCCGTACGCTGCCCGAAAACGCCGAGGTCGACCGCCTCGCCCGCGAAATCGCGGCCGGTGAGGACGAACGGGTCCGCGCGCAGGTCGCCATCGACGACATCGATCGGGACATCTCCCGCTTCGAGCGCGACATCGAACAGGTCCGCGTGCGCAAGGACAAGGACCAGGCAAGGCTCGATGTGGGTACCGGACCCGCCCGTGAACTCGAGGCGCTGCAACACGAGCTGGCCTCACTCGGCCGGCGACAGTCCGAACTGGAGGATGCCGAGCTCGAGCTGATGGAGAAGCGGGAGCAGGCGGCCGGCGTACTGGAGGAACACGAACGGCGCGTGGCCGCGTTGCGCGCGCAACGCGACGAGGTGGAGTCGCGGCGGGATCAGGCGCTCGCGGACATCGCACGGGACGAGGAGGCCAGGGCCGGCGCCCGCAAGCCGCTCGTGACCGACCTGCCGGCGGACCTGATGGCGCTCTACGAGAAGATCCGCGAGCAGTCCGGCGGTGTCGGGGCGGCGTTGCTGCGCTCCGGCCGGTGCGAGGGTTGCCGACTGGAACTGTCCGGTGTGGAGCGTTCCCGGGTGCGGGCCGCGGCGCCGGACGAAGTAGTCCGCTGCGACGAGTGCCGGCGGATCCTCGTGCGTACCGCGGAATCCGGTCTGTGATGCGGGTTCGGCGGCTGCGCGTCGTCGTCGAGGCGGACGGCGGTGCGCGGGGCAATCCCGGGCCGGCCGGCTATGGCGCGGTCGTGCGCGAAGCGAACACCGGTGAAGTGCTCGCGGAACGGTCCGAAGCCCTCGGCGTCGCCACCAACAACGTCGCGGAGTACTCCGGGCTCATCGCCGGGCTCACCGCGGCCGCGGAACTCGGTGCGGTGAGCGTCGTCGTTCGGATGGACTCCAAGCTCGTGGTCGAACAGATGTCCGGCCGGTGGCAGATCAAGCATCCCGGGCTGCGGCCACTGGCCGCCGAGGCCGCCGCGCTCGTGCGCCGGTTCGACTCGGTGACGTTCGAGTGGGTGCCGCGTGACCGCAACCGCTACGCCGACGCCTTGGCCAACGCCGCGATGGACCAGGCGGCCGCGGATACCCCGGGAGTCGAACAGAGCCCAAAAGCTGGGAACCGCGGACCGAGGCGCCGACCCGGCTGATCCTCGTCCGGCACGCGGAAACCGAACTGACCGAACAGCGGCGCTACTCGGGTCGCGGCGACGTGCCATTGACGGCCCGCGGCCGCGCCCACGCAGAGGCCGTGGCCGCACGGGTGGTCGCGCTGGGCGGGTCGGTCGCGGCCGTCGTCAGCTCGCCCCTGTCCCGCTGTACCGCGACAGCCGCGGCCATCTCGGTGGCGCTCGGCGGGGTCGGGGTCACCGTCGACGACGACCTCGTCGAGTGCGACTTCGGGCTGTGGGAAGGGTTGACGTTCGGCGAGGTACGCGAGCGGTGGCCGGCGGAGATGACCAAGTGGCTGGACTCGACGGCGACCGCGCCGCCGGCCGGTGAGTCGCTGGACATGGTGGCCGTCCGGGTCCGCCGCGCGGTGGTCCGGCTGCGCGCGAAGTACCAGGCCCAGACCGCCGTGGTCGTATCGCACGTGTCACCGCTGAAGCTGCTGCTGCGCGACGCGTTGGGAGCCGGCGACGCGCTGCTGTACCGGCTCTACCTCGACCCGTGCGGAATATCCATTGTGGACTCCTGGCCGGATGGCGGGGTAGCCGTCCGCAGCGTCAACGACACCGCCCATCTCTCGCTGCACTAGGTCGGTGCGGGGGCGTGCAACTGGTCGTAGATGGCCAGTGCCTCGCGCCGCTGGTCGGCTGCCTCGTCGGTACGGCCGAGGGCCTCCAGCGCCGCGCTCGCGTGGTGCAGTGCCTCGGCCTCGTCCTGCCGCTGGCCGAGGTCGCGGAAGATGTCGACGCTGCGCCGGTGGCAGTCGAGGGCTTCGGCGTACCGGTGGCGGGCCTGGTGGATCGTACCGAGAACGTCCAAGTTGGACGCTCGACCGGCTCGGCTGTCCAACTCGTCGCAGATGGCCAGGCTCTGCTCGACGCAGGCGGTCGCGTCGTCGTACCGGTGCAGTCGGGTGTAGATCTCCGCCGCCCTGTTGAGGATCTTCGCCTCGTCCCAGCGGCCGCCCAGCTCCCGGTGGATCGGAAGGCTCCGCTCGTAGCAGTCGAGCGCCTCCTCGTACCTCCGCTGCCTGGCGTAGAGGGCGGCGAGCGTGTCGAGGTTGAGCGCCTGCCGGTTGCGGTTGTCCAGCCCGAGGTTGATGGCCAGGCTCTGCTGTACGTAGTCGAGCGCCTCGGCGTACCGGCCCTGCCGGGAGTGGAAGATGCCCAGGTTGTTCAGGATCGCCGCCCGCCCGGCGGGGTTGTCGAGCTCCTGGTGGATGTCGAGGCTCCTCTGTAGACAGTCGAGGGCGTCGTCGGGGTTGCCCTGGAACTCGTACGCCCCGGCGAGGTCCGACAGCACTTGCGCCTCGGCCAGCCGGTCGCCGCTTCGCACCGCCACGCCGAGCGCGGTGCGGTTCAGCCGAACGCATTCGTGCCAGTAGCCGCGCTGCAGGAAGAACACGAACATCCCCGGGACGAGCCGCGGCACCGCGCCGGCCACCGAGGTACCGGCGGCCTGCGTCGCCGCGGCGAGCAGGTTGCCGCGTTCAGCGTCCAACCAGGACAGTGCCTCCGTGGTGTTGGCGAACCGCAGGCCACCGGTCAACCACTCCGGTTCGATCCGGTCCAGCCGCGGATCGCCGGGGCGTTGCAACGCCAGCGTGTGCCAGACGGTTGCCACGTACCAGTGCAGAGCCCGGTCCAGGGCCGCCATGCGCCCGGGCTCGGACAGGGCCACCTCGGCCCGCTCGCGGGCGTAGAGGCGCAACAGGTCGTGCAGCCGGTACCGGCCCGGCCGCGACGTTTCCAACAGGCTGGCGTCCACGAGGCGGTCCAGCACCCGCTCGGCGACCTCGTCGGGCACGTCCAGCAGGTGGGCCGCCAGTGGCAGGCCGATGTCCGGGCCGTCCCACGTGCCCAGGGTCGCGAACGCGGTCGCCTCGGCGGGTCTGAGCTGCCGGTGCGAGACGGCGAAGCTGGCCCGTACCCCCAGATCCGAGATCTCGAGCTCGTCCAGCCGGTGCCGTTCCCGGGCCAGCCGGTCGGCCAGCGCGGCGAGCGGCCAGCGGGGCCGGGCGGCGAGCCGGGCTCCGGCGATGCGCAGGGCCAGCGGCAGGTACCCGCACCGCTGGGCGACGTCCCCGGCGGCCGCCGGCTCGGCCGCTACCCGGTCCGGACCCACCAGGACGCCCAGCAGGTCGCCGGCCTCGGCCGGAGTCAGCACATCGAGCCGCAGGTGGCTGGCGGTACCCAGGCCCGCCAGCGTGCGCCGGCTGGTGACCAGGACGCCGCAGCCGGCGGTACCCGGCAGCAACGGCCGTACCTGCGCCTCGTCGACGGCGTTGTCCAGCACGACGAGCAGCCGCCGTCCCGCCGCCTGGGTGCGGAACCAGGCCGCGGCTTCGTCCTCCTGGCTCGGGATGTCGGTACCGGCCACGCCGAGTGCCCGGAGGAACCGGCCGAGCACCTCGACGGGTTCGAGCGGCGGGAGCCCTTCGGTGGCACCGCGCAGGTCGACGTACAGCTGGCCGTCGGGGAAGGCGTCGGCCACCCGGTGAGCGGCGTGGATCGCCAGACCGGACTTGCCGACCCCGCCCGCGCCGTCGATCGCGGAGATCACCACCGGCCCCGTGCGATCGCGGGTCACCAGCGTCTCGTGGAGGAGGGCGAGCTCGTCGACTCGGCCGGTGAACCCGGCGACGTCGGCGGGTAGCTGGCGCGGCGGGAACCCGCGTTGCCGCACGGTGACCGCCGGCGGATCCAGCTCGCGCCGCCGGATCGCCTCGTACAGCGCGGTCAGCTCCTCGCCCGGCTCGGTCCCCAGGTGCTCGCGCAGCCGTGCGCTCGCCGCTTCGAACTGTGCCAGCGCCTCCGCACTGCGGCCGGCCGCGCACAGCGCCCGCATCAACGTGGCGACCACGTTCTCGGCGAACGGGTACGCGGTCACCAGGTCGCTGAACCGTTCGATGACCGGCTCCGGTACGCCCAGCCTCAAGTCCGTCTGCGCCCACGTCAACGCGACCGCGAGGAGCTGCTGCTCGACGTGGTACCGCACCCCGGCGGCCCACTGTCCCGACACGTCGGCCAGGGGCGTGCCGCGCCACAGCCGCAACGCCTTGCGCAAGGCCGCGGCCCGCTCGGCATCCCCGAGGTCGGGGTCCCGGCCGTCGGCGGCCAGCCGGCGGAAGCGGTACAGGTCGACCCGGTCCCGGTCGGCATCCAGCACGTAGCCGCCCGGCAGGCGGCGCAGCGCCACGGGTGGGTCCAGCATCCGCCGGAGGCGCGCCACGTGTGCGTAGATCGCGGCTCGCGCGCCTTCGGGTGGCGCGTCGTCCCAGACCCGGTCGACGAGCGTCTCCAGTGGAACAGGCGTGCCCGCGTCGAGCGCCAGAGCCGCCAGCACCGCTCTCCGTTGCGGCGGCCCGACGTCCAGCACCCGGTCATCGGTGCACAGCTGCACCGGACCCAACAGCCGAAACTCCACCGGTACCGGAGCCTACTCGCATCGACCGAGGTCTTGTCGTGCCCGCCAAGTCGGTGACAAGGTCGGCGGGCTAGTTTGCGCCGCACGGGCCTGGGCCGGCTCGACGAACCTGTACCCGGACGGTCGGCTCGGGTTCGCCTGGAACGAGGCCGCGGCCGGCGTCACACAGGCGCAACTGCGCGAGCTGGCCGACCGGTTGGCCGCGGCGGTGGCCGGTGCACCCCGGAGGTTTCGGGGGGCGCGTTCAACCCCGCGTGGGACACGTTCGAGTCCTGGTGCTGGCCGTGACGAGCCTCGTTGTCGGTACGAGTCGGGCGGCCGCGTTGATCTGGTTCGCCGCCGCGCTGGCCGTCCTCTGTGGAGTGTCGATCGTCGAGCGACGAGTCCTGCACCGGCCGCAGCCGTTGGCACCGCCGGACCAGCTCGCCGCGGATGACGCGATCCGGTCCCGCTCACTGCACGTGCTGGCG
>DASRII010000352.1:0-17977 GCA_035650075.1 Micromonosporaceae bacterium | reverse complement strand
CCTGTGCCGGTTGCAGACCAAGAGAGGCCAATCGCCGTACCCCCGTCGGCGCAGCAGTAAACCGCCTGGTTGCGGATCAGGGAGCTCACGCCGCACCTGGGCGGGCGCAGCGGTCCGATGCGTCATCGCGGTGGACCGCCTTGCCCTGGGAAGGCTCCGTGAGATGAACGATAGGTCCGAGGCGATCCGCCCTCTGTGACATCTCGTACCCGCAGCATCGACTGGTACAGCGGGTACCTGTCAGATCGGATCGAGCCCGATCTTCGCCGCTAGCGTCCGTACGTCCTCACGGATCGCCCGCGGTGGTCGCTCCAAAAGGTCATCGACGATCGCCCGCGCCGCGGGGCTGAACCACGCGTCACCGTCACGCCCGGCCCGTGCGGCCGTCAGCGCACGATGAAGTTGAAGCGCACCCCACATTCCACGCCAGTCATCTTCGGCGTCGGGCAGGTACGGCTCGAGAAGGCCAATCGCCTCACCGGCGAGGGTGAACGCCTCGTCACTCCGGCCGTCAGTCCGCAGCATCATCCCCACTGTCCATGCGGCGCCGGCCAGCGCGAGCGGTTCGTCCGCGATCTGGGCCGCCGCCATTACCCGCTCGACGACCAGCCACAGGAGCGCCGGCTCCGCCGCATTGACGAGTGTGTGCTGCGCCAGCTGGTACGCGTCGGCGAGCACGGCGTGGGCGGCTCGACGGTGGTTGCCTTCGTGGCCGGCGGCAGCGGACTGACAGTCGACGAGGAGTCCCGGAATCAGCGCACCGACTTCGGTACGTCGAGTGCGTGAACCGTGCCAGATCCGCCAGGTCTGGTCGACGCGGTCGCGCAGTACCGGAACCGGGTGCGGCTCCTCGGTGGGTCGGCTCAGGTGGTACCTCTGGACGGCGTCGCGGATCGCGGGCGCGGCCGGGTGTTCGGCATGTTTCATCCGGGACATCGAGATCGACTGGTCACCGGTCAGCTCTTCGAGGTCGGCAACACCGAGTACCTCGGCAAGCCGGATCAACATCGGCAGCCGAGGCATCTGCAGGCGACCGGTCTCGAGCGCCTTGACCCACTCCTCGGACCGGCCGACCAGTCCGCCGAGAACGGCGCGGGTCTTGCCGGCCCGGTTACGCAGTGCCCGAAGCCGTTGGCCGAACGGCACCGAGAACGGCTCCGGGATCACCATGGACAGCGACTCCTCGCGGGCGTCAGCGGACGAGGTCTGCCGGCACGACCGTCACCGGGTACGGCCGTTCCGCATGGAACTGCTCGTCTCCAACGACCTCGGCGACGAGCCGGTACCGGCCATCGTCGGCCAGTTCCCAGACGGTGAGTCGGGTCTCTTCGGGCCGGGCGACCGGGTCGACGACCCAGAACGAGGGCGTACCCGCACGTTGGAACCGGGTCCGCTTGATCTCGGTGTCGTAGAGCCGAGACCACTTCGACAGCACCTCCACGGCGAGCACGGGCGGCGCGGGGAGGTCCTTGTCGGTGAAGTCCTCCCGGCGACCGACCAGCACATCGGGCTGCATCTCGGTATCGTCGGCCAGCCCGACCGCGAAGGGCGCGATCATCACTTCGAACGCCGAGGGGCAAGCCGCGTGCAGCAAGCGGGCCAGCGCGAACGCGGCCCGCTGGTGGAGCCGGCCGGGCGCGGCGCTCACGAAGAGCATCCCGTCGATGATCTCGTACCGCCGGCCGTCGTCGGGCATGTCTTCCAGGTCGGCACGGGTGAACGGCCGACTGTGCAGGATCGGTTCAGCAGGCATGGCAACTGCCATCGTCCCTCCTTCAGGATCACCGCGCCAGCCTGGGCAGCCGGTACGCAGCGCCGCAACCCCGTACCCACAGCCTGTGGATAACTTGCCGGGCTGTGGATAACCACGGGGACAGCGCCGCGGACGGGTACGGTCACAACGTGACCGCCGCGACGGCCAAGACCAAGCCGACCGTTCCCGACCTGCTCGCGTCGGCGGTCGGTGCGGTGCCGGGCGGCATCTCACGTCCGGGCCAGCAGGCGATGGCCGACGCGGTAGCCCACGCCGCCGAACGGCATGAGCACCTGCTGGTCCAGGCCGGCACCGGTACCGGCAAGTCGCTCGCCTACCTCGTTCCCGCACTCCTGGTGGACGGTCCGGTGGTGGTGTCGACGGCCACGCTGGCCCTGCAGTCACAGCTCGTCGACCACGACCTGCCGAGGCTGGCCGACGCGGTCGAGCCATTGATGGGCCGGCGCCCGACGTTCGCGGTACTCAAGGGGCGACACCACTACCTCTGCCTGGCCCGGCTCGACGCGTCCACAGAGGAGGATCCACAGGAGACACTGTTCGAGGCGCGGACCACGGGTACCGGTATCAAGTGGCTTGGCGAGGCCGGCCGGCTCGGCAAGCACATCCAGCGGCTGCGCACTTGGGCGACCACGACGCAGACCGGTGACCGCGACGAGCTGGATCCGGGGGTCGACGATCAGGCGTGGCGGCTGGTGTCGATGCCGGCCCGGGAGTGTGTCGGCGCGGCCAAGTGTCCGTACGGTGCGCAGTGCTTCGCGGACGCGTCGCGGGTGCGGGCGCGCGAGGCCGACATCGTCATCACGAACCACAGCCTGCTCGCGGTCGACATGCTCGCCGGGCGGCACATCATTCCGCCGCACCGGCTGCTCGTCGTCGACGAGGCGCACGAGCTGGCTGACCGGGTCTCGTCCGCCGCGCAAGCGGAACTCACTCCCGACCTCGTCGACCGGGCAGCCCGCCGCTCACGCTCCTATGTGGACGGTGAGCCGTACGAGCTGCTCAGCGAGGCGGGCGACGCCCTGGCATTGGCCCTGGCCGCGGCAACCGCCGGCCGCATCGTCGGCGGCCTGCCCACCGCGCTCCGCGGCGCGTGCACGCTGGTCGACGCGGGTTGCCGGCGGGTGCTCGACGGCATCGGCGACATCAAGGCGGACGATCCCGACCCGGTGCGCAAGCAACAGGCCAGGGCCGTGCTCGACGAGCTGTCCACCACCGCGCAACGGCTGCTTGCCGAGTCCGACCACGACGTGGCCTGGGTCGAGAAGGAGCCGCGGCGGGCGCTCGTGGTCGCGCCGCTGTCCGTCGCGGGCACGCTCGCTACTCACCTGTACGACGAACGCACGGTCGTCGCTACCTCCGCGACCCTGGCCCTCGGCGGCCGGTTCGACACGATCGCGCGCGGCCTCGGCTTGGCAACGGGTGACGAAGAGACATTGCCGTGGCGTGCGCTCGACGTCGGCTCGCCGTTCGACTACCGCAAGCAGGGCATCCTCTACGTCGCGGCCCACCTTCCCCGGCCCACCCAATCCGGACTGTCCGACGCCGCGGGCGACGAGTTGCTGCGGCTCGTGGAAGCACTCGGTGGGCGTACCCTCGGCTTGTTCTCCTCCCGACGGGCGGCCGAGCGGGCCGCGGAGGTCCTGCGCGCGAAGACCTCCCTGTCGATCCTGCTTCAGGGCGAGGAGGCGTTGCCGTTGCTGGTCCGGCGCTTCCGCGAGGAGCCGGCGACCTGCCTCTTCGGGGTGATGTCGCTGTGGCAGGGCGTGGACGTACCGGGTGAGGCCTGTCAGCTCGTGGTCATCGACCGGTTGCCGTTCCCACGGCCGGACGAGCCACTGGCGGCGGCGCGGGCGGCCGCGGTCGACGCGGGCGGCGGCTCCGGCTTCGCGGCGGTCAGCGTGCCCATCGCGGCGGTGCGGCTCGCGCAGGGTGTCGGACGGCTGATCCGCACCCGCAGCGACCGGGGTGTCGTCGCGGTGCTGGACTCGCGGCTGCACACCGCCCCGAGCTACGGCATGTTCCTGCGGCAGAGCCTGCCGCCGTTCTGGTACACGACCAAGCCCGACGTGGCCTACGGCGCGCTGCGCCGGCTGGCTACTCCCCCTTCGGGTTCGACCTGACGACGACCGCATCGGGGGGCGGCTCGCCGCGGTGGTCGACGAGGTGCCGGATGCCGGTATTGAGGACGGCCACGATCGGCACCGCCACCAGCGCGCCGATGATCCCGGCGAGCACGACGCCGACGGCTATCGCCACGATCACGGCGAGCGGGTGAATCGCGACCGCGCGGCCCATGATGAGCGGCTGCAGGACGTGCCCTTCGAACTGCTGTACCGCGATGACAGCCGCGAGCAGGATCAGCGCGATGACCGGCCCACGGCTGACGAGCGCGACGAGCACCGCGATCGTCCCGGAGAGCGTGGCGCCGATGATCGGGATGAACGAAGCCAGGAAGACCAGCGCGGCGAGTGGTAACGCGAACGGCACCCGCAAGATCACGACAGCCAACCCGATCCCGAGCGCGTCGATGAACGCGACCAGCACGGTCGCCCGGACGTACGCCACGAGGGTCAACCAGGACCGCTCGCCGGCCTCGGCCACCTGCTCGCGCACCCCGCCCGGGAAGATCCGCACGACGTAGCGCCAGATCCGCTGGCCGTCGCGGAGGAAGAAGAACAGCGAGAACAGTACGAGGAACAGCCCGGCCAGGACATCGAGCGTGGCGGTCGCGGTGTCGACGGCACCGGAGGTGAACGTGCTGCGATTGTCGTTGATCCAGTTCTGGATCGACTGGAAGCCGTCATTGAGCTGCTGGTCGGACAGGTGCAGCGGCCCGGTCTCCAGCCAGTCCCGGATCTGCCGGATGCCGTCGCTGGCGTTCTGACCCAACTGCGGCGCGCCCTCGACGAACTGGCGGATTACCAGCGTGAGCACGCCGACGACCGCGGCCAGCCCTCCGACGAGAACGAGGGCGGTCGCCAGCGAACGCGGTACCTTGGCCCGCCGCAGCCAGCCGACCGCCGGGGACAGCAGCGCCGCGAGCAGCAGGGCGATGACCAGCGGCACGATCACCAGCTTGAGCCGGCCAACGATCGTGACGATAGCCACGGCCACCGCGCCGATCACGAGCATGCGCCAGGACCAGGCGGCCACGATACGCAGGCTGCGGGGCAGCGTACTGTCGTCCGCGCTCGTGGTCGAGTGATGGACGGGCGACGGTTCACCCCCGCGGACCGGCTCGGCGGGAACGACCTGCGGTTCCTCGGTGGCGGCGGCCCTCGCCTCCGCACGAGCGGCGCGCATCGACTCCCGCCCGGCCTCGTACGCGCGGCGGATGTTAGCGCGTGCCTGCTCGAAACGCCCCAAAACTCCACCCCCATGGCACCGACCTCTGCCTACGGTAGCCGGCCCTCGCCGAACCGCATCCCAGGTTCGGTCGCCTGGGGTCGCCGAGTACCGTCACGGTCGTGACCGCCGTACCCGCCGACACCACGTCCGCCCACGGCCTGACCGACCATACCGAAGGGCTTCCGATCCGGCTGTTGCACGACCGAGTCCTGGTCCGCCTGGAGGGCAACGAAGGCGAGCGTCGATCGGCAGCGGGCATCGTCATCCCGGCTACCGCCTCGGTCGGTCGCCGGTTGTCGTGGGCGACCGCGGTGGGAGTCGGCCCCCACGTCCGGTCGATCGTGGCCGGTGACCGGGTGCTGTTCGACCCGGACGACCGGTCCGAAGTGGAGCTACACGGGCGCGACTACATCCTGCTGCGTGAGCGGGACGTGCACGCGGTCGCCGCTCGCCGCGTCGAGCCCGACGCGACCGGTCTCTACCTGTAGGGCTGAGGTCCGTAGCCAGGGCCGTAGCCGGGTGGCGGCGCGCCGTAGCCGTATGCCGGCGGCGGCATCGGAGGCGCGGGGCGCAGCGGGATCGGCACGACCGGCACCGGCGGCGCGTCCAATGTCCGACGTGTCCCGTCCGGGAAGGTCAGCTGGTAGCGACTACCGTCCCAGAGCGCATTGGGCGTCTGCGGATCCCAGCCCGTGAACACCATCCTGCTGTTGGTGATCACGGCCAGCAGTTGCGGCTCGTCCACGGCGCTGATACTGGCGTCCTTCGGGCTGCGGTCCAGCCCGCGCTCCATCCCGTCGCGCAGGACCGCGAGGCGGGTCGCAGCGGCCTGGTACTCGCGCATCGCCTTCAAGCCCGGTTCGCCCGCGACCCGCTTGGCCCAGCGGCGCGCCGAGTACCGCCGCCCGAGCGTGCCGAGCGCGGCCACCTCCGGCGGGGAGAACCAGCCGGCCCGGACGTACGCCGGCAGCACCCGTTCGGTCACCCGGCCCTCGCGTGACCGCAGCCAGATGGCCACGCCCGTCATGATCATGAAGATCGGCATCATCACGGCGAAGTAGCCGTACAGGAACACCAGCAGCTCGCCCGAGTTCGCGGTCACCGTGGCCATCAGGTTCCATGCGCCGTGCAGGCCCATCGCGGCCAGCAGCCCGGCTATCGGTGCGAAGAACCGGATCCGCCGATCCGCCGAGCGCGCCGCCACACCCAGCCCGATGCCGGTCATCGACGTGAACAGCGGGTGCGCGAAGCCCGTCAGCACGATGCGGGCGATGAACAGCTGGATCACGGCCTGGGCGCCGGAGGCCGGACCGTACTGCTCGGCGCCGGACGCGTACCCTAGCCCGCCCAGGTACAGGATGTTCTCCACCATCGCGAAGCCGGTGGCTGATAGTCCACAGTAGACGATGCCGTCGGTGATCCCGGAGAACTGCCGCCGCCGGAATATCAGCAACAGGATCGGGAAGAGCGCCTTCATCGTCTCCTCGATAAACGGCGCGACGAACACGCCTACGAGGTCGACGGAGAGGCCGGTCTGTTCGAGGAGGATCTCGGCGCCGCTGTTCACGAAGTACGCCATCAGCGTCGCGACGCAGGCGCCCCAGAAGAAGCAGATCACCAGGTACCGCAACGGCTCCGGCTCGTACCGGTCCAGCCAGAAGAAGATGCCGACCAGTACCGGTACCGGCAGGATCGCCGCACAAAGCCCGACGATCAGCGCGGTGAGGCCAATGTGGTAGCCCACGATGCTGAGCAGCACGATGCCGCTGATCGCGATACCCGCGATGAAACCACCCAACAGCAGGCCGCGCACCCAGGCCGGCTGGCGCGCCGATTCGGTCTGCGGTATCTGCTGTTCGAACGCCTGTGCCGGCAGGGTCATGGCGACGTCCAGCGAAGCGGACGTCGCCATGACCGGCATAGCGTCATCGTCATGACGCCAGCTTACCGACCATGAGCGTCCTTGTCGGGTGACGCTTTCGCCCTTGCTGGTGAGGGGGTTCGTGGCAGGTGAGCCGCCCGGCGGATCAGCCGGTTGGCATCCGCTGACGGCAGGCCGGTCGCGTTCAGCAGGTCGGTGGCGATCGACCGGATCTGGGCCACCACCACACTGCCGGAGAATCCGACACCGTCGGCGTACGCCGTGGCCGCCTCGCGGACGGCGCGCAGCGCCAGCTCGCGCGTGTGCCGGGGCTCGACCCCGTCGTTCAGCTCGCGCCGCAGCTCGCGTACCGCCTCCGCCAGCGTGGCCGGTGCCGCGATCAGCGGCTCGGGCAGAGGTTCGGCGTCCTGCAGCAGTGTCACGCACCGGCGGGCGAGCAGACGGGCGTTGCGCAGGGCGTGGGTGATGTGCTCGGCCGCATCGACGTACTGCGACAGCGCCCCTCGAGCCCGCCACCGCAGCGGGGCGAGCGTGGCGGTCTCGCGACCCGCGCCCAGCGCGTCCTGGAACCTGGTGAGATCGCTCTCCCCTGCCCGCATGTCGCCCAAGGCCGCCCCCGCCGCGGCCGGATCCCGAGCCGCGAGAGCGGCCGCGGAGTCGAGCAGCCCTTCGGCGAGCATGTCGAGCGCCGGCCCGGCCGCCCGGGACACCACCGTCAACGGGTTGACCGGCAGCAGCAACGCCATCACCGCGAGCGCGACGACACCACCGATCAGCGCGTCGATGAACCGGCCGTAGTAGATGCCGGTCGTCGGCGGGGCGAGAGTCGCGACGAGGACGGCCGAGGAGGCGGACTGGGTCAGCAACGGCGCGGTACCGCCGACGAAGACCGCGGCGAGCACGGCCAGCGTCACGACCACCCCGATCTGCCAGGCTCCGGTACCGACCAGCGCGATGAACGCGTCGCCGACGGCGATACCGATGGCCACCCCGAGCACCAGCTCGGCGGCGCGGCGCAGCCGTTGCCCGATCGAGACGCCCAGCGTGATGACCGCGGCGATCGGGGCGAAGAACGGCTGCGGGTGCCCCAGGACCTCGTGCGCCAGCAGCCAGGCGAGCGCCGCGGCCAGCCCGGTCTGCGCGGCGAGCAGAGCATTGACGCGTAACCGGTGCCAGCGGTCGCGCAACGTCACCTTCGTGCTGAGCGTCGGCGCGCCGACGCCCGGACCCGAGGACCGGGCGGGTACCGCGAGGCCGAACAGCTCAGCGGCCATACGCTCGACAGTACCGCCGCGACCCGCGCGACAATCCCTGGATGGACATACTGCTCTCCCGCTGGCGCGCTGTGCTGGGCGGTGGCGCTGATCCGGCCACTGTGGACAGTACGGGTACCGAGCTGCTGGATCGCTGGCGCGAACCGCACCGGCACTACCACACCGTGGACCACCTGACCACCGTACTGTCCATAGTGGAGCGATTCGGCGGGTCAGCGGCGGTGGAGCTGGCCGCGTGGTACCACGACGCGGTGTACGACCCGCGGGCCGCGCCCCCGGCCAACGAGGAGGCCAGCGCCGAACTCGCGGCGCGCCAGCTTCCCGACTTGGGTGTCCCACCGGACACGGTCGACGAGGTGTGTCGGCTGATCCGGTTGACGGCCGGCCACGCCGCCGAGCCGGGTGACCCGAACGGCGCCCTGCTCTGCGATGCCGACCTCGCGATACTGGCCGCGGGCGAGCCGGCCTACGACGCCTACGCCGCCGCGGTCCGGCGCGAGTACGCCCACGTGCCCGACGACGCCTTCCGGCTCGGCCGGGCCGCCGTCCTGCACCACCTGCTCGGGCTCCCACAGCTGTACCGCCTCCCGCAGCCGCATGCCGAATGGGAAGCCAAGGCCCGCGCGAACTTGACGCGCGAACTTACGCGCCTCGCCGCCACCCCCCTGGGTTGATCATGAAGTTGGTGTGACGACACGCCGTCCACACCGAAACTAAGTTCATGATCAACGGGGTCGGGGTCGGGGTCGGGGCGCGGGGCGACGGCGCAGGCCTGCGGCGTACAGAAGCGTGACGATTTCGCGGGACGGGACCAACTGGGCGCCCAGCCAGACGGCGGTCTGGAAGTGGCTGGCGGGGAGGTCGTAGTGGTCGCCGTCGAAGGCGCGGCCGGGCAAGCCCAGCAGCTCGGCGAACGCGTGCAGCTCGGCGAGGGCGACATCACTGACGAGGTGGGACCACAGCCGCCCGTGAGCCGGCCACCGGGGAAGATCAAGGTAGATCACGAGATAGCCTCGCTTCATGATTGACGAGCTGCTGGCCGTACTCCCGCCGGAGGCTGTCGTCACCGATCCTGACCTGCTGCGGCTGCACGCGCGCGACGAGGCGGACCTGTGTGCGGCCGGCTCCCCGGCGGTCGTCACGAGGCCCCGCACGACCGAGCAGGTCCAGGCGATTCTGCGGATCGCGACGCTGCACGGCGTACCTGTCGTGCCGCAGGGCGCCCGTACCGGGCTCGCCGGTGCCGCCAACGCCGTCGACGGCTCGATCGTCCTGTCGCTGACCGCGATGGACCGCATCGTCGAGATCGATCCGATCAACCGGATCGCGGTCGTCGAGCCGGGCGTGGTCAACGCGGTGCTGAACCGGGCCGTCGCCGAGCACGGCCTGCGCTACCCGCCCGATCCGGGCTCCTGGGAGACGTCCACGATCGGCGGGAACGTCGCCACGAACGCGGGCGGCATGTGCTGCGTCAAGTACGGCGTCACGACCGACCACGTGCTCGGCCTCGAGGTCGTGCTCGCCGATGGTGAGCTGCTCCGGTGCGGACGGCGTACGCCGAAGGGCGTGGCCGGCTACGACCTCACCCGGCTGTTCGTCGGCTCCGAGGGCACGCTCGGGGTGATCACGCAGATCACGGTAGCCCTGCGGCCGGTCGCCGAGGAGGCGCTGACTCTGGTGGCCGTGTTCCCCACAACGGCCGCCGCCGGTGCCGCGGTCAGCGGGATCGCCGCCGCCGGCGCCACGCCCAGCCTGCTCGAGCTGCTGGACCAGGTGCACCTGCGGGCGATCGAGGCGTACCGGCCGATGGGTCTGCGGACCGACGCCAAGGCGCTGCTGCTCGCGGCGTGCGACACGGGCTCCCGGGCGGCCGATGACCTGGCCCGCATCGCGACCCTGTGCGAGGACGCCGGTGCCGCCGAGGTGTACACCGCCACGGACGCCGCCGAGGCGGCCGCGCTGCTGCAGGCCCGCCGGCTGGCCCACCCGGCGATGGAGGCGTTGGCGCGGGCGACGTACCCCGACGGCAACGGCGGCATGGTCATCGACGACGTCGCGGTACCGCGGTCGCGGCTGGCCGAGCTGCTCAGCGGGGTCGAGCGAATCTCGGCGGAGTACGGCATCCCGATCGGCGTCGTCGGGCACGCCGGGGACGGCAACGTTCACCCGAACCTCGTCGTCGATCGGGCCGATCCGTCCAGTGTGGACGCCGGCCAGCGGGCGTTCGACGCCATCATGGCGCTCGGCCTGTCCCTCGGCGGTACCTGTACCGGTGAGCACGGCGTCGGGCTCCTCAAGCGCGAGTGGCTGGCCAACGAGCTGGGTCCGGTGGGCATGCGCGTACATCGGGCGATCAAAGAGGCATTGGATCCGGACGGGATTCTCAACCCGGGAAAGGTGTTCTGACCGCGTCCGCCGTGTGGTCGTCGGGTTGGCGTTGCGACTCCCGCTCCGCCTCGATCTGTCCGAGGTAGTGCCGCACCTCACGTTCCACAGTGGACCGATCCCAGCCGAGTACCGAGCCCATCAGCTCGGCGGCTTCCCGCGCCGACTCGACACCCCGGTGCTCCGTCTCGATGGATATCCGGGTGCGCCGGGTCAATGCGTCCTCCAGGTGCAGCGCACCCTCGGCGCGGGCCGCGTAGACGATCTCCGCCGCGAGGTACTCCGGCGCCCCCGGCAGCGGCCGGCCGAGCGCCGGGTCGGAGGCCACCAGCGACAGCACGTCGGTGGTGAGAGTGCCGTACCGCTCCAGCAGGTGCTCGAACGCACCGACCGGCACCCCGTGCCGGCGCGCGAGGTCGGCCCGGTCCCGCCACATCGCCGCGTACCCGTCGGCACCGAGCAACGGTATCTGATCCGTCCACGATGGACGGACGCCGTTGCCCAACCGCCGGGCGGCCCGGTCCACGACATCCGCCGCCATCACCCGGTACGTCGTGTACTTCCCGCCGGCCACCAGCATCAGCCCGAGCATGGGCTCGACGACGGCGTGCTCCCGGGACAGGGCCGAGGTGACTTCGTCCTCACCCGACAGCAACGGGCGCAGGCCGGCGTACACGCCTTCGATGTCCTGCGCCCGGACGGGCCGGTCGAGCACCCGGTTCACCTGACTGAGCAGGTACTGGATGTCGCTCGCCGACGCGGCCGGGTGAGCGCGGTCGAGCGCCCAGTCGGTGTCGGTGGTACCGATGATCCAGTGCCCGCCCCATGGGATCACGAACAGCACCGATGTCGGCGTACGCAGGGTCAGGCCCACCTCGCCGGTGATCGCCGATCGCGGTACCACGATGTGCACGCCCTTGGACGCGCGCACCCGCAGCCCCGGCCGCGCATCCGGCAGCATCGCCGAGATGTCGTCGCTCCACACCCCGGTCGCCGCGATGACCGTGCGCGCCGACACGTCGAACTCCGTCGAGGTCTCCTCGTCCCGCACGCGTACCCCGGTCACCTCGCGCGCGTGCCGCAGCAGGTCGACCACGCGCGCGCTGGTGACGACGGTCGCGCCGAGGCTCGCCGCCGTACGGGCCAGCGTCACCACGAGTCGGGCGTCGTCCACCTGGCCGTCGTAGTACCGGATCGCCCCGGACAGCGTGTCGGGCCGCAGGGACGGGAACACCCGCCGGGCCTGGCTCCGCGTGAGGTGCCGGTGCACCGGCATGCCGCGCAACCCGCGCAACCCGGCGAAGGCGTCGTAGAGGGTCAGCCCGGTGCCGTAATAGAAGCGGTGCCAGGCCCGCGCGGCCAACCCGGACGACTCCAGCGGTACGAGGAACGGCACCGGCCGCACGAGATGCGGGGCGAGCCGGGTGGTGAGCAGCCCGCGCTCCCGCAACGCCTCGTGGACGAGCCCGAACTCCAGCTGTTCGAGGTACCGCAGCCCGCCGTGGATGAGCTTGCTGGATCGGGACGACGTACCGGCGGCGAGGTCGCTCGCTTCGACGAGGGCGACCGAGAGGCCGCGGGACGCCGCGTCGAGTGCGGCTCCGGCGCCGGTGACCCCGCCGCCGATGACGAGCACGTCGAACCGCTGCCGGGCCAGGCGAGCAACGTCGTCGATCCGCCGCTGCGGGGACAATGCGCCGGCCGTGTAGCGGGATACCCCGGGATCTCGCACCTGTCTACCGTACGTTGACGCGCGTCGTACCGTGGCTCACATGTCAGCTCCCGAACAGCGTGGCTCGACTGGCGCGGTGGTCGCGACCGTGTTCGCCGGAATCGGCACGGTCGGAGTTGTGGTCGGCGGCCAGTTCGCCGCCTGGCTCGGCGAGCAGCTGCCGCTGGCCGAGGGCCGTGCGCCGTGGCCCTGGCTCTGGCCGGTGACGGCCGTGGCGCAGGCGCTGCTGATCGGCGTACCCGCGCTGGCGCTGGCCCTGGTGCCGCGGTCGCCGGCGGTCCGCGCGGCCGGTCGGGCGTGGGCCTTCGGCGCGCTGGCGCTCGCGGTTCTGGGCTCGTTGCGCGCTGTCCCGGTACTGCAGCAGGAGCTCTATCTCGCGTTGCTGGCGGGCGCGGCGGCGGCCATGGCGGCGGTTTTGCGACGCCGTGCGCCGCGGGATTCCCCGGCGCCGGGCGGCGTGTTGTTCGCCGCCGCCGCCAGCCTCGCGTGCCTGCTCCCCTGGGTCTGGCTCGGCGCGCTCGGCGGCCTGCTCGAGACGCTGCTCGCCGCGGCGGCCGCGCTCGCCGTCGGCTGGCTCGCCTCGGCGGTGCTGTCCGCGAGCTTCTGGACGCCGTACGCGACCGCCGGACGCGCGCGCCTCGTCACGCTCGGGGGGCTGGTCGCCGGAGTCGCGCTGACCGAAATCGCGGCCGGCACCGGTGCGAGCGGTGTGCAGCTGTCGATGCTGTGCGTGTTGCCGCCGCTGGCGTTCACCGCCGCGGCGCTGCACCTGTGGAGCGTGCGGTGGCCGCTGTACGCGCTGGCCGCCTTCGGCCCGCTCGCTTTCGTGGACCCCGAGGAGACCTGGCTGATCCTCAACGGGTCCGATCTGGACGTCGCCTGGTGGGCGACGCTGGCCGCGTTGCTCACGCTGGTCGTCGCACTGCTGGTCGGCGTCGTCGCGCTGGTCGTTCTCGTGACCGGCGCCAGGCCCATAGGCGCGGCCCCCCGGCGACGCGGCGTGGCGGCGGCCACCGCCGGCGCCGTCCTCGCTACGACGATCGTCGGGTACGCGTTCGCGGGCCAGCCTGGCCTCCACGGCGACCGGCTGTTCGTGGTCCTGCGCGAACAGGCCGATCTGTCCGGCCTTGCCCAGCTCACCCCGCGCGACGAGCGCGTCCGGGCGACGTACCGGAGGCTCGTGGAGCACGCCGACCGCACCCAGGCGCCGTTGCGCGCCGAGCTGAACCGGCTGCATCTGGCGTACCGACCGTACTACCTCGTCAACGGCATCGAGGTGCACGGCGGCTCAGCCGTCCGCGCCTGGCTCGAGCGACGGTCCGATGTGGACCGGGTGCTCCTCAGCCCGCTCCTGCGCCCGCTGCCGGCGCGCGGGCCGATGCTGCTGCCCGCGGCGGATGCGCCCACTGGTCCATTATGGAACGTCGAGCTGATCGGCGCCGACAAGGTATGGCGGACCGGCGTGACCGGTCGGGGCATCGTAGTCGGCAGCTCGGACTCCGGTGTGGACGGTGCACACCCGACACTCGCCAACGGGTTCCGGGGCGGGGACGACTCGTGGTTCGACCCGTGGAACCACAGCCGCGTACCCACCGACCACATTGGACACGGGACGCACACCGCCGGTACCGCGGTAGGTCGCTCGCCCACCGGCACGGTGCCCGAAGTGGCCGCCCCGGACGGGGTGTCCGAGCGCGGCGGCAACCCGATCGGCGTGGCCCCGGGCGCGCAGTGGGTGGGCTGCGTGAATCTCGACCGGGGTATGGCCAACCCGGCGTACTACCTCGACTGCCTGCAGTTCATGCTCGCCCCGTTCCCCGACGGTGCGGACCCGTTCCGGGACGGCCGGCCCGAGCGCGCGCCGCACGTCCTCACCAACTCGTGGGGCTGCCCGGCGCTGGAGGGCTGCGACCTGTCCTCCCTACGGCCGGCGACGGCGGCGCTGGCCGCGGCGGGCATCTTCATGGCGGTGGCGGCCGGCAACTCCGGCCCTTCGTGCGGCTCGGTGGACGACCCGCCCGCGCCGTACGAGGACGTGCTGACCGTCGGCGCGATCGACCGGCAGAGCCGCATCGCGAGCTTCTCCAGCCGCGGCCCGAGCCCACTCGGCCCGACCAAGCCGGACGTGGTCGCGCCCGGGGTGGACGTCCTGTCCGCGATCCCCGGCGGCCGGTACGCCGAACTGCCGGGCACCTCGATGGCCACGCCGCACGTGGCCGGGGTGGTGGCTCTGATGTGGTCGGCCAACCCCGCGCTGATCGGAGACATCGACCGGACCCGGCGGATCCTGCGCGACACGGCCGACCCGACGCTGCCGACGTTCGGCACGGGCGGCGACGACGACTGCGCGGGAGCTTCCAACGTCAGCGGGGCGGGAGTGGTCGACGCCGCGGCCGCGGTACAGGCGGCCCGCGCGGTCAGGTCAGCGGCACCAGGGCGCTGAGCGGGAGTCCGGCGCGCACCACGTCGGACACGTCGTTGTGCGGCGGCGGCGGGGCCAGTACCCGAACCGTCATGCCCGCCCCGCGCAAGGCGGCCAGGACGTCCTCGCCCCGGGCCAGCCCGGCCGGGTCGTTGTCGACGACGACGGTGACCTCCGACCACGGCGCCAGCGTCCTCGTCCACGCCTCCTGCCACGGTCCCGACCCGTTGGGTGCGCACGTGGCGACGACGCCCAGCTCGCGCAGTGCCACGCAGTCGCTCTCGCCCTCGGTCACCGCGACCCACCGGGCGCCACGTGACCGGGCGACCAGCAGGCCCGGCACGTCGTAGAGCGGCAGCGCGGTCGGGTCGATGTCCCCGTGGGACGCGACCCAGCCGTTGCCGGCCGGCCGTTGCCAGCGGAACTCGCGGCGGCGCTGCTTGCTGAACGCGTCCACCCGCACCTGCCGTACCTTGCGGGCCAGCGGCCGCCCGGCCTCGTCGGTGTACACCCACGAGCCGGAGACCGGCTCGAAACGGTCCCGGACGCCTTGGCGGTCGCGTCGGACCCGAGCCCGGCGCGCCACGACTGTCCGGGCCGTGTCCACGGTGGACAGTTCGGCCAGCAGCCGGCCGAAGAACCCTGGCTGGCGCCCGCACCCGCCGTGGCAGAACACCAGCGGCCGGCCAGCGTCGTCGTCCACCATGAGCGACGGGTCGGCGTCGTCGTGCAGTGGGCAGTGCGCCCGCCAACCTCGGCCCGACCGCCGCGGCCGACACCCGGCCGCCTCCAGCCGGTCGAGCAGAGTACGGGTGTCGTACACGCGTACTAATGTACCTCGGTGTCGCGCAGCACGCGGAGCGCGTTGTGCCACGTCAGCTGGTCGAGGTCGGCCTCGGACCAGCCGCGGCGGGACAGCTCGGCGAGCAGGTTGGGGTAGCTGGCGACATCGGCCAGCCCGTCAGGTGGGGCCTGCATGCCGTCGAAGTCACCACCGAGTCCGACGTGCTCGATACCGGCCACCTCGCGCACGTGCTCGACGTGGTCGGCGGCATCGGCCAGGGTGCACGGCGGTCGGGGGTTCGCCTCGAGCCACGCGGTAGCGTCACCGGTCCGCTCCTCCTCCGCGATGTACTCCTCCATCCACACGCGACACTCCGCGTTGAGGAAGCCGGGGACGAACGTCACCATCACGACCCCGCCGCTGTCCCGTACCCGGCCGAGTATCCGATCCGGCACGTTGCGCGGGTGGTCGCACAGCGCCCGAGCCGACGAGTGGGAGAAGAAGGCCGGCGCGGTCGAGACGTCCAGCGCGGCGTCCATTGTGGACTCCGCGACGTGCGACAGGTCGACCAGCATGCCGAGCCGGTTGCATTCGCGGACGACCTCGCGACCGAAGTCCGACAGCCCGCCGACCGCGGGGGTGTCCGTGGCGCTGTCCGCCCAGGGGGTGTTGCGGCTGTGGGTCAGCGTCATGTACCGCACGCCGAGCTCGGACATCATCCGCAGCGTGCCCAGCGACGACGCGATCGAGTGGCCGCCCTCCATGCCCAGCAGCGACGCGATACGCCCGCTCTCGACCGCCGCGACCACCTCGTCGGCGGTCCGCGCCAACGCCAGGTCGGCCGGGTAACGCCGGACGAACGTGTGCACCGCGTCGATCTGCTCGAGGGTGGCGGCGACCGCGGAGTCGGCCAGTTCGCACGGCACGTACACCGACCAGAACTGCGCGCCCACGCCACCGGCCCGCAGCCGCGGCAGGTCGGTATGCAGCCCGCTGGCGGTCTGGTCGCGGCCGACGTCCAGCGCGTCGAAGTCGTACCGCACCCGGTTGCGCATTGCCCACATGAGGTCGTTGTGACCGTCGAAGACCGGCATGACGGGTAACCCTATGACGAAGGCGGGCCACCCCATAGGGATGGCCCGCCTTTGGACGAAGAATCAGAAGTCCATGTCGCCGCCGCCACCGGGGGCAGCGGGGGCCTTCTCCTTCTCCGGCTTGTCCGCCACCACGGCCTCCGTGGTGAGGAACAGGGCCGCGATCGAGGCGGCGTTCTGCAGCGCCGAACGGGTCACCTTGGCGGGGTCGATGATGCCCGCGGCGAGCATGTCGACGTACTCGCCGGTGGCCGCGTTCAGGCCCTTGCCCGGCTCGAGCGTGCGTACGCGCTCGACCACGACGCCGCCCTCGAGGCCGGCGTTGACCGCGATCTGGCGCAGCGGGGCGTCGAGCGCGACCTTGACGATCTGCGCACCGGTCGCCTCGTCACCGGTCAGGTCCAGCTTGTCGAAGGCGGTCTTGCCGGCCTGGACCAGCGCGACACCACCACCGGGGACCATGCCCTCCTCGACACCGGCCTTGGCCGCCCGCACCGCGTCCTCGATGCGGTGCTTGCGCTCCTTCAGCTCGACCTCGGTGGCCGCGCCGACCTTGATGATCGCCACGCCACCCGCGAGCTTGGCCAGCCGCTCCTGCAGCTTCTCGCGGTCGTAGTCGGAGTCGCTCTTCTCGATCTCGGCGCGGATCTGGTTGACCCGGCCCTGGATCTGGTCCGCGTCACCGGAGCCGTCGACGATCGTGGTCTCGTCCTTGGTGATGACGACCTTGCGGGCGCGGCCGAGCATGTCGAGCCCAGTGCTCTCCAGCTTGAGGCCGACCTCCTCGCTGACGACCTGGCCACCGGTGAGGATGGCGATGTCGGTCAGCATGGCCTTGCGGCGGTCGCCGAAGCCCGGAGCCTTGACGGCGACGGACTTGAAGGTGCCACGGATCTTGTTGACGACCAGGGTCGCCAGGGCCTCGCCCTCGACGTCCTCGGCGATGATCAGCAGCGGCTTGCCCGACTGCATGACCTTCTCCAGGATCGGGAGCAGGTCCTTGACCGCGGAGATCTTGCTGTTGACGATCAGGATGTAGGGGTCGTCGAGGACGGCCTCCATCCGCTCCGGGTCGGTGATGAAGTACGCCGAGATGTACCCCTTGTCGAAGCGCATGCCCTCGGTGAGCTCCAGCTCCAGGCCGAAGGTGTTGCTCTCCTCGACGGTGATGACGCCTTCCTTGCCGACCTTGTCCATCGCCTCGGCGATGATTTCGCCGACCGTCTGGTCGGCGGCGGAAATGGCCGCGACCGAGGCGATCTGCTCCTTGGTCTCGACCTCC
>DASRII010000351.1:0-5967 GCA_035650075.1 Micromonosporaceae bacterium | reverse complement strand
CCACACCCACCCCGCCACCACCACCACCCCAACCGACCTCATCACCAGCGGCCACCAACTCCTCGACAACCCCACCCACCACCACGCCGCCAAACACCTCCAACACCAAATCAACCACCAACCCACACCCGCCGACCTCGTATCCACCCTCACCGCGATCGCCGAGGAGAATCGATGTCTGTAACGGTCGGGGTCGCCACCACCGGGACGGACCCCAACCTGCGCAAGACGGTGGAGAGTTCCATCCGCTCCGCGTCCCTGCTGTCCGGCGATGCAGAGGTCATGGTCGTTGTCAATGGCGGCAACCGGGCCGCCGGGCTGCACGGCATCGACTCGCCGATGCTGCGTGTGCGGTACCTCGACCGCGCCAACGTGGCGCTGGCCCGCAACACCGTCCTCGACGAGGCGCGATACGACACGGTTCTCTTCGTCGATGACGACTGTAGGGTCCCGCTCGAGTGGTGCAGCCAGCTCGCCGCGGCGCTGAGCGGGCCCGATCTGGTCGCGGTCGGTGCGCCGGTGGACATTCCCGTGAGCGGCCCGGTGAGCGCCTATGCGGCGTACCTCAGAATGTACGACGCGATTTCCGCCGGGCCTGACGGACCGCTGCTGCTCGTCACTACGAACTGCGGGCTACGGCGCGACCGGATACCGACCTCGATTCGATTCGATGACACCACTGCCGGTACCGAGGACACGTACCTGTCGTTGGCTCTCGGCAAGGCCGGCCTGCCGGTACGGTGGCTGGCGGAGGCGACACCCGTCGTGCACGGGTTCCCCGACGGGATCGAGGGGTTCACCAGGCGGTTCCTGCGCAACGCACAGCTGGGCGTTCACCACTACCTCGGTCAAGGGTTCGCTGATGCCGCGATACCCGGTGCGCTGTCGCAGTACCGGCAGCGCCTCGAGGACAAACACCAGTACGCGCGCGGTTTTGCCGAGTTCCTCGACGCCCCGGTGCGGACCGCGTTCTCGGTCTTCGACGCCATCGTCGGCGCGCTCGTTGTCGTCGGGTACCTCGACCAGCTGGGCACCGACCTGGGCCACCCCCTGCTGGAGCTGGACCACGCCGGGCTGAACCGTGCCTGGTTGAACCTCGCGGAGCGGGTACACGAGCGGACCGCCGGGCTGTCGCAGGGCGAGTGGGCATACCCACGGGTCGACTACGAGTCCATGATGGACCGTCTGGGAGAGCCCGAGCCGCTGCTGGCTCTCGTGCCGGCCGCGCTTCGCCGCTACGCCAGCCCGATCCCGACCGATCCGGACGGTCCGGTCGGCGACCTGCTCAACCACGGCATAGCCGAGATGACCGCCAACTACGTCGACCTCCTCGGCAGGTGCCGGCGCGTGTTCGACGAACTCCGGGCCGGCGTGGAGCCGGTGACCCAGCCGGCGCTGGACCGGCTCGCCCGGACCGTTGGCGTGTCGTTCAAGACAGCCATGGACGCGATCGAAATCTCACTGCGAATCGACAAACTCCGTCTGTGGCGACAGGCGGTGAATGCGTGATCGCCAGCCCACCACGCCAGGCGGTCATTCTCGCTGCCGGCTGCGGTACCAGGCTCGGCCGGTTGACGGACACTCTTCCCAAGTGCATGGTCGAGGTGGCGGGCCGGCCGATCCTCGAACACACCATCGCGCACCTGGCCTCGTACGGCGTGACCGAGCTGTTCGTCAACCTGCATCACAGGCCGGACGGGATCACCCGACACTTCGGCTCCGGCGCCCGGTGGGGAGTCGACATCACATACCTCCACGAACCCACTCTGCTCGGCACCGCGGGTACCGTCAGGGCCTTACGCCACCGCCTGAGCGGTACCTGCGTGGTGTGGTACGGCGACAACCTGAGCCACTGCCGGCTCGACCGGATGTGGGAAGCCCACCGCGCCGGCGGCGCGACGGCGACGATCGCCGTACACCGGCGAGAGCGCGCTGGCGAGAGCGGTGTCGTTGTGCTCGATCGCACCGACCGGGTCACGGCGTTCACCGAGAAGCCCGGGCCGACGGTGACCTCGGCTCTGGTCAACGCCGGCATCTACCTGTTGGACCGCGGCGCCGTGGAGTCTATCCCGCGTCGCGTGCCGTGTGACTTCGGCGCTGACGCGTTGCCGTCGATGGTCCAGAGTGGACAGCCTGTCATCGGCTACCGGCTGGCTGCACGGGAAGGGCTGTGGTGGTCGGATCGACCCGACGATCTGATGCGGACCCGGGCGACTTTTCAGTTGGCGACTCGATGACCGCGCCGGTGTCGCTGACGCCGACCGGCCGGCCAACGTACCCGGCCTTGGCGTAGACCGCCAGCGTGGCCGCCGGATCGCGGCTGTAGAGCAGGAGGAACCCACCTCCGCCAGCACCAACGAGCTTGCCACCGACGACTCCGTTGCGACGGCCGAGATCGTAGAGCCGGTCGATGTCGGGTGTGGACATACCCGGCGAGCGCTCCCGCTTGACCATCCAGTGTTCGTGCATGAGTTCGGCGTACCCGTCCAGGTCTCCGGCGCGAAACAGTCCCGCGCTGAGCCGGCCGAGTTCCTTCACCCGGTGCAGGCTGGCCGCCATCGCCGCGTCTCCATCGTCGAGCCGAGTGCGCTGGTCGGCGAGCAGCGTCTCGGCCCGGCGCCGTACGCGAGTGTCGACCAGCAACAGGTTGGTTTCGAGGCGCTGCCGCACCACGGGTGACACGACCAGAGACCGGCTCGTGACACCGGCCGGGCCGATCTCGTACTCCCGCAGCCCACCGTGCGCCGCGACGAGCGTGTCCTGGCGCCCGGCGCTGGCGGTCAGCGCGGCGCGCTCGAAGAAGTACGCCCGGGCGGCCAGCTCGTGCGGTCGGAGGCTGGGCCGGCCGCCGATGGCGTTCGCCGCGGCGACCAGGGCCGTGGCCAGGGCACCCGACGAACCGAGCCCGCTGCCGGCCGGTACGTCCGAGGTGGTCGCGACCGCGACATCGGCCAGTCCGGGTACCAGCGCATGGAACGCCGCCAATGCCGGTGTGCCTGGTTCGAGTCGCACCCACGTGCGGCAGCGGCCGCCGACTCGCACCCGCAGGTACCGGGTGATGGCCACCGCGACCAGGTAACCGCCGTACCGCTCGTAGTAGCTCGGCAGGTCGGTACCACCACCGCCCAGGCTCAGCCGGTGTGGCGCCCGCACAACGAGGTAGCTGTCACCGTCCACTATGGACTTCCAGTGCTGCGGCATCGAACTCCGCGACGGTCGCGCTCGCGTACTCGTCGAGGTCTCGCTCGAAGTTCGCCAGGCGATCCAGCAAGGGCGGTGGCAGCGTGATGATGTCACTACCCGCCTCGGCCGCCTGCACCACGTTGTACACCTCACGCGAGCTGGCCCACAACACCTCGACCGCGGGAAACGCGGCGCACAGCGCGACCGCGGCCCGCACGGCCTGCACCGGATCCCGACCGGTGTCCGCGATGCGACCGGCGAACACGGACACGATGAGCGGTGCGGTCGGCCCGATGCTGTCGAGCACCTCTTCGACGTGTTTCTCGGTGAACACGGCAGTCGCGTTGACACGAATGCCGTCTGCCGCAAGGTCCCCGATGAGTGAGGCGTTGCGCTCACCTTGGGCGCCGACCACGGGTACCTTCACGTAGGCGTGGGGATGCCACGCCGCGATCTCGTGCGCGCGGGCGCGGATGCCGTCCGGATCGGCCGCCAGCGTGGCCAGCGACACCGGTCGGCTGCCGGTGAGCTCCGCGAGCCGCCGGACGTAGCTGGGGTAGTCGACGGTCCCGCAGTCGCGCAACAACACCGGGTTGGTGGTGAACCCGTTGACATCCGGGCGTTGGGCGTATCGCTCGATGTGGGCCAGGTCGGCACAGTCGGCATAAATCTTGACGGTAGGCACGGTGTTTTCACCTCGGCTTCGTGAGCTCGTGACATATCGCTGCCATGGCGTGTGCCGTTGTCGGCACGGAGTACGCGGGCGCGTACTGGCCACGCCGCCGGTGCGCGGACCGAGGGTTGTCGACGCGGATCGTCCGCCAACCGAGGGCGTTACCCGCGCCGATGTCGGCGTCGGAGTCACCCACGAGGTAGCGGACCGGTGCGGCGACGCCGTTGGTCAGCGCGCGAAGCATGCCGGGCTTGGGTTTGCGACACAGGCAGACCCGCCCGAGGCGACCTCGGCCGGCCGGATGGTGCAGGCAGTACCCGTAACGGCGAGGCGCCGGACCCGACGCACGGAGGAGACTGTCGACCGCTTGATGTACGGCGGCCAGGTTTCGCAGGGTGGTCCGACCCTTTGCCGCGGCCGGCTGGTTGGACGCGACAAAGCACGCCACGCCGAGTTCGTCGAGTCGGCTCAGCCCTTCCGCGACGCCGCCGATCAGGCGCACGTCCGAGGCCGCGTACGGCGACTCGTACCGGCCGGTCCACTCGTCGAGCGCCAGCTCGTTCAGCGTGCCGTCCCGGTCGAACACCACGACCGCGCGCACCGCGTGGCTCGGTGCTGGTGCGGTCATGCCGCCGCCGCGACGACCGAGAGATACGACTCCCACACCGGCGAATTCCTCAACAGGGCCGGATGCGTGGCGAGCAGATGGCAGACGACCGACTGGAGGCTCTCGGCTACCGGGGTCAGAAACTCGCCGTCGGTGCCCACTACGACGCAGACCGCGGCGTGCCGTACCACGTAGCCGTCGCGTCGACCGACAACCCCGAACACACGGGCACCCGCCGCGCGGGCCCGGTCCACTGCCGACACGAGGTTGAGGCTCAGCCCGCTCGTCGGGTCACCACCGCCGACCGAGAGCACCAGGAGGCCGTCCCGCTCGTTGATGCGCGACACCTCGAGCCAGTCCGCGTAGGCGCTCGACCAGCCATCGTCGTTGGTGCGGGCCGTCAGCTCGGCCACGTTGTCGGAGGGTGCGTAGCTCTCCAGCGCGCACATCTTGCGAAAATCCCCGACGGCGTGGCTGGCATTGGCGGCGCTACCGCCGGAGCCAACCACGAAGAGCCGGCCGCCGGCCGCCCGAACCGCGGCCAGCTCACCGGCCAGGCGATCGAGCGCCTCCACCGACAATCCGCTGACTGCCGAGGAGACGGCGCTCAGAAACCGACGGGTGTGCCCCAGGCTGTCAATCATGGCCAGACCGTACGAGCCGCCGTTGGAGGGCGCCTACAGAGCGGCTTGTGGTCGGCCACATCCATGGCGCTGCATGCGACTCGGCCCGGGTCGGTAGCCCCCGGGCCGAGTCACGAACGTCCACAGTAGAGCTTTAAGTAGTCGCCATCACGTGGCCCACCGCGAGACTCGGGCCGGTGCCCGGCTGGGCCTCGGTGTCGACGTGGCCGAGGTCGGGTCGCGGCGCGAGCGGGCACAGGTGGAAGGCCACCACGGCGGTATCGGCCGTCGGGTTGGTCACGCGGTGGCGGGCGCCGATCGGTACGAAGAGGCCCTCGCCTTCCGCGACGGGCACCTCCTCGCCGTCGACCCGCACGACGACCGTCCCGCGCACGACATAGAGAAATTCTTCGGAGTACGGGTGATAGTGCTCGGAGACGAACTCGTCCGGCGCCAGCGTGAGTACACCGAGAAAGCCGGACGTGGCGCCAACGGTCGCCGGACCGAGCAGGACCCGGATGTCACCGCCGCGCCGGCGGTTGGGGGTGACATCGCACAGCGCGACCTTCCTGGCCGACGGTTGGGTCGATGGCATCGCGGGTCCCTCCTCGGGGTCGGCATAGGCGACTTGCTCACAGCGTGCGGGCTGTTTCTCGGAAGGTGCTCTGGGCCGGCTCCAGCCCTGGCTTCCTCGACCGGGTCACCATCCCGCCGCGTTGTGGTCCGCCCATCGTTGGGGAATGCGCGTGCTGTTCACCACGTTCGCGTGGCCGTCGCACTATTTTCCGATGGTGCCGTTGGCGTGGGCGTTGCAGGCGGCGGGTCACGAGGTTCGGATGACCAGCCAGCCGGAGTTGTTGCCGACGATGCGCCGCTCCGGG
>DASRII010000350.1:0-13445 GCA_035650075.1 Micromonosporaceae bacterium | reverse complement strand
GAAGTACTCCAGTTGCGGGTCGTCGAGGTACGCCTCGCCCTGCGCGTCGATGGCCAGCAGCCACCACCGGTGCGGTAGCTGGACCGCGAAGTAGCTGCGGGTCTGGCAGGTCAGCCAGCCGCCGACCTGGCCGCCGTCCCGTCGGGCGAATAGCCGCAGGAACGCGGTCAGCCCGTCGTACCAGTCGTGGTTGCCCGGCAGCGCGTAGAGGGTGGGCTGGATGCCGTCGTCCGGACAGGGCAGAGCGGAACGGTACGGCCCCTTGCATCGGTCCTCGTACCGCTCACCGCTCGCGGTCGGGTAGACCTGGTCGCCACCCATGATCAGGATCTCGCCGCGGGGGAGTTGCTGCCCGTCGAGCTCGATGCGGGGCTGGGCGAGCAGGTACGCGACCGAGTACGTCGCGTCGAACCCGTCCCCGAGGTCGGCGACGAAGTCGAACCACAGCTCGCCCTGCTTGCTGTGGTCGTGAACCCGCGCCGGCAGTGCGCTCTGCAGCTCGCGCTTGTCCAGGAACACGCCGAACTGCTCGGCCAGTACGACCCGGACACCGGTCGCGGCGAGCTGCACCGGGTTCAGCCACGGTACGGGTTTCTGCGGGGTGAAGCCGAGCTCGCGCGGCTCGAGACTCTTCGGCCGCTGTGGGGTGGGGTCGGTCACGGATCCGCAGCCTATCGGCCGGCACCTGGTCACGCTGCCCACCGATCAGCCGGTTCGGCCTGTCGCGTACACTTACCGGCGTTGCCGCCTTAGCTCAGACGGTCAGAGCGACGCACTCGTAATGCGTAGGTCGTCGGTTCGATTCCGACAGGCGGCTCCGCTCGAGAAGC
The DNA here is from genome assembly GCA_035650075.1 of Micromonosporaceae bacterium. GTDB lineage: Bacteria > Actinomycetota > Actinomycetes > Mycobacteriales > Micromonosporaceae > DASSUC01. Next base: position 12,615 of record DASRII010000350.1, on the reverse strand, counting down.
CCCCGGTCAGCTGCCTTGCTGGCCGGGGATCTTTGCTTCCCGGCGGGGACGGGAACAGGACTGTCCATAAATACGTTGTGCAGCGAGTCGACCGTCCCTTACCTTCGATGCAGACGTTCCACCGAGTCGAGGAGTCATCCCGTGTTGTTGTGGCAGGCCACCAAACCGCAAGCGACATCGTCGCTCTGCGGCAGGTCGGTCATGCCCGTCTCCGGGCGACCCAACCACCTGATCGCGAGCGACGAGTACAGCCGGGGCCGGTGGCGCGACTAGCGCAGCACAAGGACGCTGACGCCGCCCCCGGAGATCCGGACAGGGCGGCGTTTTCGTTACCAAGCAAGCACATGCGGGTGTAGCTCAACTGGAAGAGCAGCGGTCTCCAAAGCCGCCGGTTGTGGGTTCGACTCCTACCGCCCGTGCGTCCTCGGCTGCGCGCCGACGGCATCGATCATTGAGAACTCCACAGTGGATGGCATGAGAATCCCGGCCGGGTCCGTTACCCGGCCGGGCAATCGGGAGCGTCCGGCACGGTGACCGGGCCTGATTTGGAATCAGGAAATGCGGGGTTCGACTCCCCGGTTCCCGACGTACGCCTTCCTGGCGCAAGCGGTAGCGCACGCGGTTGAAGCCCGTGGGGTCTCCGTTCGACTCGGGGGGAAGGCACTGTGGACCGTCGGAGCAGTTGGAAAAGCTCGCCTCGTTCTCACCGAGGAGATCGCGGGTTCGAGTCCCGCACGGTCTACGCGCGGTAGTAGCTCATCAGGTAGAGCCGCAGCCTTCCAAGCTGCCGGGCGGGGTTCGAGTCCCCGCTACCGCTCGCGATGACCGGTCGGCTAACGGCAGGCCCCTGAGCTTTGACCTCAGAGACGCAGGTTCGAATCCTGCCCGGTCAGCGTACGCATGCCGCGGTGGCCCAACTGGAAGAGGCGGCTGGCTCAAACCCAGTCCACGTGCGGGTTCGACTCCCGCCCGCGGTACGCATCGCCGTCGTAGCTCAGTCTGGTCAGAGCGCTGTCCTGGTACGACAGAGGTCGCCGGTTCGATTCCGGTCTTCGGCTCTGCGGTTGTAGCGCAGTTGGTAGCGCGTCACCTTGCCAAGGTGAAGGTCGCCGGTTCGAACCCGGTCAGCCGCTCCACACTCCACCATGACGACGAAGGAGGTGAACCGGTGGAGGCTGTGCTCGTTCTCAACGCCGACCTCGGGCCGCTGCACCGGGTCAGCCTCCGGCACGCGATCCGGATGCTCGTCCGCCAGGTCGCCGAGGTTCACGAGGCCCAGCCCGACCGGCTCATCGGTGTATGGCCAGTGCCAACCGCCGTACGGCTCCTCCGGTACGTCGTCACGAAGTGGCGGTACACATCCGGGCCGGCCTGGTCGCGTGCGGGCGTCCTCGCTCGTGATGGACACCGTTGCGGGTACTGCAACGGGGTCGCGACAACGATCGACCACGTGATCCCGCGGTCGCGTGGTGGCAAGAACTCGTGGCTCGACACCGTCGCCGCGTGTGGCGACTGCAACCAGCGCAAGGGTGACCGCACCCCCGCCGAGGCGGGCATGGTGCTGCGGACCAAGCCGACCGCCCCGACGTGGGCCGGGCTGGCCGCGTTGACCCGGCGCTGATCCGGCCGGCGGGATCCGCGGCTCGCCGGCCGCTCTGGGGGCTGAGGTAATCCGGCAGCCTGACGGGCTCTGAACCCGTTCATCCAGGTTCGAATCCTGGGCCCCCAGCGACATGCCCTCGTAGCCCAACGGTAGAGGCGCCCGGTCGAGGGCCGGGTTGTTGCGCGTTCGAGTCGCGCCGAGGGTACGCATGCCGGCGAGCCACGGATGGCGCACCGGCCTTGTAAGCCGGTAGCCGCGAGTTCGACTCTCGCCGCCGGCTCGCTCGCCAGCGCAGCACGACAGGTGGTGCGTCGCCCTCGTAACGCGAAGGTAGCCGGTTCGAGTCCGGCCGCTGGCTCTCTCGGGGTAGGTGCCGGTGCACAGGATCGCCTTGCAAGCCTTCCGTGCGCGGTTCGACACCGCGCTACTCCACGTGCTCGTGATGGAAACAGGTAGACATGCCGGGCTCAGAACCCGGTGCCAGTGATGGCGTGGGGGTTCGACTCCCTCCGAGCACACGCAGGTCCTGTTGGTCCAGATGGAGTGGACGCCGCCTTGTCACGGCGGAGACCACGGGTTCGAGTCCCGTACAGGGCGCTTGAAGGGTTCGCCATCGGCAAGGCACGCGGGTTGCTAACCCGTCGCGGGTCACACCGTTGGGGGTTCGACTCCCTCACCCTTCGCTCTATCCCGTCGCGGCCGAAGTGGTAGAGGCGCCTCGCTGATAACGAGGAGACAGGAGGTTCAACTCCTCCCGACGGGACCACGCCCCTGTAGCTCAACGGATGGAGCAGCGGTTTACGACACCGTCGTATGCAGGTTCGAGTCCTGTCAGGGGTACGCATCGGGTTGTGGCTCAGCTTGGTAGAGCACTGCGTTCGGGACGCAGGGGTCGTCGGTTCGAATCCGGCCAGCCCGACTGTGGAGGAGCCAGCCGACGTGGCGACGGCACCCCGTTCGAAGCGGGACGAGCGATGAGCCTTGGCGGTTCGACTCCGCCCTCCTCCGCTCCAGGAAGGTGACCGGTTGGTCGAGGGGCACCGTTGGAAGCGGTGTACAGGTGTGAGCCTGGGTGGGTTCGAATCCCACACCTTCCGCTCCGGTGAGGTGAGGCCACCCGACAGGTGACGGGCGCAGTCCTGAAAACTGTTAGACCGCAAGGTTTGTGGGTTCGACTCCCACCCTCACCGCGATGGGTCGCGAGCATGATTGGTTAATGCTGCGGGCTCTTACCCCGTAGATCGGCGTTCGAGTCGCCGGCGGCCCACGTTCTTCCCCTCGGTAGCTCAACGGAGAGAGCAGCGCGCTTCTATCGCGTCGTGTGCGGGTTCGAATCCTGCCCGGGGGACGGATACGACATCCACGCCGCCGGCGCCTGATGGCCGGGCTCTGGACTTTTAATCCAAACTGCGGAGGTTCGATTCCTTCCGGCGGCACTGCGGGTAGGAGCACCGGTCGTGCTCGACGGCCTCATGAGCCGAGTCAGGTGGGTTCGACTCCCACACCCGCTACGAACGTCCTGGTAGCTCAGCTGGAACGAGCGCCGTCCTGACGCGACGGAGGTCGCTGGTTCGAACCCAGCCCAGGGCACTGCGCGCGTTCGGCTATGGGTAGGCTCTCGTCCTTTCACGTCGAGGAAGTGGGTTCGAGTCCCACACGCGCGACCATTCCCCTTGTGGTGACTGGCCGATGAGGAGCTTCGGGAGCAGGTGCCCACACCGATGGCGCGGGCACCGACTCCGCGGACGCCGATCAGCCGAAGAACGCGGTGAACTCGTTGATCACGGCCTGCGGCTGCTCCTCGACGAAGTAGTGGCCGGTGTTGGCCACCGTGCGCAGGGTCACGTCAGTGGCCATGGTGGGCAGCCGGGCGGCCATGTCGGGGAAGAACAGGTCGTGCGCCATGCCCAGGATCGGCGCGGTCACCGGCGCGTACGTGGCCAGGTCCGCGATGTCTTGCACGAACGTCGCGTACCAGCCGTTTCCGCCGCGGATACCCTCCGGTCGGGAGTAGGCGGCCGCGTAGATGGACCGATCGAAGTCGTTGACGGCGGCCAGGTTGAGCAGCAGGTTGTCGAACATCCAGTCGATGAGGATGCGGGAACGGCCAGAAACCAGCTGCTCCGGCAGCTCCGGTACCTGGTTGAACGCGAACCACCAGGGAAAGAAGGGCTGGCCCGGCGCCTTCAGCATCCGGATCTCGAAGTAGCCGTCGTTGGGGTGCAGCACGTCGAGCATGGCCACCTTGCGGGTGGCCTCGGGGTGGTTGGCGGCGAAGCTGTACGCCACCATCGAGCCGATGTCGTGACCGGCAATGTTCACGCTGCTGAAGCCGAGGACGCGGATGAGCTCACGGATGTCCCTGGCCATGGTCTTCTTGTCGAAGCCGGATGCCGGAGTGTCGGTGTCACCGCCACCGCGCAGGTCCACCGCGATCACCCGGTAGCGCTGGGCCAGGGCCGGCATGACCTTGTGGTACTCCCACCACATCTGCGGCCAGCCGTGAAGCAGCACCAACGGCTCACCCCGGCCGCCGATCACGTAGTGCTGGCGGATACCGTTCGCGACCGCGAACTTGCTGGTGAAGCCGCCTTCCAGCGAGCGGGCCAGCTCCGCGCTGGACGGCACGGGGGCATCCGCGCTCACCGGTCCACCGGACGCTGCGGCACCCAACCCGGCCCCGGCCGCCGCCGCAGCAGCACCGAACGCCATGAACTTGCGCCTGTGGACTCCCAACTCGACGCTCCTTTCAACCTGGGAATGGATGGGGAGTTCCGCATGTTGGGCCATCGCCCTCGATACATGACCGGGGGAGCGTATCCATTTATGAATGTCTCCACCATAGGTCGCTGGTTCGAGACCAGCCCAGGACACCTACGCGCGACCATTCCCTCGTAGCTCAATCGGCGGAGCAAGCGCCTGTTAAGCGCAAGGCTGGTGGTTCGAGTCCACCCGGGGGAGCTCTCTGCCTGCGAGGCCCAGCTGGTGTGGGCGGTGTCCTTATAAGACAACGGCCGCGGGTTCGAATCCCGCCGCAGGCATGTACGCCCGTGTAGCTCAACGGAAGAGCACCTGTCTTACAAACAGGAGGCCGGGGGTTCGACACCCTCCGCGGGTACGGCGTTCGTGGTGTACCGGATCGTGCATGTCAGGTTGTGGCCCTGAGGGTTTGGGTTCGACTCCCAACGAACGCCCCAAGCAGGTGCTCATGAGGCGTGAGGCGCTGTCTGTAAAACAGTAGCCCTGCGGGTTCGACTCCTGCCGCCTGCACCATGCCCTCGTAGCTCAGCGGACTAGAGTACTGGAATCCGAGTCCAGGGGTCGGCGGTTCGATTCCGCCCGGGGGTACGCACGGCGAGCCGATCGTCCTGGGTGGGCGCTCGGTCTGCAAAACCGGTGATGCGGGTTCGAGTCCCGGGCTCGCCTCTGTGCCATCCACTGTGGACACTCGCAGGCGGACGCTGGCGTCCAGCTGCTGCTCATAACGGCGGCCGGCCCGGTTCGACACCGGGGCCTGCGACGGCGCTCCCCGGTGCGCAGGTGACGGTTACTTCGGCCCGCTATGGACCGACCACACGGGGTCGACCTCTCCGGTCGACACCCGGTGATCAGTACGTACCCGTTGCCGACTGGAACTCGGGGAACACAACTTCAGATGGCGCCCGGTGCGCAGGAGACGGTTACTTCGCCTGATTAGTGAGTGGCTGCGGGTTCGAGTCCCGCCGTCGGCCGCATGGCCGGCGTAGCTCAATTGGTAGAGCGCTGAATGTCACCGTCCCCAACAGGGATCTCGGGCGCCTTCTGAATGCCCCTTGGAGAGGACATGGCAAAGTTCAACAAGAGAACGACCCGTGCCGAGATGACGCCGTCCGGGCTGACGTACGAGGGCGCACCGGGCTACGCGCGCGACGCGAAGTCCGAGCTCTTCCTGCTCGCGGTGGCCAACATGGTGGGCGAGCGGACGTTCTACGAGAGTGCGGGCGACCGCGACAGCCGGTACCAGGAGCTCGTGCGCCGGGTCGCTGTCGAGGACGCCGGCTGGCTGCTCGCGTTCCTCGGCTGGCTGCGCGGCGATGGCAACATGCGTTCCGCCGCGCTCGTCGGCGCGGCCGAGGCGGTCAAGGCCCGGCTCGAAGCGAACGTCAACCCGAGCCGATCCTTCGTTTCGGCCGTTCTGCAGCGCGCAGACGAGCCGGGCGAGCTGCTGGCCTACTGGATGTCGCGGTACGGCCGGGCGATTCCGAAGCCGGTCAAGCGTGGTATCGGGGACGCCGTCCGGCGGTTGTACACCGAGCGGGCGCTGTTGAAATACGACACCGGATCGCACGGATACCGCTTCGGTGACGTGTTGGATCTGACGCACCCGGCGCCGGCTACGGACAAGCCGTGGCAGGGTGAGTTGTTCAAGCTGGCGCTCGACCGGCGTCACCACCGCCAGGACATCGCCATCCACCACACGTTGCGGACGCTGGTCGCGAACCATCAGCTGCGGCTGGACGCGGTACGCGACCCGACGGTGTTGCTCGACGTCGACCGGCTGACCGCGGCCGGCTCGACGTGGGAGGGTGCGCTGTCGCTGGCGGGGTCCACTGTGGACAAGGCTCGGTTGTGGAGCGCGCTGATTCCGTCCATGGGCTACATGGCGTTGCTGCGTAACCTGCGCAACTTCGACGAGGCCGGCGTGCCCGACGACGTCGCTGCCCGGGTAGCGGAGCGGCTGGCCGCCCCGGCACAGGTGAAGGCGTCGCGGCAGCTCCCGATGAGGTTCCTGTCGGCGTACCGGGCGGTGCGTTCGTTGCGGTGGGGTCACGCGCTGGACAAGGCGCTGACCGCATCACTGGCGAATGTACCGGTACTGGCGGGTCGCACGCTCATTCTCGTCGACGTATCCGCGTCGATGACGGGTCTGATGTCGGTCAAGTCGGATCTGAACTGTGCGGATGCCGCTGTTGTATTCGGTGCCGCATTGGCTCTGCGTACCGATCCGACACTCGTGTGGTTCAACGATCGTTCCGGCCGCGTGATGGTGCCGAAGCGTGGGTCGCTGCTGAAGCTCGTCGATTCGATCCCACGGCCGAACGGCGGCACCTACACCGCCGCGGCGGTCGAGAAGTGGTACTCCGGCCACGACCGGGTCGTCATCGTCACCGACGAGCAGGCGCACTACGGCGGACAGCGGTCGGTAGACGCACCGGTACCGCGACATGTGCCGGTGTACACCTGGAACATCGCGGGCTACCGGCTGGGCCACGCTCCGTCGGGCACCGGTACCCGGTACACCTTCGGCGGCCTCACCGACGCGGCCTTCCGCATGATCCCGCTGCTCGAGGCGGGCCGGGACGCGGTGTGGCCGTGGCAGGTCTGCGACGATGGCGAGAGCTGAATCGAAAGGACGATCGTGAGCACGACCTACAACCTGCTGCCCGGCACCCGGGCGCCGGTCAAGGTATGGACCGACCCGTGGAGCATCGAGGCCGAGGCCGCGCGGCAACTGCGCAACGTCGGCTCGCTGCCGTGGGTCGAGGGTGTCGCGGTCATGCCCGACGTGCATTTCGGCAAGGGCGCCACCGTCGGTTCGGTCATCGCCATGCGCAACGCACTGGCACCCGCGGCGGTCGGCGTCGATATCGGATGCGGAATGTCCGCGGTACGGACCACGCTGACCGCCGAGGATCTGCCCGACAACCTCGGCGGGCTGCGTACCGCCATCGAGGCCGCGATCCCGGTCGGCTTCGACATGCACGGGTCCGCGGTGGACCCGGCGAAGGTGCGCGGGCTGGATCAGCGCGGTTGGACCGCGTTCTGGGACGGGTTCGACGGCCTCGATCGCGCTGTGGTCAAGCGCGAGGAACGAGCGCGGCGCCAGCTGGGTACCTTGGGCGGCGGCAACCACTTCGTCGAGATCTGCCTGGAAGAGGGCGGCGACGACGCCGGCCGGGTCTGGCTGATGCTGCACTCGGGATCGCGCAACATCGGCAAGGAGCTGGCCGAGCGGCACATGGCCGTCGCACGCACCCTGCCGCACAACGCGGACCTTCCGGACCGCGATCTGGCGGTGTTCTTCTCCGGTACGCCGGAGATGGCCGCTTACCGGCGGGACCTGAACTGGGCGCAGGAGTACGCCCGGCGCAACCGTGCGGTGATGATGGCGCTGCTGAGCGGTGTCGTCCGGAACGCGTGCCCGACCGTCGAGTTCGACGAGCCGATCTCGTGCCACCACAACTACGTCGCCGAGGAGACGTACGGCGACGTCGAGTTGCTGGTGACCCGCAAGGGCGCGATCCGGGCCGGCTCCGGCGACCTGGGGATCATTCCCGGGTCGATGGGTACCGGGTCGTACATCGTGCGCGGGCTCGGCAACGAGGACGCGTACTGCTCGGCCAGTCACGGCGCCGGTCGGCGGATGTCACGCGGGGAGGCCAAGCGCAGGTTCACGATCGACGACCTCGTCGAGCAGACCTCGGGCGTGGAGTGCCGCAAGGACGCCGGCGTGGTCGACGAGATTCCGGGCGCGTACAAGGACATCGCCGATGTCATGAACCAGCAGGCCGATCTGGTCGAGGTGGTGGCTCACCTCAGGCAGATCGTCTGCGTCAAGGGCTGACCCGCTCCAGAACGACCACCGGGATCTCCCGCGCGGTCTTGGTCTGGTACGAGTCGTACGCCGGCCAGATCGCGGTCATCAGCGGCCACAGCCGTGGCTTCTCCGCGGGCGTCGCGGTGCGGGCCCGGGCGCGGAACGTCTCCGCCCCGACCTGCACCGTGACGTCCGGGTCGCCGGACAGGTTGAGGTACCACGCGGGGTGGCGGTCCGCACCGCCCACGGAGGCCACCAGCAGGTAGTCGTCTCCGTCCCGTCCGTAGATCAACGCCGTCCGGCGCAGCTTGCCGGACCGGCGTCCGCGAGTCGTGAGCAGCAGTGTCGGTACGCCGTTCCACTCGTGGCCGCGCTCGCCGTCGGATTCGACGTACTCGCGGATGTGCTTGGCGACCCAACCGGTGGGGCTGTCGAGAATCTCCTCTGTCACGTGTCCGATGCTGCCACCGTCAGTCCGGTTCATTCAAGATCAGCTGTTCGCGGGCGTACGCCAGCTCCCAACACGGCCAGTACTCTCCGCACCGGGCACATCGCCGACGGTCCTCCGAATGCGGTACGTGCTCGGCGACCGTGCGTCGCCACGAGTCACGAATGGCTAGCTCATCGTTCATCAAGGACCCCCGGATCGTGGCAGCGGCGGCCGGCTGTACACGAGGTCGGCCGGCCGCCGCGGGACGTCCACCGGGTTGCAGACCAAGAGAGGACGCCCAGGAGCAAACCTACGATAACTAGCTAACTCAAGTCAACGGCCCGCGCAGATAAAACATCAGGCGATCGCTTGCAATCTTGGGGTTTGCGAGATCACAATGTGAGGTGCAGACCAAGAGAGGCACCTCCTATGCCCAAGGCGAAGTGGCAAGCACTCGCGGAGCACATCCGCAACCAGATCAAGACGGGTGAGCTGAAGCCCGGCGACCGCCTCCCGTCCACGTCCCAACTGTGCGCGCAGCACAGCGTGAGCGCGATCGTCGTCCGCAACGCGATGATCGCCCTCAAGGAAGCGGATCTGGTGGAGGGTGTCCCCGGAGTCGGAGTGTTCGTCAAGGAGCGGTAGTACCTTCGTCCAGGCGGCGATCGAGGACAATTGACGCGTATTTGCCCTCGATCGCGGGGAAGATTAGCGTATGACCGTTCGACCGACCCTCAACCAGCGACAGATCCTCCTGCTCATGGTCGGGCTGATGACGGGCATGCTGCTCGCCGCGCTCGACCAGACGATCGTCGGTACCGCGTTGCCGACCATCGTCGGTGACCTGGGCGGGCTGTCGCACTACTCGTGGGTCGTCACCGCGTACCTGCTCGCCGCGACCGCGTCGACACCGCTGTACGGCAAGGTCAGCGACCTCATCGGCCGGCGGTCCGTGTTCCTGTTCGCGATAGGCATGTTCCTGGTCGGCTCGTTGCTGGCCGGCATGGCACAGAACATGGCGCAGCTGGTCATCTTCCGCGGTGTCCAGGGACTCGGCGCGGGCGGTCTGTTGACGCTGGCCTTCACGATCATCTCGGATGTCGTGTCGCCCCGGGAACGCGGTCGCTACCAGGGTCTGTTCGGAGCGGTTTTCGGAGTGGCGTCGGTAGCCGGGCCGCTCGTCGGCGGCTACTTCGCCGAGCACAACTGGCGGTGGATCTTCTACGTCAACGTGCCGCTGGCGATACTGGCCATCTTCGTCTCGTACCACGTCCTGCGCCTGATCCCGCTGCGCAAGCGGCCGCACCAGCTGGACTGGCTCGGCGCCGTGCTCATGGTCGCCGGGGTGTGCTGCCTGTTGCTCGCGCTGTCGTGGGGCGGTACCGAGTACCCCTGGGGATCGCCGACGATCATCGGCCTGCTGCTCGCCGGGGTGGTGCTGTCGGTGCTGTTCCTGATCCAAGAGGCGCGGGCGAGTGAGCCAATCCTGCCGCTGAAGCTGTTCCGTCGCCGGACGTTCGCGCTCGCCAACGGCGCCGGGTTCGTACTCGGTTTCGTGATGTTCGGGTCGATCATCTTCATCCCGCTCTACCTGCAGCTCGTCAAGGGCGCGTCACCGACGAAGTCCGGACTGCTGATGCTGCCGATGATGGCCGGCGTGATCGTCACGTCTGTCCTCAGTGGACAGGCGATCAGCCGGGTTGGCCGGTACAAATGGTTCCCCGTCGTCGGAGCGTTCGTGCTGTCCGTCGGCATGTTCCTGTTCACCAGGTTGCATGTGGACAGTCCATTATGGATGGCGTTCATCTACATGATTGTCATCGGCGTCGGATTGGGGCTGTGCATGCAGTCGCTGATCCTGGCCGTGCAGAACTCGGTCGACATCGCGGACCTGGGCGCCGGTACCTCGGCGGCCACGTTCTTCCGATCGCTCGGCGGCTCGTTCGGCGTGGCGATCCTCGGCGCGGTGCTGTCGTCCCGGCTGGCTACCGAGATCGCGGCCCGGGTGCCGGTCGCGTTGCAGAACGTGCCGCCGGATGTCGCGCGGCAGTACGCGAACAGCGGTACCGACATCTCGATCAACGAGCCGTCGGCGATCCTCGCGCTGCCGGAACCGATCCGGTTGGCGATCCAGTCCGGCTTCGTGGACGCGCTGCACATCGTGTTCCTCGTGACCGGCGTGGTCGCGCTAGCCGCGGTGGTGCTCGCGCTGGCGCTGCCGGACGTCGTGCTGCGGGGCGCTCCGCCGGCCCACCCCGAGCTGGCCGACGAGACCGACGACGAGGCCGCCGCCGAGATGGAGGCGAAGGCGTCCGCGCTGCTCTAACGCTCTTCGGCGGGGGAGGCCGGGCTATTTCATCACGAGCTGGCCGGTGGCTTCGAAGTGGGCGAGGTCGGCGAGGGTCTCGGCTACCGACGGGGCGAGCGGCTCGGGCATCGCGTCCGGCGGGTAGAAGCCCGCGTCCGAGGCCTCCGACGGATCGGGGGCGATCTCGCCGGTGCACCCGGTCAGCAGGAAGGCCAACACGAGCGCCTGGTACGTGTTGCCGTACATGTCGGTGAACGTGTACTCGGGGCCTGTGTACATCGCGTACGGCGTCGCCTCCGAAGCGAGTACCCCGGTCTCCTCGTACGTCTCCCGGATCGCGCAGTCGGCGATCGACTCGCCGAGCTCCATCGCGCCACCGGGGATCGCCCACGCCCCGTTGTCGGCGCGGCAGATCATCAGGATCCGGCCGGCGTCGTCCCGGACGACGCCCCGGGCGCCGACGAACAGCAGAACCCGGTCACCGACGAGCGCGCGAAGCTGGCCCAGGTACGAGTCGGCCCACGAAAGGCTGGTCACCTGATCACCCTACGGGTTAGCGTGCCCGGTATGCGCAGCACCATGATGGACCTGCCGTTGCAGGTGTCCCGGATCCTCGAACATGGCAGTACCGTCCACGGGACCGCGGAGGTGGCGACGTGGACCGGCACCGGCTCGCGCCGGATGTCGTACGCCGAGCTGGGCCAGCAGGCCGCCCGGTTGGCGCACGCCCTGCGCGACAACCTCGGCGTGACTGGCGACCAGCGGGTCGCCACGTTCATGTGGAACAACGCCGAGCATCTGACCGCCTACTTCGCCATACCGAGCATGGGTGCGGTGTTGCACACCTTGAACATCCGCCTGTTCCCCGAACAGCTGGTGTACATCGCCAACCACGCCGAAGACCGCGTGGTGATCGTCGACTCGACGCTGATCCCGTTGCTCGCCAAGTCCCTGCCGAACATGTCCACTGTGGAGCATGTGGTGGTGGTTGGCGACGGCGATCCGGCGCCCCTGAGCGGTCGGGTAACGGTACACAAGTGGTCTGATCTGCTGGACCACAAGCCGGACCGGTACGACTGGCCCGAGGTGGACGAACGCGATGCCGCGGCCCTGTGCTACACGTCCGGGACCACGGGCAACCCGAAGGGTGTCGCGTACTCGCACCGGTCGATCTGGCTGCACTCGATGCAGATCTGCACGGCGGAGGCGTTCGGTGTCACGCCGCAGACCAAGGAGCTGGCGATCGTCCCGATGTTCCACGCGATGGCGTGGGGAATCCCGTACGCCGCGGTCATGGCCGGTGCCTCGCTCCTGATGCCGGACCGCTTCCTCCAGGCCGAACCGATCGCCGCGATGATCGCCGCGGAACGGCCCACGCTGGCCGGCGCGGTGCCGACCATCTGGGGCGATCTGCTGGCATACCTCGACACGCACGAGGTCGACACCAGCTCGTTGCGGGAGGCCATCGTCGGAGGCTCGGCCTGCCCGCCGGCCCTGATGCACGCGTTCGCGGAGCGGCACGGCGTCGAGATCATCCACGCTTGGGGGATGACCGAGATGTCGCCGCTGGGTTCGGTGTCGCGCCCGCCCGCCGGCGTGCCCGCCGACGAGGCGTGGGCCTACCGGTACACGCAGGGTCGCGTCCCGGCCGGCGTGGCCGCGCGCATCGTCGGGCCGACCGGCGAGGTCATGCCGTC
>DASRII010000349.1:0-18542 GCA_035650075.1 Micromonosporaceae bacterium | reverse complement strand
CCACACCCACCCCGCCACCACCACCACCCCAACCGACCTCATCACCAGCGGCCACCAACTCCTCGACAACCCCACCCACCACCACGCCGCCAAACACCTCCAACACCAAATCAACCACCAACCCACACCCGCCGACCTCGTCGCTCGACTGGTTGACGTGGTTCAGGGAGGTGGCTGACTAGGCCGGGGCCGGACTAGGCGGAGGCCGCGGCCCAGGGGCTGTCCGGCCGCCCGGGGCCTACTCCGGGATACGTCGACGGCGCTCCCGCGCCCGCCCGAACGGCGTATTGGAAAGCGAATGCACGCTCGACGATCGCACACGCCTCGCGGAACGTGGTACCGGACGTCCGCGCCCAGCGGTCGATCGCATCGGCGTCGGTCCACGCATCGGTCGCCCGAATGTCGTTCCACGCCGTCAGCAGCCGCTCGATTTCCTGCGCGCCAGCCGGACGTGGTGCTTCGGCACCGCCTGTGCCCGCGATCGCTGACGGGTACTCCCGGACCAGCGGGGCGTACCGGTCGAGCGTCCGGCGTACCACGGCGACGAGCGGATCGTGGGTCGGTGCGCCGCTCTCCATGCGCCCGTAGTCCAGTCGCACCGCGCGCCAGTCGCTGCCGGCGGGACGGGCGGCCGCGCTTGCGAGGTCCTGCCACGCCCGGCGCAGACCCTCGTGGTTCAGGTCGACAAAGGTGTGGTCGAGCTCGGTCCCCAGCTCGGCGAGGTAGCCGAGGAGGTACGCCAGGTCATACAGGTAGTCGTAGACGGTCCACGCGGCACGCAGGCTCGGCGCGATCACCTCGGTGAACCGGCGGTAGAAGCCATAGTCGGCCGACCCGAGGTAGCGGTAGAGCGCGAGCACCTCGGCCGGACCCGCTACCGGCCCGCTGCGGCGGGACCAGACGAGCGCCGAGCCGCGGCCGTACCGGAAGGCCCGTTCGGTGATCTCCTCGATTCGATCGGGGAGCAGGTGCCAGCCTGGCGCGACGTCGGCCAGCCAGCGGATCGGGATTCCGGCGGCACGCAACGAATGGCCGAATGCCACATCCTCGCCGACGAAAGGCATATTGCTTTCGTCGTACCGGATCGAGACCGGTATCCGATCCCGGCGTAGTCCACAGTGGCCGGTCACGGTTCTCGCCTCGACCGCGTCCAGCGGTGGGGCGTCGAAGAACCGCTGGTAGTCGAGGAACGCGGTCACCGGACCGGTGGTGGGTACGCGAACGGGTGCGGTCACGACCGGGTACGCCGGGTCACGCAGTGCGCCGGCCAGCTCGGCACACCAGCCGGGTCCTACCGAACCGCCGTCGTCCCCGAACAGCACGGTGTCGTGCCGGGCCGCCCGGATGCCGACATTGCGCGCCCGCGCTACGTTGCGCTCGTCGAGAAACACCACCCGGAGCCGTCGCGAACCCACGTGGTCCAGAACCGGTACCGACTTCCGCCCGTTGACGACCACCAGCACCTCGGCGTCCGGGCCGGCACCCTCGGCCGCCGTGAGGAAGCTCTCGACGGACCGGCGCAGGTGGGCCGACTCGCCGATCGTGGGTACGACGACCGTGACGTTCATTGTTAGCTCAACGCGGCCGGGTACAGGCTGTCGAGCAGCAACGTGAACTCGATCGCGTTGGTGGCCACCTTGAACGGCACACCCAGCGCGAACGCGGCCCGGTCCAGTTCGTCCGGCGTACCGGCGCCGGCGCAGACATCGGCGTAGGCCTGGCGGAACCCGGCTAGGCTGTCGACATAGTTGTCGGTCTGCGTACCGGCGCCCAAGTCGAGGACGTCACCGACCGGACCCCCCGGGTCGGTCGGGATCGGTGCCGCGTACCGGCGCAGTCCGCGACGGACCTCGGCGAGCAGCGGCTGGGACTCGCGCAGCCTTTGCCGCATACCCCCGTAGTCGACCTCGAGCGCGGCCCAGTCCGATGTGGACAGTGCCGTCGTCTGCTCACGCACCTGGTCCGCGATCTGGTTCACGAAGCGGGCCAGGCCGGGCAGGTCCAGCTCCAGCAAAGGATGGGCGAGTTCCTTACCCAACCGATCGAGGTATCCGACCATCATCGCCGCGGTGGCCAGGCTGTCGTAGACGGAGAACGCGATACGCGCCTCGATGGCGGGCAGCTCGCTGAACCGCCGATCGAAGTGGAAGTCGTCCTGGATGCGTTGCCGGTACAGGCGGAGCACGCCGGGAATCGAGGCTTCCTGGTGACCGAGGCCGAGATAGAGCTGAACGCCGTGGTACGCGTTGCGCCGGAACCGCTCGGTGATCTCCTCGATGCGTTCCGAGAGCCCGTGTCGTATCGGTGTCGCGTCGAACAGCCACCGTGCCGGCAGTCCGGCCTTCGCCAATGCCAGCGAGAAACCGCTGTCCTCGCCGGCGCTGTGCAGCGTCGGGTCGAACCGGATCGACGCCGGGATCCGATCCCGGCGCAGCCCGCTGTTCGTGGTGACCAACAGCAGCGGCCCGCCCGGGCCCGCCGGGGTCGCGTTGTACTGGCGCTGGTAGTCGAAGTAGGCGCTCACCGGCCCGGTCACCTCGACGCGGACCGGGGCACCGACCGCGACGCACCCAGGTGCGTGTAGCCCGGCCGCGAGTTGCGAGCACCACTCGGGCGGCACGGCGCAGTCGTCGTCGGTGAACAGGATGGTGTCGTATCGTGCCTCGGCCAGAACGGTATTGCGGGCCACCGCCACGTTGCGGCGTTCGAGATACACCACGCGCAGCGTGGGCGAGCCGATGTCGTGCAACTCCGGTACCCGGTCGCGGCCGTTGACCACTACGAGGACCTCCGCGTCGGCGTCGACAATCGACGCCGACCGGATCACGCCCTCGACCGTCTCGCGCAGCGTCCGCGGGTCGTCTCCGGTAGTGGCAATTCCCACCGTCAGCGCCATGAGTCCTCCCGGCTATTGTCAAACGAGCGCGGCGGGTACCTGCTCGAAGATGAACTCGGCGCTGCGCATCGAGTAGGTCGCCGCGGCAAAGCCGTAGTCGCGCATCTGATCCTCGTATGCCGCGATGGCATCGAGCACGCCGAGGCGACCCCGGTCGACGGCCGCGAGATACTCGGTCAGCAGCGCCGCATCGCGGAGCGCGAGGTTGGCACCGGTACCGCCGGCCGGTGTCGTGGCGTGAATCGCATCGCCCAGCAGGGTGATTCGGGTGGTGGGCCACGGGTCGACCGAAGGAGCCGCGCGAATCGACAGCGCGAACGTCGACAGTGGATCGGCGCAGCGAACGAGTTCCGCCACGGCCGGATGCCAGTCCGCGGTCACCCGGCAGGCGATGTCATAGAGCGCCGTCGGCGAGGCGGCCCACAGCTCGGCCTCGGTCAGCCCGATCGCCGCCAGCGGGGCCACCAATGCAAACTTCAGGTAGTCGGGCACGTGGCTCAGGCGGGCGTACGGCGCGATCCGCGCCGCGGCCCGCTGCGGCGACTCGCGGGGACAGTACGTACCCAGCGCGAGCGTCACACCGCCCGGGCCGATCACTCGCGGCGAACCGGTGCCGAGAACGTCGGGCAACACCTCGCGCACATGCTCGTCGAGGATTGCCCGACTGTAGATACTGCGCAGGCCCGAGTCGAGTAGCTGGGCGTGCGGCAGCAGTTGGGCCCGCACAGCCGAGTTGCAGCCGTCGGCCGCCACCAGAATGTCGCCGGTGGCCACCTGCCCGTTCGCGAACCGCACCTCGACCCCGTCCCCGACGGTCCGTGCGGCGACCACCTCGCGGTCGAACTCCACCGTGTCGTCGAGCCCGGCCAGCAGGATCTGGCGCAGCGTGGCACGGTTGGCCACCGTACTGCGGCGTCGCCGTTGCTCGGTGCGGCCGAGCGACGTGCCGATCGACTCGATCTGCTGGAGATCGTGGTCGAACACCGCACCACGCGGCGGGCTGGGCGGCGTCGTCGTGGCGTGGAAGAGCTGGAACAGGTCGCCCGGCAGGCACCGCGACAACGCCGTCACGCCATGGTCGTCGATGCGCAGCCGGTAGCCCTGGGCGCGGATGTCGGCGGTCGGGTCGCGTTCGAAGACCCGGACATTGATGCCTTCGCCGCACAGGCCCTGGGCCAGGCACAGCCCGCCCAGCCCTCCGCCCGCGACGAGAACATTCAACGTCATGACGGTCCCCCGCGCATTGGTGACACCGCGAACTCCTTCATGCCGGTCTCGAAATCGACAGTCGCGGACCATCCCAGCTCGCGTCGGATGCGGGCGGGCGAGGCGACGATCTCACGGACGTCCCCGACCCGGTAGTCGCCGGTGACCACAGGGGACGGTCCGCCGCCCGCTTCGGCCAGCGCGCTCGCGACATCGAGGATCGACCGTGGGTCGCCGCTCGCGACATTGAACGCACGGAATCCGGTACCTTCCCAGCGCAGCGCCGCGAGGTTGGCCGATACGACATCGCTGACGTGTACGAAGTCCCGCCGGGGTGCGCCGTCCTCGTACACGTTGGGCGCCTCGCCGGCCGCTACCGCACTGCGGAACGTGGCGGCCACTCCGGAGTACGGGCTCGCATATGGCATCGCCGGCCCGTAGACGTTGTGGTATCGCAGCGACACCGCACATCCGTCGGTCTGCAGCGCCCAGGCGTCGACGAGCAACTCCTGGGCGAGCTTCGTGACCGCGTACATGTTGCGGGGCGGGTTGGGCACGTCGGTCTCGTCGACAGGGCTCGGTACCAGCTCGGCCCGACACGTGCCGCACAGCGGTGCGAAGCGCCCGGCGGCCAGATCCGCCGCTGTACGGCCGGACGGCGCGACCCGGCCGTGGTTCGGGCAGGTGTAGCGGCTGCTGCCGTAGATGACCACGCTGCCGGCGAGGATGAGCCGGTCGATGCCGGCGCGCGTCATCCCCGCCAACAGCGTGGCAGTGCCGAGATCGTTGCATCCCACGTGGCGGCGGGCGTCCAGGATCTCTTTGCCCCGCCCCACTACGGCCGCCTGGTGGCTGACCAGATCGATGCCGTGCAGCACCGCCTCGACGGTCTCCTCGTCCCGCAGGTCGCCGCGGACGAATTCGACCCCCTCCGGCAACACGGGTGGTACCCCGGCCGGATGCGCCTCGGGCAGCAGCGCGTCGAGTACGCGTACCTCGTGGCCGGCGGACGCCAGCGCCTCGACCACTCCCCGGCCGATGAAGCCGGCGCCACCGGTCACCAGGATGCGCATCACTCCGTCCCAACCCCGCAGACGAAGCCCATGAAGTAGTCCTCGACCGTTACCGCGAGGACCGTGTCGAATACGTCATGCAGGATCTCGATGGCGTCCTTGCTGTCCACGAGCTGGGTGCGGTACGCGCCGGTCTTGAGCCGGCCCCCGGATGTCCGGATCATCAGCGCGGTACCGAGGAACGCAGCGGTACGCCGCAGGTGCGCGGCGGATCCGTACCGCTGCCGCTGGAAGCGGTGGAAGTTGTCGGCCGTCCACAGGTTGCCGACGAAGATGCCGCCGGGCCGCACGAATGTCCTCAGTCGCTGCAGAACCTGGCGCACGTCGCCGAGGTGGTGGATCGCGTCGAGGCACATGACGACATCGGAGTCACCGACACCGAGGTCGGTCCAGAAGTCGCCCTGAACGAGCTCGAGGTTGTCGTGGCGGACCCGCTCGCCGGCTCGCCGCAGCCCCTCCGCGGAGATGTCCACGGCGGTGATCTGCTTGGCCTTCGTACGCTCGGCGGCGAGTCGGGTGAACTCCCCGGTACCGCAGGCGAACTCGAGGATCCGCTCGGCGTTCGCGGCGTAGGTGCCGAGGAAACCGGCAACGGTCTCCTTCTGCTGCAGGAACGCGTTGCTCAGCAGCGGGTGCTGCTCGTGCGTGTCACGGTCCCAGAACCGCGCGGCCCAGTACGCCCGGCCGTCCGGAGGGACGTCGCGAATCACGGCCTTGCCCGTCCGGGCGAGGAGTTCGGCGATCATTGCTGCCTCTTTCGTGAGTGCCTATGGGAACTCGTTACCGCTGGAGCGTGCCGACCGGCGCTCCAGCCCCGGTCAACGTGCTCTGGTCTTCGGGTCGCACGGCATGCCACATCGCCGCGACGCCGTCGTACAGCGAGGTACGCGCCCGCCAGCCCAGCCATTGCGCGGCGCGGCGCACGTCGAGGCGGACATCCTGTCGGTCGACGGACCGGACCGGCAGCCCCTGCACAGGCAGCTCTCGGCCGACCACCGACTCCACTATGGACAGAAGTTGAGCCAACGAGGTGCTGACACCGGACCCCACGTTGAGGACCAGCGGTTCCGTGGGCCGGTCGACCCGCAGCATGCAGTCGACGACGTCGTCGACATAGACGTAGTCCCGGGTCGCCCGCGGGTCACCGATCATCGGCAGCGGGCGGTGCTCGGCGACGGCCGACAGCCAGCTCGCCAGCACGCCCTGGCCCCGGCCGACGCGCTGCCCGGGCCCGTACACAGTGGACAGCCGAAGGATGACGGCCGGCACGCTACCGGCGTGGTCGAGAAGCAACTGTTCCAAGGCCAGCTTCGCCGTACCGTACCGGTTCGTGGCCCGCGTGGGCGCGTCCTCCCGGCACCGCCCGGGCACGCCCGGGTCGTACACCGTACCGGCGGAGCTGGTGAACACCACGGTCGGTGGGTGGGCGCTGCGGGCCAGGCGGCTCAGCAGCTCCGAGAACCGCCGATGGTCGGCGGTGACCAGTTCCGGGTACTGCTCCGCGCGCGCCGGGTTGATGCTGCTCGCCAGGTAGAACACGACTTCGGGCGCCCTCGGATCGTCCGGCCACCAGAGCTCGTCCGCCCGGGTGTAGGCGGTGACCCGCCAGCCCCCGGCGCACAGGGCCGCGGTCAGATGCTGGCCGATGAAGCCGCCGGCGCCCACCACGGCCGCACTCCGCACCGCCAGCACCACTAACTCCCCAACGAGCGGTACTCGGCGGTAACCTCGTATATGCCGTATCCACCGCCCATGGCGCGGTCGTGGTACGGCCGCAGTGGTGCCGTGAGCCTGCGGTGGTCGGCCCCCTCCTCCCAGGCGCGGAACGCCGACAGGCTCGTCCATTCGCTCGCCACGACGAACCGGCCGGGCGAGTCGACCAGTTCCAGCAGGGTGTTGCGCACCAGACCCGGCGTACCGCAGAGGCGGCGGCTGATGTCGTGGTAAGCGTCGGCCACCGCCTTGGGTCCGTCCGGCGCCGCCGCGAAGAGCAGGACCCACGCCGTCATCGCGGCACCCCCCGCCCGGCCGTGGAATCCACCACGGTCATCGTCGTCATCGACCCCGCCGAGCGGTACGGATGCAGCTTCTCGCGGTGCAGGCGGTGTCGCTCGCTGACCTCGTACTCGCGGAAACTCCGCTCGTCGACCCAGTCGCTGACGATGTAGTAGACGCTGTTCTCGTCGTCGCTGCGCGACAGCCACTGCGCGACGTTGGCCGGCTCCTCGGCGATCGTCCGCGCACCGTCGCGCCACGCTCGCTCGAAGGACTCCTCCTTGCCCGGCACGACCTGCATGCGCAGCAGGACGCGGTACGTGCTCACCGTCAGATCCCCCCGTCGACGTTGATGGTCTCGCCTGTCACGTACGCGGCCAGATCGCTTGCCAGGAAGCACACGACGGCCGCGATGTCCGCCGGTGCGCCCAGGCGGCGCAGGGCGGTCATGCCCTCGTAGCGGGCGCGCACCTCCTCGGACAGCTCGAGCTCCGTGGCGATGACCCCGGGGGCCACGAGGTTGACGCGGATGCCGCGGGGACCGAGCTCCTTGCACAGCGAGCGGGTCAGCCCGATCATTCCGGCCTTCGCGGCGGTGTAGTGCGCGCGCAGCGGGATACCGACAGTGGCCACCCGCGAGCCGATGTTCACAATGGAGCCGCCGGTACGCAGCAACGGAAGCATCGCCTGGGTCACCAGATACGCACCCGTCAGGTTGGTGTCGAGCACGCGCCGCCACTCGTCGACGGCTAGCCGCTCGAACGGTTCGTGGCTGATGACGCCGGCGTTGTTCACCACTACATCGAGGTGGCTGAACCGCGAGGAGCATTCGTCCGCGAGCGCGCGGACCGCCGCCGTATCCGAGATGTCGGCGCGGACCACGTGGTGGTCGCCGGTGATTTCCTTCAGGTCCCGGGCGAGCTGCTCGACGTGTTCGCCGTCGTGGCGGTAGCACGCGAGCACATCGGCGCCAGTGCGCGCAAGCGCCAGCGTTATCTCCCGCCCGATGCCCCGGGTTCCGCCGGTGACCAGGGCCTTCCGCCCGGCCAAGTTGATGAGCACAGCGTGCCTCCTTCGCGTCGGTTGGCCTTCACTGCAGCAGCGCGGTGCCGGTCACGTTGGCCGCGAAGGCCACGACGGCGATCACCGTACGGATCAGGTTCCACCGCTGCCACGCCGGTCGGGGATCCAACCGCGTCCAGTCGTCCGGTTGGCGGTCGGGATCCAGGTTGCTGACGAACCGGTTCACCGGCACGTTCTTGGTGATGGAAATCGTCATGACCGTAGCCAGCAGGACGGCGGCGAAAGCCAGCACGGACCGGGCCGGCGTGGCACCGGCACCCACCGCCGATACGGCGGCGAGCACCAGCGCACCCGCGTTGAGAATCGGCATCAGCGGGTCGTAGCGCGGCCAGAGGAACTGGACCGTCTGCACGTACCCGCGGTAGGGCTGGGTCAACATCATGGGCACGATGCCGACCACAGTGGACAGCATGATTCCGGCGGCGACGCCGTTGAGCAGAGCCGCGAGCGCCGCGAGCGCCGGTACGAGGTCGGTCATGTCACTCGCCCGGACTCGATGAGCTGCTTGATCCGGTTCATCTGGATCGGCGTGTTGGTGTTGATTCGAATGGTCATTCCGGAGTCGTCGACCGGCGCGGTCGGTTTCATCTGGAAGTCCTGGAGCCACCGCATCTCGACCGCACCGTCGACGGTCCGGTACTCCCAACGAATGTTCATGTACTCGAACGGTCCGGTCTCCACGCGCTGGGCGTGGACGACGTGGTTGGCCGGGTCGAGCCTGCGCTCGGATACCCAACTCCACGTCTGGTTGTTCTCCGGGTGTGTGGTGAGCCGGAACTTCACGTAGTTCTCGGCGGTCTCGAGGATCTCGGCGGAGGCGTACTCGCTGAACAGCCAGGGCCAGCTCGCCACGTCGTTGGTGACCGCCCACACGCGCTCGAGCGGCGCCTCGATGACGATCCGGTTGTCGGTGTGTCCGCTCATAATGCCTCCCGCTTCGCTGCGCGCCTCATGCCGCAACTCCGATGAGTAGCTCGTTGACCGCGGCGACCGTCTCGGCCGGGGTCGACGTCTTGGCGATCGCCTCGTCCGGCGGTTGCACGCCGAGGTTCTGCTTGATCCGTGCCGTGACTTCGAGCAACGCGAGCGAGTCGTATCCGAGGTCCTCGTACGACGTCTGCGCGATGTCGATACCGGGAGAGCGCACCTCGCACTCGCCCGCCGACTCCCGCATGATGGTGCGGAGGTCGTCCATTGTGAAGACGCTCACTCTGGTGCTCCTTTCTCGAGGAAGGTTCACGCGACCGCCCTGACTACCAGCGCGGCGTTGAACCCGCCGTATCCGCGAGCGAGAACGACCGCGACGCGTACACGCGTCTCGCGGGGCACGTTCAGCACGAGGTCCATCTCGCAGTCCGCGGCCAGGTCCTCGACGCCGACGGCGGGCGGAATCATGGAGTCGCGGATCGCCAACAGCGCGGCGGCCACGTCGAGAGCGGCACCGCCGGCGTACAACCGCCCTGTCATGGTCTTCGGCACTGCGACCGGTACGCGGCCCCGGCCGAAGACCTCGCCGATGGCTCGAGCCTCCTGCCGGTCGAGTTCGCGCACTCCGGCGGCGTCGGCGAAGACCACGTCGACGTCGGCCGCGGACACGCCGGCGTCGGCCAGTGCCAGCTCGATCGCCCGGCGCAGGCCCGGCGGCCGGCCGCTGCCCGGTCGCGGGTCGAACGTGGCGCCGTATCCCGCGATCTCGCCGTACCAGCGAGCACCCCGCTCCCGAGCCGATTGCTCGCTCTCCACGAGCAGGATCGCACCGCCCTCGCCGGGCACGTACCCGCTGGCCGCCCGGTCGAAGGGGATGTAGCAGCGATCCGGGTCATCCACAGTAGACAGACGTCCGCTGGCCAGCTGGCAGACCGTCGCGTACGGCGACAGCGGTGCCTCGGTACCGCCTGACACGACGAGCCGCGTGCCGATGCGCAGCATGCGGCGCGCCTCGGCGAGAGCGTCGAGTCCGGCGGCCTGCTCGGAGACGAGTACGCCACATGGTCCCCGTGCGCCGTGGCGTATCGAGAGCTGTCCCGTGGTCGCTGCGTAGAACCATGCGATCGACTGGTACGCGCCGACGAACGCCGGCCCTTGCGACCACAGCCGTTCGATCTCGCGCTGGCCGAACTCGTTGCCGCCCGAAGAACTGCCGGTCACGACTCCGAACTCGTACTCCGGCAGCGTGGCTGGCTCGATACCGGCGTCCTCGAAGGCGAGCGCGGCGGCGGCGAGCCCCAGCGCGGTCCAGCGATCGGTCTGCGCCGCAAGGCGGGCCGGCACGTGGTCGGCGGTCACGAACGTCTCCGCCACCCCGCCGACGCGGACGGGGTACCCGGCAGGCTCGAGGTGTTCGAGACGGCGCAGCCCGCTCTTGCCGGTCAAGGTGGCCGACCAGTACTCCTCGACCCCGATGCCGTTCGGTGCCACGACGCCCAGCCCGGTCACGAGCGCGCGGGTCATCAGGCCACCGCCCGCAGGACCACGGCCGTCTGGAAGCCGCCGAATCCGCTGCCGACACTGAGCACTGTGGACACCTTGTGCTCGCGTGCGGTGACCGGCACGTAGTCCAGGTCGCACTTGGGATCCGGAACCTCGAGGTTGGCGGTCGGCGGCACGACCTGGTTTTCGATGGCGAGCGCGCAGGCGGCGATCTCGATGGAGCCGATCGCGCCGAGGGAGTGACCGACCATCGACTTGATGGAACTGACCGGTACCCGGTACGCACGCTCGCCCAGGCTGCGCTTGAAGGCAGCGGTCTCGTGCACGTCGTTCTGCTTGGTACCGGAACCGTGCGCGTTGATGTAGTCGATGCGCTCGGCGCCGACGCCGGCGCGACTCATGGCCGTGTCGATCGCCTTCGCCATCTCGCGACCGTCCGGCCGTAGCCCCGTCATGTGGTACGCGTTGGCGTGCCGGGCGAACCCGGCTATCTCGCAGTAGATATGTGCGCCGCGTTGCCGGGCGGACTCGACCGTCTCGAGGACGAACACGGCCGCGCCCTCGCCTAGAACGAACCCGTCCCGCCGGTCGTCGAACGGGCGGGAGGCGTGTTCGGCATCGTCGTTGTTGGGCGACGTCGCCCGAATGGTGTCGAAGCACGCCACGGTGATCGGTGAGATCGGCGCGTCGGTCGCGCCGGCGACGACCACGTCGGCGCTGCCCTCCTCGATGAGCGCGGCAGCATGGCCGATCGCGTCGAGCCCGGACGTGCAGCCGGTGGACACCATGACTACCGGACCCTCCGCACCGCAGCGCCAAGCCACCTCGGCCGCGATGGAGCTGGGCACGAGATAGTCGTACAGGTGTGGAGAGCCCTTGGTGTGGTCGACCAACCATTGCCGGCCGACCTCGCTCACCGTCGTGTATTGCTCCTCGAGCCGGATCGTGCAGCCGACCGCACTGCCGATGACCGTACCGGTGCGTTCGGGCGGCAGCGCCGCGAAGTCGAGGCCGCTGTCGCGCTTGGCCTCCTCCGCGGCGACCACCGCGAACTGGCTGGTCCGGTCCAGCCGCTGCGCATCCGCGGCGTCCAGACCCGACGCCTCGGGGTCGAAGTCGCATTCGGCCGCGATTCGGGAGCGGAATCCGGTGGCATCGAACAACGAGATGCCGCGGGTCGCTGTCCGGCCCGCGGTGAGCAGCTCCCAGAACGCGGGTACGCCGACCCCGCCCGGCGCCACCACGCCGATACCCGTGATGGCCGCTCTCCTCACGCGGACCACCGGTAGAACTCCTGCGCCATCGCGTCCTGCGGTCCCCGCCAATCGGGGTCGTACGGATCGATGTGCTCGGCCAACCGCATGTTGATGTCGGTGAACAACGGGTGCTTACGTACCTCCGCCAGACCGGGCCGCAGATCTACTTTGGACTCGATCAGGTGGAAGTACAGGTCGTGGAAGCTGAACAGTGTGCGCGCCGAGACGCCCAGCAGCTGCGGCAGCTCGGTACGGTCCGACGCGGTGAACGCGTCCGCGACCTGTTCGGCGCGGCCCGGCTTCATCCGAGCCACGATGAGAGTCCGGTGCATCATGCCTCCGTCTCGAGGGTTTGCCGCCGCGAGGAATTGGAATCCATCGTTCGTCGCGATGCTCCAGTAGCGCTGAAGAACCACTCGACGACGGGGGCCTTCTAGTCGATGTGGACCGCGGATCGAGGGCTCCTGCAGAGGATGGCGACGTTCCCTACGGGAGGAGCGTCGATGACAGCCGATTGCTCTCGGTACCCGTTCGAGTGCCGCCGTCCCTGTCACCTGGTGAACCGAGAGGCCACGCCATGAGCCAGACCTGCCCGTACCCGTTCCACCGGCCCGCCGCGCTGCGGATTCCCGAGGAACTGGCCGAGATACGACACGAGCCGGTGGTCCCCGTGACCGTCCCCAGTGGAGACCGGGCACTCCTCGTAACGCGGTACCACGACGTTCGCGCGCTCCTGGTCGACCCGCGGCTCAGCCGGAACCTGAACCGGCCCGACGCGGCGCAGATCAGCCGGCACAACAAGATGTTCCAGGACAGCCGCATCGACCCGGATCCGCCGGAGCACACGAGGATCCGCCGGCTGGTCATGAAGGCTTTCACTCCGGCGCGGGTGGCGGAGCTGGAACCGTACATCGAGGGAGTGGTCAAGGAGCTGCTCGACGCGATGGATGAGCACGGCGGGCCGGTCGACCTCAACGAGGCCCTCGCGTTCCCGCTGCCGATCCGGGTCATCTGCCACCTCCTCGGCGTACCGGACCACGACATGCGCCGGCTCCGCGGCTGGACCGACGCCTTCCTGTCCGTGAGCAAGCTGAGCGGTCCCGAGATCGGGCAGGCGATGCGCGAGATGAGCGGATACATCGCCGAGCTCATCGAGACCAAACGGCGGCAACCGGGCCAGGACCTCATCAGCGCGATGATTCGGGTACGCGACGACGTCGACGGCGCGTTGACCGAGTACGAGCTGCACTGGTGGTGCCGGCTACTGCTGCTCGTGGGGTACGAGACCACGGCCACGCAGATCGGTGGCGGAATCGCGATGCTGCTCAGCCACCCGGACCAGCTGGCCGCCCTGCGCGCCGACCCGAGCCTGCTGCCGAACGCGGTCGAGGAACTGCTGCGGTGGAAGCTCGTCGGATCGTCGGTGTCGATGCTGCGATACGCCACAGAGGACATTCCGCTGGCCGACTTCACGATCCCGCGTGGGTCCAGTGTCATTCCGGCGGTCGACTCGGCGAACCAGGACGAGACCGTGTTCCCCGACCCGCGGCGGTTCGACATCACGCGACCGAATGCCGGTGCCCACCTCACCTTCAGCCTCGGTCCGCACTTCTGCATCGGCGCGAACCTGGCCCGTACGCAGGCCCGGATCGCCACCGCCGCGTTGCTGGACCGGTTCCCCGGCTTGCGGCTGGCGGTCCCCGCCGAGGAGCTGGTCCGCCAAGAGGGCGCGCTGCTCGAGGGCTTCCTCGCCGTACCCGTCGACTGGTGAGTCATGCGCGTCCTCATGACGTCGTGGGCCTGGCCGTCGCACTACCTGCCGATGGTGCCGCTCGGCTGGGCGCTGCGGGCGGCCGGCCACGAGGTACGCGTGGCGAGCCAGCCGGCGCTCGGCCAGGTGATCACCGATTCAGGCCAGGTGGCGGTGGCGACCGGACCGGATCTCGACCACGACGAGGTACACCGGCGGGTCATGCGGGATCTGCGGCTGACCGCCGTACCGGACGCGCCGCCGCCCGGTGAGACGATGCGGCACTGGACTCCGGAGAAGCGCGACCGGGTCCGCCGGGTGTTCGGAGTCTTCACCGCGTACGCGGACGCGATGCTCGAGGACCTGTACGCGTACGCCCGCTCGTGGCGGCCGGACCTGATCGTGTTCGACCCGACGACGTACGCCGCGCCCCTCGTCGGTGCGGCGCTCGGCATCCCGGCCGTCCGGCACGTGCACGGCGTCGACGTGACGTACCAGGCGCGGGAGGTGGTAGCGGAGCTCGTCGCACCGCTGGCCGCGCGGCTGGGCCTCACCGAATACGACGTCCTCGGCGTGTCCACTGTGGATCCGTGCCCGCCGAGCATGCAGGTACCGACCGACGTCGAGCGCATACCGACGCGGTACATCCCGTACAACGGCCGCGCGATCCGGCCGGACTGGTTGCGCGAGCCTTCCCGGCGTACCCGGGTCTGCGTGACCTGGGGCACGTCCACCACCCGCCTCGCGGGCTTCCGATTCTTCGCGCCGCCGGTTGTCGTATCTGCCGCCGAAGGACTCGACGCGGAGCTGGTGGTGACGCTGACCGGCCAGGAGGCGGATTCGTTCACCGATGTGCCGGCCAGCGTCCGCGTGGTGCGGAGCGTGCCGCTGGACCTGCTGCTGCCGCACTGTGCCGCCGTCGTGCACCAGGGCGGAAACGGCACGATCCTCACCGCGGCGTACCACGGCATCCCGCAACTGGTTCTGCCGCAGCTACCGGATCAGATGTTCCACACCGAACGGTTGGTGGCGACCGGTGCGGGCGTCGCCCTGCGCGCGGCCGATGCCGACCGGGACTCCATCCGTACCGCGCTGGTCGATGTGTTGACCGAGCCGCGGTACCGGGCTGCGGCGCAGGCGCTGCGGGCCGAGATGCACGCGACCCCGACCCCCGCCGACATCCTGCCAGACCTGGAGGCTTTGCGATGAAGCTCTTCACAACCGTGTACGACCGTGCGGTCCAGCCACTGCTGCGGACCGTGTGGTACCTGATCGTGCAGTCCGGCCGGAGCGGACTCGTCGCCCCGCCCTCGGCCGCCAGTAGGCGCATCGGGTCCTTGTAAACACACTGCGGGCGGTCGAGAAGACTCGACCGCCCGCCAGGTTCTGTATGTCACTCGGGCTTGCGCAGCACCAGCGCCTGGGACACCACCGGATCGCGGTACGAGATCAGCAGTTCGTCCAACATGGACACGATGCGGTCCCGGTCGAACTCGGGGAACCCGAACAGCTCCCGGCGGTCGCCCGTCACCAGTTCCATACCGGAGCGCTCGACCAGCGCCGCCACGTCGATGTTCGTTCCGAAGAAGTTGCGCGAGAGCACTCCGAAGGGCTCGAGGTCGAGGAAGAGGTCGACCGTGGCAACGAAGATGCCACCCGGAGCCAGCAGGCGCCCGGCCGCTGCGACCAGATCCTGAGCGTCCACCTGCTCCAGATGCTCCAGGACCGAAACGCAGATCACGCGGTCGAACGAACCCTCGGCCAGGTCGGCGTCCTGGAGCCGCTTGCGCACCAACTCGACGTCGGTGCCGAAGACCTTGTTCAGCCGCTCGTGCATGTCGGGCGGCAACACGATGCGTGCCGATCCGGATGGCCATCCACCGGAGGTTTCGTCGAACGGGTCGACGTTGACGACCTGGCAGCCTTCGAGCGCGAACACATACTGCAGCCCGCCGACACAGCCTCCCACGTCGAGTACCCGGCTACCGGGCGCGGCGTCCGCGGCCAGGTAGACCCACGGGTACTCGAAGACGCGGGTGCCACCGGCGATCTGGAATGCGAACGGACCGTACTCGGCGCAAGGGTCGTCGAGCCGCTTCTGCAGCGGTACGTTCCACGTGCCCGGCAGGCCGGCGGGTGCTCCCCATCGCGCGTTGAAGTCTTTGTACTCTTCCGGCAGTGCACGCCGACCGATCACACGACACCTCCAGGTAGTTTTGAAACGCCTACTCGCCGGGCTTCTGCAGCACGAGCGCCTGCGACACGACCGGATACCTCGGGGAGATCAACAGCTCGTCCAGATGCGCCACGACCCGGTCGCGGTCGAACTCGGGGAAGCCGTACAGTTCCCGACGGTCGCCTTCCACCAGTTCCAGCCCGGAGTTCGCCACGAGACCGGCCACGTCGACATTGGTACCGAACGAGTTGCGCGGTAGTACTCCGAACGGTTCCACGTCGAGGAACAGGTCTATCGTCGCAACGAACAGACCACCGGGGGCTAGCAGGCGACCCGCGTACTCGACGAGATCCTGCCCGTCCACGTGCGCCAGGTGCTCCAGCACCGAGATGCAGACCACGCGGTCGAACGAGCCCTCCGCCAGACTGGCGTCCTGGAGTCGCTTCGTCACCAACTCGACGTCGGTGCCGAATACCTTGTTGAGCCGGTCGTGCAGCTCCGGGGTCGCCGAGTAGTACTCGAGCGGCCAGCCCTCGCTACCGTCCTCGAACGGGTCGACGTTGACCACCTGGCACCCTTCGAGCGCGAGCACGAACTGAAGCCCGCTCACGCAACCGCCGACATCGAGCACCCGGCACCCTGGCCCGGGCTTGGTGGCGAAGAAACTCCACGGGTACTCGAAGATCCGCGTACCGCTGGGGATCTGGAACGCGAACGGGCCGTACTCGGGCAGGGGGTTGCTGTGGCGCTGGCGGAGCCCTGCGCCGATGGCGGCCGGCAGACCGAACGGCGCCCCCCACCGCCCGTTGAACTCCTGGTACTCCGCTGGCAAGGCCTGTCGACCGATCACACCGCACCTCCTGCAGGATTCATGGCGGACACGGTCGTACCCGCATGTCGAGAACCCGTCCAGTGACGGTCCATGTCGGACGGACCTGGCGATCGCGGACCTTCGACCGTGCCTCCATCGCTCCACTACCTGGACACGGGACCGTTCGACGTGTCACGGCCCGGCGCGGTCGTCGCGCCGCCCAGGAAGGGACCAAGCGATGTCGTATGTGCTGCCGTTGTCGGAGATTCGCCTGGCCGACGCCGACCGGGTCGGCCGGAAGGCGGCCGTCCTCGGGGAGCTGCTGGCCGCCGGGTTCACCGTACCGGCGGGATTCGCGGTGACCGTCGACGCGTTCGCCGCGTCGGGTGGCGACACACCCTCGTCCGATCTGGTGGACGAGCTGCGCGATGCGTTGCGGGGACTCGGCTCCGGCCAGGTTGCCGTGCGCTCATCGGGTATCGACGAAGACCTCGCTGACATGTCGTATGCCGGCCAGTACGAATCGGTTCTCGGCGTAAGCGGACTCGAAGCCGTCGTCGAGGCGCTTCGGGTTTGCTGGGCATCCGCCGGTTCCGAGCGCGTCCAGGCATACCGCACCGCTCACCGTGGCCCGGCCCGCCTGGGTGTCCTAGTGCAGACGATGGTCGACGCCTCGGCCGCCGGAATCGCGTACAGCAGCAACCCGCTGACCGGAGACGGCAGCGAGACGGTCATCAGCGCGGTGTCCGGCCTCGGCGACCGGCTCGCGGCCGGCGAGGTCGACGCGGACGAATGGACCGTACGGAATGGCGTCGCGACCATGTCCCGACGGTCGCCGGCCGCTCCGGCCATCGATGCCTTCGAGGCGTGCACGGTGGCCCGGCTCGCACGGCGCATCGCCGACGTCTTCGGTACTCCGCAGGACATCGAGTGGGCGTTCGCCGACGGTACGCTCTGGCTACTGCAGGCACGTCCGATCACGGCACTGCCGCCCGGCGTCGTCGAGCAGATACCGATCGAGATCCAGGTGCCGGCCGGACACTCCATCCGCAACGGCAGCATGGATCGCCCGTGGACGCCGATGGAGCGTTCGGTGTTCCTCCCCGTGTTCAGCGCGGCGCTGCGGCACATGCACACGTTCACGACGGGCGCGGTCCCCATGGCGCAATCGATCGGTGGTTGGGTCTACATCACGATGTACCCCGACAGTACCGAGGCGGCCGCCGGCCGGGTGGAGCACATCGCCGCGGCGATCGCCGACGGCCGGCCGCGAGAACTGATCCAACGCTGGCACGAGACCTGGAAACCCGCCTTCGCCCGGGAGATCGCGGAGTTGCGGGATGTCCACATGTCGACTCTCACCGACGCCTCGCTACACGCACACATCCGGGCGATCGTCAGTCTCTTCGATCGGCTGCACGACCGGTACTTCCAGCTGACCGGTGCCGCGATCGCCGTCATGGGCCAACTCACCAAGGTCTGCGGCGAGCTGTTCGGCTGGATGGGCCAGCAGACCGTACGGCTGCGCGGCGGTCTGGCGGGCGACCACATGGCGGCCACCGTGCGACTCAGCGAGCTGGCACGCCTGGCCGCCGATCGGCCAGCCGTGTGGCGTTTCCTCGCAAAGCCCGATGCGACTCCCGAGGCGTTGGCCGACCTCGATGCCGATTTTGCCGGGGCTTTCGCCGACTACGTTCGCCGATACGCGCACCGCACCGTCGGCTTCGACCTGACCGAACCCACCGTGGCCGAACGGCCGGCGGTCCTGCTCGCGTTGATCCGGGCGCAACTGGCCCAGCCGTACGACTTCGCCGCCGAGCGGGCCGCGATCGCCGCCCGACGCGATCAGGCATTGGCCGAGGCGCG